>CBDVAL010000372.1:0-1516 GCA_965371955.1 uncultured bacterium | reverse complement strand
CGACGTGGGCCGCTTTCCCCTTCTCAGCCCCGAGGAGGAGAAGGAACTGGCAATCCGCTACCGCGAGTACGGCGACTCGCAGGCGGCGTACCACATGGCCACTCACAACTTGCGCCTGGTGGTGCACATCGCCATGAATTTCCGGCGCACGGCGCACAACCTTCTCGACCTGATCCAGGAGGGCAACATCGGTCTGTTGCAGGCGGTGCGGAAGTTTGACCCGTATCGCAGTGTGCGCTTCTCCGCCTATGCCTCCTTCTGGATTCGCGCCTACATGCTCAAGTACCTCATCGACCACTGGAGCCTGGTGCGCGTGGGCACCACCAACACCCGGCGGCGTCTGCTGTGGAACCTCAAGAAGGAGAGGCAAGCGCTGGAGGCAAAGGGCATCAAGCCGGAGCCGGAGATCCTCGCCGAGCGCCTGGGTGTGAGCACGAAGGAGTTGATCGACGTGCAGCTGGGAATGGTGCGGGATCTCTCCATCGACGAGCCGATCTCCGAGGACGGGAAAAGCTCCTACTCCGATATGATGGCCAGCCCACAGCCGCCTGCCGACGAGGTGTTGGCGGAGGAGGAGTTCCAGCAGACCCTGCGCGACAAGCTCGAGACCTTCGGCGACACGCTCGACGAGCGCGACGGTGACATCTTCCATTCCCGCCTGCTGTCCGACACGCCGGCGACGCTGCAGGAGATCGGCGAGAGCCACGGTATCTCGCGTGAGGCGGTGCGCCAGCGCGAGCGCAAGATCGTTCAGCGGCTCAAGGATTACCTGCGCCAGGAGCTGGCGGACTTTACCGGCCTCAATTTCCTGCGTGCTGATGCGGACTCCCCGGATGCGCTCTCCAAGTGATAGGGTAGCCGTTGGTCGAGCGCGGCTTCACGATGGGGTCAGGAGAGACCGATGCGCCTTCAGGTGGTGGGCTGCGGGGATGCTTTCGGCAGCGGCGGGCGCAGCAATGCCTGCTACCTGCTGCAGGGGGATTCCGCCAGCTTGCTCCTGGATTGCGGCCCCGGCAGCCTTGCCGCCATGAAGCGCCTGGGCATCAGGCCGGCCACGCTGGACGCCGTCCTGGTGAGCCACCTGCACGGCGATCACTTCGGCGGCATCCCCTTCCTGTTCCTGGAGCATCGCTGCAGGGAGCCGCGCGACCATCCGCTCTGGATTGCCGGACCTGCCGGGCTGGAGCAGCAGACCGACCGGCTGGCCCATGCGCTCTACAGTTCGGGCATCTCCGGCGCCGACCGCATGCAGGTCCGCTTCCTGGAACTGCGCCCCGAGGCCTCGGTGGAAGTGGGTGCGGTGCGGGTGACTCCGTTTCCTGTGCGCCATGCCCCGGGATTGGACTGCCTGGGCCTACGCGTGGAGATGGACGGCAAGACGGTGGTCTACAGCGGCGATACCGAGTGGTTCGACGGCCTCGTGGAGGCGTCCAGGGGGGCCGACCTGATGCTGCTGGAGTGCACGCACGTCAATGAGGACGGCGGCTACCATGTGCGGCTGGACGATGTGCTGAAC
>CBDVAL010000371.1:0-1523 GCA_965371955.1 uncultured bacterium | reverse complement strand
CGGGAACGGGGCGGCTTCCCCGGGCCGGTGGCAGACCGCGCAATGCTCGAACAGGATCGGCGCGACATCGCGCGTGTAGGTGACCTCGGTCGCGGTCGGCGGACCCGAGCCGAGCCACCAGACCAGGGCCACTGCGCCGACCACCACAGCGGCACCGACCGCAGCTGGCCCCGCCCTCATCGCGAGGAGGCTGTCCTACGGGACGCGAATCGTCCAGGTGCGTGGGTTCTCGCTCGGGTGGGTTCGCGAAAATGCAGGTGAATTGGTGGAACGGCGTGGGCGGTTTGCTCCTCCACCCCCAAGATATTGGGGTGAGTTCCTCGAGGGCAGATGGCAGCCAACCGCGGAAGCTGATCGCGGGACGCGACTATCCGGGGTCGTATCGGGGCTTCGTCGAGATGTTCCCCGATGACGACGCCTGCCTCACCTACCTGGAGGCCCTGCGATGGGGTGGTGGCTTCGTCTGCCCGCGTTGCACCGCGTCTGTGGAGCCATGGTGCCAGTCTCGTGGGCGCCTGGTGTGTTCCGAGTGCCGGCATCAGGCGTCGATCACCGCTGGTACGATCCTGGACAAGACTCGAACGCCGTTGACGACTTGGTTCGAGGCGGCTTGGCATGTCACGACCGCCAAGAACGGCCTGTCTGCCAAGACGCTGGAGCGCACCTTGGGCACGTCCTACCGCGTGGCATGGGCGATGCTGCAGCGATTCAGGGTGGCCATGGTGCGCGCTGAGCGAGGACCGTTGTCGGGCATGGTAGAAGTGGATGAGTCGTTTGTTGGAGGGATCGATCACGGTGGCAAACCCGGCCGTGGGGCGCGAAAGTGCATCGTGGTGATAGCCGTGGAGCTCAAGGAGCCAAAGGGCTTTGGACGCATCCGGATGCGGCACATCCCAGACGCGTCCGGTGCGAGCCTGTTGGGGTTCGTCGGCGATGTCGTGGCGCGTCGCAGCGTCGTGCGCACCGACGGCTGGGTCGGGTACAACGGTGTCCAGAAGCTCGGCTACACCCACAGGAAGATCGTCCAGGCCGCAACCGACGATCCCGCCCACATGCTCCTGCCCGGAGTGCATCGCGTAGCCAGCTTGTTCAAGCGATGGATCCTTGGCACGCATCAGGGATCGGTTGGCTCGGCCCACGTGCAGTCCTACCTCGAGGAGTTCACGTTCCGGTTCAACCGCCGCACCTCGCGCAGCCGTGGTCTCGTGTTTCGCCGGCTCCTTGAGCAGATGGTCGCCACCGCCCCGGTGACCGAGGCCGACGTGACCCATGGATACGATTGGTGAAACCACAGCATGTAGGGGTAGGAGGAGCAAACCGCCCACCCCGTTCCACCAATTCGCCTCCGGTTCGCTCCTTGCAGGACGACTATCCTGCTCGCTCTCGGCGACGGCGCAGTTGTTCAACGGGCTGCTAGGCGCGGCGCGAGCCCGCGTCCGGGCTCAGCGCGCGGCGGACCTGGAGCTCGAGCTCGCACGACTGGATCGGCTTGCACAGCACCGGACAGTCACCTGCGGCCACCC
>CBDVAL010000370.1:0-1543 GCA_965371955.1 uncultured bacterium | reverse complement strand
TCCACGTCTTCGAGGTGCTCGGACAGGACGGCCGTGATGTCCTCCCTGGATTCCACCAGGGCGGTGAGTCGATGGGATTGATGGACCGCACGCTCGGCGGCGGATCGACAGATGTCCTCCAGGCTCTCGTCGGCGGCGAAGGGGTGGCTCACAAAGTTGGCAGCCGCGGCACTGAGGGAGGCCGCGCTGTGACCGGAAAGGGTCAGCAGGTGCGGCCGCGATGGCACATCTTGTTGGGACTCACCGCGCGCTGTCGACGCGGGGTTGAGGGGAGCCTCCCCCAGAATTACATGCGCGTTGATGCCGGTGACACCAAAGGTGTTCACGCCGGCCACGAGCTGCACTTTGGGGCGGGGCCACTCCCGCAGTTCGGTGCATACTTCCAACGGCCACCGATCCCAGGCGAACGAAGGCGTGAGCGGAGTCGCGTTGATGCTCGGCGGGAGTCTGCGGTGTCGCAGAGCCAGGGCGACCTTGATCACGCCGGCGATCCCCGCGGCTCCTTCCGTGTGTCCGATGTTCCCCTTGAGGGAACCCACCAGCAGAGGATCGTCCTCATCGCGACCGTCACACAGGGCACTGGCGATCGAGCTGAGCTCGATGGGGTCGCCCACCCGGGTTCCGGTGCCGTGAGCCTCCAGGTACTGGATCTCGTCGGGCTCGACCCGAGCGTCCCGGAGGGCACGGCTCAACACGACCGTCTGTCCCTCATGGCTCGGCTGCATGTAGGGGCTGGAGGCTCCGCCGTGGTTGATCGCGCCGCCGCGCACCACCGCGTAGACCTCATCACCATCCGCGAGGGCATCTTCCAGCAGCTTGAGAACCACCACGGCCACTCCATCGGACCGAGCCGTGCCATCCGCATCCTGGCAAAAAGGCTTGGCCTGCCCGTTGGGTGCCAGCATGCTGGCCGACGAGTAGCCCATCGTGTACACCGGATCCACCAACAGATTGGAGCCGCCGGCGATCGCCAGAGAACAATCGGAGGTCTGCAAGGCGCGGCAGGCCAGGTGCAGCGCCACCAGGGACGACGAACAGGCCGTATCCACCATGATGCTGGGACCGCGAAAGTCGAAGGCGGCGCTGACTCGACCGGCCAGCCCACTGCGCATGGTGCTTCCCACCCACGCGTAGACGTCATAGCTGTCGGGATTAATAAGGAAGGCGCGCTCGTACTCGGCATACAAGCTGCCGACGTACACGCCAGTCTCTGATCCCCTCAGATCCTCGGGGACGAGGTTCGCGTCCTGGAGTGCCTCCCACGTTACATGGAGCATGATGCGCGCCTGGGGATCCAACTTCTCGGCCTCCCGCCCCGAAACGCCGAAGAAGCTCGCGTCAAATCGTGCCGGGTCGTCCACCAGCCCCGCCGTGGTCGTGTACAGCTTGCCCGGGGTGCCCGGGCGTGGGTCAAAAGCGGCCTCGGAGTCGTAGCGCGCGTCCGGTATCTCCTCGATCGCACTTTGGGCCGAGCACAGACTGCGCCACAGTTGCGCCGGGCTATTGGCCTTGGGCAGTCGACATCCGATACCGGTGATAGCGA
>CBDVAL010000369.1:0-1552 GCA_965371955.1 uncultured bacterium | reverse complement strand
GGGCACCAGCGCCATGTGCTCGGACGCCTTCACTCCCGCCAGGACCTCGCCGGCGAGGTCACGCTTGAACACCTCGCGGTAGTACGTGTCGAGCAGGGTGCGCCGGGAGACGGTGCCCAGGAGGACGCCTGGATCCTCCGGGTCCACCACGGGGAGTTCCTCCGCAGACTCCTTGCGCAACAGGCGCAGTGCGTCGTCCGCGCTGTCGTCCGGAGTCACTGACGCGAGATCCCGGTCCTCCAGATCACCGGCAAGGATGAGATCCTGTAGCTCGTTGCGATGCAGGAGCATGCGGCGGATGTTCTGCATGGTCACGACACCCGTGAGCTTGCCGGCGTCGTCCACCAGGTAAAGATGGGAGTGGGGCAGGTCCGCCAGGCGCTCCATCAGGTTGCGTAACGTCTCGGTGCGCCGCACGGTGGCGGTGCCCGGTTGCAGGACGTCGCGCACGCTGATGGCGCGCAGGACGTTCACGTCCTGTCCGCGATGGATCTCGATGCCCTTGTCCACCAGCTTGCGCGTGTAGATGCTCTCCGGATCCAGGCGCTGCGCCACCAGGGTGGCGATGATGCAGGAGATCATCAGGGGCAGGATGATGGCGTACGAACTGGTGAGCTCGAACAGGATGAGGATGGCGGTGATGGGCGCGTGGGTGGCGCCGGCCACCACTGCACCCATGCCCACCAGGGCATAGGCCCCGGGGCCCGCGGTGGCGTGCGGCAGCAGCCGGTGCGCCATGGTCCCCACGAAGCCGCCGCCCATGGCGCCGATGAACAGTGACGGCGCGAAGATCCCGCCCGATCCGCCGGAGCCCAGGGTCAACGACGTGGCGAGGATCTTGCCGCCCACCAGTGCCAGGAGCAGCCACAGCGTGACTTCGCCCTGCAGGGCAGCGTCGATGGCGCCGTAGCCGACGCCCAGGACCTGCGGCAGCTTGAGCGCCAGCAACCCCAGGAGCACTCCGCCCAGCGCCGGCTTGAGCCACTCCGGGCCGGGCACCTTGTGCTCGAACAGATCCTCGGCGCGGTGCAGCGTGCGCGCGTAGATCACCGCGATGACGCCGGCAAGGAGGCCCAGGATGGCGTAGATGGGTAGTTCCCACGCGCTCACCAGATGGTAGGGCGGCGCCTTGAACGCCGGGAAGTCGCCGTAGTGATGCCGGGAGATGATCGTGGCGGTCACCGAGGAGATGACGATGGGGCTGAAGTGAGACACGCCGAAGTCGCCCAGGATGATCTCCAGGGCGAACAGCGCACCGGCTATCGGTGCGTTGAACGCGGCGGCGATGCCGCCGGCGGCGCCGCAGCCCACCAGGGTTCGCAGGCGGCGGCCGGAGACGCGCAATGCCTGGCCCACGCTGGAGCCGATGGCCGAGCCGATCTGAACGATGGGGCCCTCGCGGCCGGAGGAGCCGCCGGAGCCGATGGTGAGCGCCGATGCCAGCATCTTGGCCACGGCCACCCGGGGACGCATGGCGCCTTCGCGCAGCGTCACCGCTTCCATCACCTGGGGAACGCCGTGTCCCTTGGCCTCCCGGGCCAGCAGGTAGATG
>CBDVAL010000368.1:0-1555 GCA_965371955.1 uncultured bacterium | reverse complement strand
AGAACTTGGGTTGTGTGTTCAGGTCCTCCTTCAGGACGAAGACCCGCTTCTCGCGCATCAGGTAACGAATCTCGCTGCTCTCATCAAGGAGATTTCCGAACTTGCGCGCTCCCACCGGGCAGATCTCCACGCAGGCGGGATATCGACCCTTGCGTACCCTGTGAATACAGAAGGTGCACTTCTCCACCACGCCCCTGCTGCGCGGGCGGTTACCCAGGTAGTGAGTATCCGGGTTGATCTCCTCCCCGGGGATCTCGGGATCTGCCCAGTTGAAGTGACGGGCTCCATAGGGACAGGCCGACATGCAGCAGCGGCACCCGATGCACCAGTCGTAGTCGATGACCACGATGCCGTCCGGCTCCTGCCATGTGGCCTTGACCGGGCAGACCTTGACGCACGGCGCGTTGCGGCATTGCTGGCAGGCCACCGGCATGTAGAACGAATCCTTCTCAGGCACCATCTCGGGGTCGTAGTAGGGGTCCGACTCGTACAGGTCGATGCCCTTTTCCTTTTCCATCTCGAGGACGCGGATCCACTGCACCTGTGGATCCCGGGACTGGTTGTTCTCGTTCACACAGGCGTAGACGCAGCGTCGGCAGCCGATGCAGCGCGACAGGTCCAGTGCGTAGCCGAACAGCACTCCCGGCTGTGCGCCGGTGGTCCCCACCTTGATGGCCTTGCCGTACTTGCGCTTGTAGTCGGACTCCATGTCCGCGATGATGCGCGCCATCTCGGCGGGAGACATCTCCACGAAGCGCCTGCGCAGCAGCCGCTCGATGAAGCCCGGCGAGGCTCCGGTGACACCCGCGGCGATGGCGGCCATGGCCACCGTTCCACCGGCCAGGAACTTGCGCCGGCTCAGCATGGGGAGCTTCTTGCCGGGCTTCTCCTGAGGTTGTCCACTCATGGTCCGTGTTCCTCGGGGGGCCCGCGCAGGAAGCTGGGACGCACCGGCGGCGGTAGCGGCTTCATGGGCTGGAAGGCGGGGGCGTGTGGGTCATGGCAATGCGCACACAGGAGGTAGCTCTTGGCGCCGTTCCAGTAGCCGCGCCGCTGGCCGTGAATCCCCTCGCGCCAGTCGCGGAAGATGGTGCCGTGGCACTGACCGCAGAGGCGGTAGGATTCGTCGAAGCCCACCAGCTCGCCGCCGGCAAGGCGCAGATGATCGCGATCCTCGGCGTCATGGCAGTCGAAACACCAGCGGTCCTTCGGCCCGTGGTCCAGCTGGATGTCGTCGTGGAACATTTCCAGCTCCCGGCGTTCGTAGTTCACGTCCAGGTCGGCGTGGCACTCGGAGCACGGGAAGATCCCCTCCTGGGAGAACGGCGCCGGCGGGACGGTGAAGTGCTCCGGTTCCTCACCCTCGGCCGCTTCCACCAGTTCCGGCAGGAGAGGAGGGTCGAAGTCGATCTCAGGGAAGTCGGCGGGGCCGTACGGTCGTGTGCCACCGGCATCGGGCGTGACGCGCGCCTCGTCTCCGCTGAGGATGACCATCAACGTCACTGCCGAGATCACGCCGAACAGCGTGAGCAGGATGACCAGAGAGGACCAGCCC
>CBDVAL010000367.1:0-1556 GCA_965371955.1 uncultured bacterium | reverse complement strand
ACTCATGGTGCACGACGGTCATGGATAGCCCGCCGAACACCTGCTGGGCCCGCGCGCTCGTCCTCGAGAAACATTGAGCGGCGACGCGGAAGGTAGGGCCATCCGCGAACGGAAGGGCGAGTAGAAAGCGCCCCTCTACATTGAGGGGCAGAGCGGACGACTCCAGACATTCCGGCCGGGCCTCTAGCGCGGTTGAGTCACCCGAGAGGCTCGTCCATAATCGTTCTCATCTTGAGGAACACTTCCCGCCCCGTTGTCACTGACGCCGGGTCGCTCTCCCCGGCCACCGGACCCATCCTCCTGGTGCGTCTGGGCGCCGTGGGCGACGTGATCCGCGCCCTGCCGGCCCTGGACCTGTTGCGCCGGACCTTCCCCGACGCCAGGGTGGACTGGCTGGTGGAGGAGCGTTGTGCCGATGTGCTGCAGGGCCATCCGGACCTGCGGCAGGTGTTGACCTTCCGCCGTAAAGCGCTGGTGCGCGCCGCGTCTCGCCTGCGGCTGCTGACCTCCTACCGCGAGCTTCGCCGGACTCTCAGCGCGCTGGGTGAGGCGCGCTACCACACCGTGGTGGACCTGCAGGGGACCCTCAAGAGCGCCCTGCTGAGCCGCGCCACCGGCTGTCCGGTACGCATCGGCCTGGCCGCCGGGCACGCCAAGGAGTCCGCACATCGCTTCTACACGCAGTGCGTGGAGCCGCACCGGGAGCGAATGTCCCGTGTGGAGCGTAACTTCCAGCTACTGAGTCCACTGGGTGTGGAGCCAGGGGTGCAACCGCCGCCGCGCGCCCGGCTCGCCCTGTCCGAGGATCACCGCGCCTGGGCCGAGGGCGTCCTGGCGTCCCTGGCGCCTGCCGACCGCCCGCGGGTCCTGCTCTACCCCGGCACCAGCCGGCGGCAGGCCTACAAGCGCTGGCCTGCGGATCGTTTCGGCCTCCTGGCCGGCCGGCTGCACGACGACGGCGTGCAGGTTCTCATTGCCGGCGGTCCCGGCGAGGAACAGCTGATCCGGACGGCGTGTGAGGCCACCACCACGCCCCCGGCGGTGGTGCCGTCATCGGACCTGCGCCAGTTGGCGGCTGTGCTGCAGGGTGTGGACCTGTTCGTGGGCGGTGACACCGGGCCCATGCACCTGGCCTGGGCGGCGGGCACGCGGGTGCTGGGGCTGTTCGGAGCCACCGATCCCGTGGTCAATGCCCCCTACGATGCCCGGGGGAGCGGCCATCGTGTGCTCTACGCCGGGCCGGAATCGCGCCCCTACCGGGTCAAGGGCGAGCAGGCGCGGGAGTGGATGGAGGCCATCTCGCTGGAAGATGTGCACCGTGCCTGTGGTGAGATGGTGCAGACGAGGCGCTGACGGGCTCACATTCCCGGCTCGAAAGCGATAATCTGCCCCGGATGCGCCGGAGACAGCCGCCGCAGGCGGCGAGAAAGTGAGAGTTCGGATGGACAGACGCACGAACAACCCCTGGGTCCGGGCCCTGCTCGGGATCCTGCTGCTGGCCAGCCTGGCCCTGTGCTCTGCGGCGGACCCGGAACAGCCGGCGCAACTCGAGCGCC
>CBDVAL010000366.1:0-1572 GCA_965371955.1 uncultured bacterium | reverse complement strand
GGCCCACCGTCCCCTCGCTGGGCACCGTGACGTCGCTGCCGCCGCACTTCCAGGTGAAGGTGGCTCAGAGCGTGCCGTGCGGCACGGTGATGAACTTCGACCTGGCCATCAGCAGCGACGCGGGCCCGTTCGCGGCCTCGTTCCAGGAGATGGTGGGCAGCACCGCCGGCGGCTCCGGCACGTTCAGCGCGGTGGACACGCCACTGCCCATTCCGGACAACAGCCCGCCGGGGGTGATCTCGACGGCCCCCGTATCCGCCTCGTTTCCCATCGGTGTCCTCACCGTATCGGTGGATATCTCCCACACGCGCATCGGCGATCTGCTGGTGGACCTGACCTCCCCCATCGGCACCACGGTGCGGCTGCACGACGGCAGCGGCTGCAACGGCAACGATATCCTCACCACCTACGACACGCTGACGTTCTCCGACGGTCCCGGCTCCACGGCCGACTTCCTGGGCGAGAACGTCCTCGGCAACTGGCAGCTCAAGGTGGTGGATACGCGCAGCGGCGAGAGCGGGGTCATCAACTCCTGGTCGCTGTTTGCGGCGCAGTCCGCCGCGGTGGTCTGCGACCCGGTGCCCTGCCAGGTGACCGCCGCCGCCAGCGCCACGCCGGATACGGTGTGCGACGGCGGTTCGCTCCTGCTGGCCGATGCCGGCAGTTCCGAGTTCGGCGACGACTGCTCCGGGACGCTGGAGTACCAGTTCAAGCTGTTCGCGGAGTTGCTGCAGGACTGGTCCACGGACCCGGACCTGGTGGTGACTCCGGCCTTCAGCACCAGTTACACCGTGCGCGTGCGCGATCAGGTCACGCTGGGCCAGGACCTCGCCGTGGTGCCGGTGACCGTGCTGGCGCCACCGGTGGCCTCGGCGACTCAGACCCCGGATCCCATGTGCCTGGAGTTCCCCGGCGTGACCCTGGATGCCGGCCCGGGTTTCACCAGCTACACCTGGCGCGACGACCTGGCGCAGGTGGTGGGAGCGTCGCAGACGCTGGCCCTGAACCCGACGGCCTGTGGCAGGACCTACTCGGTGGAGGTGGCCAGCGGCGGGCCCTGTACCGACACCGCCAACCTGGTGGTCCAGTGCGAGACCTGCACGCCGCTGGAGGTGAGCCCGGCGGGCTCGCCGGTGCCGCTGCGCATGGATGTGGACGGCCTGGGCACCATCGAGCTCGAGCTGCAGCCGGACCCCGCCGTGATCTACCACCTGTACCGCGCCGACAGCGTGGCCTCGTTCCTGGCCGGGGACTGGACCCACAAGTTCTGCGATCTGGAGTCGGGGGGGGCCATAGGGTCCTGGACGCAGGTGGACGCGAACACGGGGCGCTGGACCCCCTTGGTGCCGGGGGTCGTCTTCGAGGGCTATTGGGTCGCGGTGGCGGACAAGCTGACCCTGGAGGGCCCCTACGGCATCATGAGCGGCGGCTCGCCGCGGCCGCCGGACACCGACCGGGCAGGCTCGGCCGGCAACTTCGGCTGTCCCTGACGCGAGGCCCCGGAACGTTACGAGGGTGGGTCCGAGCTCTCGTTGCCCAGCGAATCCAGGGCGGTGACGTAGTAGAAGTAGA
>CBDVAL010000365.1:0-1576 GCA_965371955.1 uncultured bacterium | reverse complement strand
GCCGCCTGTGGCGTCCTCACCGCGGACCAGGCGACGCTCTCCGGGTGCGCATCGTCCGTGCGTTTCACCCTGACCCACCCGGATGCGAACCTGGATCCCGGTCTCGCCGAGTCGGTCAGCATCAACGTGCGCTCGGATTCGGAGCCGTTCGGCGAGGCATTCCCCCTCCTGGAGACCGGTCCGGACACCGGAGTCTTCGAGGGCTGGGTGCCGGTCTCGAGTCAACAGGACACGCCCGGCGTGATCTTCTCCGCCCCCGGCGCGGTGGAGAGCCTCATCGGCTCGTTCGCGGACCCGGCCTGCGACCTGGACGGCGACGGCGAGTCGGGCGAGCTGGATTTCACCGACCTGGACGGCGATGGCACACCCAACCGGGGCCCCAACGGCGTCATCGACTCGCCCTTCGACCCCGCCTTCGACGATGACAACTGCTACAACCCGCTCACCGGGACGGATATCGCCAACCCCGGCCAGGCGGACTTCGACACCTTCTGCGTCGATGCCGCCGGGGAGACGAACGGGACCTTCTGCCCCTCCGTGGCCACGTGCAGCGCGCCGTACGACGCCGACTGCCGTGCTGACCACATCGGCGACGCCTGCGACAACTGCCCGGACGACTATAACCCGGACCAGGCCGATGACGATGCAGACGGGATCGGAGATGTCTGCGAGTTCGACTACGACCCCGTCCTGGGCATTCGTGACATGGATGGGGACCGGAGCCCGAACAACATCGACACCTGCGTGACCATCTTCAACGAACAGATCGGCACGGACGAAGACGGTAACGGCCGCGGCGATGCGTGCGACGGTCCCGAGGACCGCGAACCGTACTACGGCGTCGTGTTGAGCGCGGGCCTCAACGGTCGCGTGGACTCGACGCCCGCTGGCGACGACATCCTCGACAGCTTCAACTCCACGCTGGAGGTGTTCAACAGGGTGATCTGGACGGGCGAAGACGGCATTGCCGACACGGCGGCCATCGGAGATGATTTCCAGGCGCTCCTGCCGGGAACCATCGCCGGATGCCCGCAGGGCTCTGCCATGGGCGACGGCGTCCTCGACGGGGACGACAACTGCCCGGCCGTGTGCAACGTGGCGCAGACGGACACGGACGGCGATGGCATCGGCGACGCCTGCGAGGCCAGCGAGGACTGGGACTTCGACCTGGCACAGGACGTGCTGGACAACTGCCCCACCTTCTTCAACTTCGTTCAGGACGACACTGACGGCGACGGCCTCGGCGATGCCTGCGATCCCGACTCCGACGACGACAACAACGACGGCTTTCCCGACGACCTGGTGCAGGTGTTCATCAGCGCCGAATGTGCGCTGGTCACGGGCGCCGTTGAGGTGGTGAGCTGGTCACTCTCCGACGGCGGCCTGGGTGACGGCGACGGTGTTGCCGATGCCGGCGAGACCCTGGCCCTGGACATCACCCTGAAGAACCAGGCCGTGGATGGCGGCGGCCAGCCCATGGCACTTTCCAACGTCATTGCCAACATCACGCTGCAGGATGCTTCCCTCGGCTGCATCCTGGATGCCACCGCCTCGTTCGGCGATCTGGCGCCGCAGG
>CBDVAL010000364.1:0-1605 GCA_965371955.1 uncultured bacterium | reverse complement strand
CACGCGGGTATCGCCCACCTCGATGAGAACCGAGCCCTCGGCGTGCTTGATGTAACCCGGCGTCATCTTCACCGGCCGCAGGTCTTCGGGGGAACGTCCGTCCTGTCTCACAGCGTCGCTCCTATCATTAATTAGTGTACGGAGTGGCCGGGGGGACTATATCGCAGACGACGGCGCCGGGACACCAGGCAGCGACACCTGCTCCAGCCGGGCCAGGGCGGCGCCCAGAAAGCGTTCCCCCACCTCGCGGAAGCGCTCGGAGGAGTCCGTGACGAAGAAGTGATCGGCGCCGGTATCCCGCTTGCCGGGTGCCGCCAAGCCGCGTTCGGACACCAGCTCGGCCACCTCCGCCGCCGCAGCCTCGGCCGAGTCCACCAGATCGACGTCCTCGCCCATCACGGCGCGGATCACCGGTCTGAGCACCGGGTAGTGCGTGCAGCCCAGCACCAGCGTGTCCACCGCCGCGGCCTTCAGCTCCGCCAGGTAACGTTCGGCCACCAGCCGCGGCACGTCGCCCTCATCCCAGCCCTCCTCGGCCAGCGGGACGAACAGCGGACAGGCCGCCTGGAATACCTCGGTCCCGGGGCGCAGCTCATGGATACGCCGCGCGTAGGCCGCCGAGCGCACGGTGGCTGCCGTGCCGATGACGCCCACCCTGCCGCCTGTCCGCCGGCACGCTTCGCGCGCGCCGGGCTCCAGCACACCCACCACCGGCACGGGCAACTCGCCGGCCAGGGCATCCAGCGCCACCGCCGAGACGGTGTTGCACGCCACCACCACCGCCTTGACGTCGCGCGCCACCAGGAACGCCGCCGCCTCCCGGGCGTAACGCAGCACCGTCCCGTCGGCGCGCGTCCCGTACGGCACGCGGGCGGTATCGCCGAGGTAGAGCACGGACTCCGCGGGGAGCCGGCGGCGCAGGGCGCGCAGGACGGTGAGGCCGCCGATACCCGAGTCGAAGACGGCCAGTGGTCGCGGGTCGCTCATCAGGAGGGGGGGGGTTCACGCCGCATGGGCTCGCTCTGCATGAGCTGCGGCTCCGCGACCCACGGCGGCGGTAGCGGCTCGGGCCGCACCCAGTCCTCCGGCAGCGCCGGACCGATGCCGTACGGCAGGAAATCGCCGTTCTCGTCCAGCAGGCGCTGGAACATCCAGTCCACCCGGCGCATATCGGCGCGCAGCGGGCGCGAAGTATCCAGGTGGCCGGCCAGCGTGGAGACCTCCTCGCCCTGCACCAGGATCCGCACCCTGTGGATCTCGGCGAAGTTGTGCACCACCGTGTTCACCAGGGAGTAGAGCGCCACCTGCTCCCACTCGCTGCCCCGGGGAAGGGCGAGCACGTCGCGCCCGAGGTCGATGATCGCCACGCCGGTGCCGGGCAGGAACACGCCCTCGAGGGAGGTGCCCGGCGGAAACGACGTCAGCAGCCCCTCGGTGATGGGTCCGGCGAGGAGCTCGGAGACCGCCTGTTTCACCTGGCTGGTGAGCGTGTCGGTCAGGAAGATGATGCGCTGCTCGGGGACCACCTGCGGGCCGGAAGCCGAGGGGAAGAACAGCAGGATACGCTTCTGGTTCTCCGGTGAGAGGAAGCCGCCCAGCGGCGCC
>CBDVAL010000363.1:0-1654 GCA_965371955.1 uncultured bacterium | reverse complement strand
GGTCCAGCCGGGTGTCCCGGGCCTCATAGACCTCACCCATGCCGCCGGCGCCCAGCGGCGCGACGATCTCGTACGGGCCCAGCCGGGACCCGGCCTTCAACGGCATGGCGGCGCCGGTGCTACGGTGTGCCTCGGAAACGGGTGCATGCGGGCATGATACCAGGAAATCCTCCGGCTCGCCCCGCGACAGGTGGCCTGCGTACAATGATGGTATGGAACGAGAGGCCGAAGCCAGGACGTCCGGCGAGGACCTGCAGCGCATCGAGCGCTACCTGTCCGGCGATGCCGCCGCCTTCCTGGAGGTGGAGGGCTGGATCCAGACGGTGCTGCGCGCCTGCTACCCGGCGCTGCGGGACGAGGCCGAGGACCTCTGCCAGTCGGTGCACCAGAAGCTGCTGATCAATCTGCGGCAAGGTCGTTTCGGCCACCGCTCGTCGCTGCGCACCTACGTCCAGAGCATGGCGCACTACACCGCCATCGACCGCATGCGGCGCAAGTTCCGCGATCTGCCGCTTGGAGCCCGCGCTGGCGGAGGCGAAGCAGGAGAGCGGCCCCAACCCCTACCAGGCCCTGGAGGAGAAGGAGCGCTCGTGCCTGTTCCACCGGGTGCTGCACCTGTCGCCCGAGATGTGCCGCAACCTGTGGAGGATGACGTTCCAGGAGCAACTGTCCTACGAGGCCATCGGCGGCCGGCTGGGGATCCCGCCGGGAACGGTGAAATCGCGCATGCGGCACTGCCGCAAGAAGGCCGTGGCCCTGCTGCGGCGCCTGGGGTGGACGCCTGCCGGGGCTTGACAAATTGGTACCTATGTACCAATATAACAGCGATGGCAAACCCCGGAGGCGCCGACATGCTCGACCCGGAGAGTATCCAGCTGGTCCGGGATCTCGAGGCCTGTGAGATCCCGGCCGGAACGTTCCATCACGAGCAGCATCTGCGCGTGGCGTGGACCCTGCTGGAGGAGGATGGCCTCCTCGCGGCCCTGGGGCGCTTCCCGCTGGTGTTGCGGCGTTTCGCCGAGCACCACGGCGCGCACACGCTCTACCACGAGACCATCACCTGGGCCTTCCTGTTCCTGATCCAGGAGCACCGGCACCGGCTACCTGCCGATCACGGCTGGGAGGACTTCGCCCGAGCCAACCCCGAGCTGCTGCAGGACCACAGGGGGACGCTGGCGCGCTACTACAGCAGGGAGCGCCTGGGCTCCGAGCTGGCCCGGTCCGTCTTCCTCATGCCCGACCGATGTCCACTCCCGGCCGCCGGGACGGAGGCTACCCCATGAGCACGAAGCGCAACAGCGGCAAGAAGGCCGGCGCCGAGGAACGGCGCGTGGTGCAGCGGGTGCAGACCGGCCTGCGCATCGAGCGCCGTCTCCTGAAGGTGATGAAGGGCCTGGCCGAGTACCACGACATGAGCCTGGGCGATCTGGTGGAGGGGATCGTGCTGCACGTGTTCGAGGGCAAGAGGCCGCTGGGGCGCGAGTCCTTGCAGGTGGTGCAGCGCCTGCGCGACGTTTACGGCCTGGATCTCGTGGCCGACGATAGCCACCGCCTGCAGGAATCCACCCGATAGCCTGGTCCCGCCAAAAAAAGTCGTAGTTCTCGCTTGACAATAGTATCAAAGTACGATACATTGATATTGAAATGATCACAC
>CBDVAL010000362.1:0-1780 GCA_965371955.1 uncultured bacterium | reverse complement strand
GAACGCCGAGATCACGTCCACGTCACCACCGGCCACGGCGCGGTACATGAATGTGGACTGGTACTGTTTGCGTTCGCCGAACTCGAGCGCATAGCTGTCGCGGATGACCCTCCACTCCGGCCGCGAGAAGAACTCGTAGTCACCGCCGATCTTCAGGTCCCGTGCGTGGGCGGCCAGGTCTGCGATACTCCGCACACCCAGCGCCTGGGCGCGGTCGCGCCGCATGGCAAGCCCATAGGCATTCTCGAAGCCCAACGCGCCCACGTAGCGGATGCCGTGCTCGCGCTCCAGCCAGGCGGACATCTCGAGGAGCACCGTGTGCGCGTCCGGCGTGTCCTGCCGTTTCATGTGGTTGGCCCAGATGGTGCCCGAGTAGTCCACATAGCAATCGATCTCACCGGCGACCAGAGCGTTGAAGATGATAGTGGACCCGAGGCCCTCACGGGTTGCCGCCCGGTAGCCCGCCCGCTCCAGCAACCGCTCGCTGAGCTCCTCCAGGATGAACTGTTCGCAGAAAGTCTTCGCGCCCACCCAGCGGACGGTGGCTGTCGATCCCAGCAGCCCCGGGGTGATGCCTCCGAGGAGCACCACCACCAGACCGGCCCCTGCAGACAGCGCTCGGGCACGGCTCCGCAGGGCCACCCCGCGCTCCAGCAGCCCGATGAGCTGATCCAGGACGATGGCCAGCACCGCCGCCGCCACGCATCCGAACAGCACCGAGATCCAGTTCTCCGTCTGCAGGCCGGTAAAAATGTAGTTTCCCAGGCTGGTCTGCCCCACCGGCGTGGACAGCGTGGCCGTCCCCACCACCCAGACCGTGGCGGTGCGGATGCCCGCCAGGATTACCGGGGCCGCCAGCGGCAATTCCACCTCGAACAGCACCTGCCGGGGTGTCATGCCGATCCCGCGTGCCGCCTCCACCACCCGGCCGTCGACGCCTGCAATGCCGGTGACGGTGTTGCGTAGAACCGGCAGCACGCTGTAGAGCGTCAGTGCGATGACCGCGGGCAGGAACCCAAGTGCCGAGAAGGAGAACCAGCCCAGCACCTCGCCGGTGACGTAGGCGACGCCGGTCAGCAGCGGGTAGAACAAGGCCAGCAGCGCGATGCCGGGGATGGTCTGGATGATCCCGGCCGCGGTGAGGGCGTACCAGCGCAGCACGCGGTTGCGACCGGCCCACACCGCCAGCGGCAGGCTGATGGCGATGCCCAGGAGCAGCGCCGTGACGCTGAGCTGGATGTGCCGGCCCAGATACTCCGGAAGGTTCGCCCAGGCCTGCGCGAGCTGCTCGGCTGTCTGATCGCTCATGCCGGGCCTGTCTCATTCGCCAGCTCGGCCAGCCGATGGGCCTGCCGCCTGGGCGTCTGCACGAGCCGGCGCACGAAATCGTGCGCCGGGCGAGCGAGCAGTTCATGCGGCGTGCCCGTCTGCAGGATGCGGCCCGCGTCCATCACCGCGATGCGGTCCGCCATGAGCAGCGCCTCGGTCATGTCGTGCGTGACCATCACCGTTGTGAGCCGGAGCTTGCGGTGGATGCGGACCAGCTCGTCCTGCAAAGCGTCGCGGGTCAGCGGATCGAGAGCGCCCAGGGGTTCGTCCATGAGCATCACCCGGGGCCGCCCTGCCAGCGCCCGCGCCAGGCCTACCCGCTGCTGCTGGCCGCCGGAGAGCAGATGCGGGGGACGGTCGCGGAACTCGGACGCCGGCAGGTGGACCAGCTCCAGCAACTCGTCCACGCGGCGGCGCGTCTCCTCAGCGCTCCATCCCAGCAGCCTGGGCA
>CBDVAL010000361.1:0-1813 GCA_965371955.1 uncultured bacterium | reverse complement strand
CACCACGCTGACGAAGGAGTTCTTCATGCCGCGCTTCCTGGAGCGCGACGAGGGCGTGCGTGCCGAGCCGTGCGCAAGCTACCCCTGGGACGGTGTGCGCAACCTGGGCGTGTTCTCGGATCTGAAGAGCAGCGTGGTGGTCGGGGTCTACTAGTGTCCCCTCCCGGCGACCTGCTGCACCTGCCCATTCTGCGCGCCGGGAGGCCCTACCGCAGCCTGGAGCGCGTGACGCTGGATCACGTCTCCACCGGCGAGCCGGTGGTGGAGGTGAGCCAGGCCAACCGCGGCCTCATCTCACGGGACCTGCTGCGCATGGCGGAACATCGCCGTGTCCTGACGGGCATGTCCAGCCGCGACTTGCTGGACATCTGCCGCCGGGCGGCCGAGCTGTTTCATGACGGCACCATCACGCTGTACGACGATGTCACTCAGTCACCGCAGGAGTTCGTCGAGCAGCAGTCGTCCACCACCGGCATGCCGCGGGTCCTGTGCCGCAACAACATGGAGAAGATCCGCTTCGTCATGGCGGAGATGGAGCGCGTCCTGGCCGGGCTGACCCGCGGGCTCGATCTCGACCTGCTGGACTCCGGCTTCGGCGAGCAGGACGGCCGGACCGTGAGCTACCGCGGCGAGACCGACGCCCTGGGGGCCATCCTGCCGTCCAACTCCCCCGGTGTGCATTCGCTGTGGATCCCGGCGCTGGCCTTGAAGACGCCGGTGCTTCTCAAGCCCGGAAGCCGCGAGCCATGGACACCCTTCCGCATCGCGCGCGCCCTCCAGGAGGCCGGCCTGCCGCCCGAGGCGGTGAGCTACTACCCCACCGACCACGCCGGCGCCACCGAGATCCTGCTGGAGAGCGGCCGCTCCATGCTGTTCGGCGACGAGCGCACGCTGGACGGCTGGCGCGCGGATCACCGCGTGCAACTGCACGGCCCGGGCTGGAGCAAGGTGATCCTGGACGAGGCCGCCGCCGGCAACTGGGAGGAGCACCTGGATCTGATGGTCCGCTCCATCGCCGACAACGGCGGCCGCTCGTGCGTCAACGCCTCAGGCGTCTGGGTGCCACGCAACGGCCGGGCCATCGCCGAGGCGCTGGCCGAGCGTCTGGCGCGCCTCGAGGCCCTGCCGCTGGATCATCCCGAGGCAGGTATCGCTGCCTTCTCCCAGCCGCACGTGGCGCACGCCATCTCCGGCTTCATCGATGCTCATCTCAAGACTCCGGGCGCCGAGGACCTCACCGCCCACCACCGGGAGGAGCGCGTGGTGCAGGTCGGCGGCTGCACGTTCCTGCTGCCGACGCTCATCTGGTGCAGCGATCCGTCGCACCCACTGGCAGCGTCCGAGCTGCTGTTCCCGTTCGCGTCGGTGGTGGAGGTGCCGCAGGCCGAGTTGCTGCAGAGGATCGGACCGTCTCTGGTGGTGAGCGCCCTCACCGCCGACGACCGCTTCCGCCGAGATCTCCTGGCCTCCACCGACGTGGAGCGCCTGAATCTGGGCTCCATCCCCACCAGCCGCGTGTCCTGGGACCAGCCGCACGAGGGCAACCTGTTCACGCACCTCTACCGCCAGAGATCGTATCAGGAGGCGGCTCCCGCCTGACCACCCTCCTCCACAACCCGCGCGGCCGGCGGGCAATTCCGCGGCCCCTGTTCCCCTGGTATAATCGGCGCCGCACACGGGAGAAGAGCCCGAACCGGGAGATACTTGATGAATTGTCTGGCCTGCGGAAACCAGTTCGAGGGTGTTGCCGGAACCCCCTGCCCCCAGTGCGGCAGCGTCAACGCCACCACCGACCTCTCACAGGATCCCGGCG
>CBDVAL010000360.1:0-1830 GCA_965371955.1 uncultured bacterium | reverse complement strand
AGCGCTGATCGGTGGGTTCGGAGAAGATGGGCTCCTGCGTCGCCCAGAGGAACGGTTGCGCGAACTGCCCGGCGAAGTAGACAGCCAGGTTCTCCGTCTTGCCGGACGCTCGGGCGTGCAGCTGGTACGGGATGGCGGAGATCCATGAGATGGCGATGAGCAGCACGAAGTAGGTCACTGCCAGGAGCCACTTGCGACTCCAGGGCAGCGGGTTGCGGATCACGAAGTAGACGGGGGCTGCATAGATGCTCGCCACCCAGCCCACGCCGGCACACAGCGTGAGCCAGAAGGTCAGTTGCTCCGCCATGGGCGTGAGCAACCGGATCTGCTCCGGGTTGAGCAGCGTGCGTTGCGGAACGTTGTGAAACACGAACAGTAGCCCCGTGGCCAGGTACTGGAAGCCGCCTGCCAGGACCTGCGACAGCGCCAGGTACATGAGAATCTCACCGAAGGAGAACGGCCAGATGCGGCCACCTCCGGCCCGGTCGAGGCGCAGCGCGGCGACGAACAGCAGCAGCGCAACGAGCGTCAGCGAGAATCCCAGCGAAAGGGACACGAACGACGGCAGAAACACCCAGACGGCGCTGAAACGGTAGGCCTGCCCGATGGACAGCAGCGTGCTGCTGGCGAATAGACAGAGTGCCAGCGCGAACCCCAGAACGGTGATGCGCGCCCGCGTGACGTTCAGCGCGACATCCATCGACTCGAGTCTGTTTGCCGGTGTTGGCTGCGTTCCCTGCACGGGGGTCATTCTCCCACCGCGGTGCCTCGGTCCGCAAGCCCCGGCGCCCCGGTGGCCCATCCGGGGTTACGGCGGTTCGGCTACGAAGAGGGCGGTGGTGGCAGGGTGGGGCGGGGAGAGATCAGACCAGTGCCATGCGGGAGCCGAGGCCGGCCGAGAGCACCGAACGGCAGTTCGGGCACACCACCATGTAGCCGCGGCGGGGGAGTGTGGAGGTGAAGTTGGTCTTCGTCCGAAGCAGCCGGACCACGTGTACCGTGTCGAAGTCCGCCTTGCAGTCGGCACACCGAACCGGGGACTCGAGCATGTACTCGGCCTCGATCTCGAGTTCGCTTTGCTCTTTTAGTTTGGACTCTTTCTGCTCCTGCTGCTGCATGACATCCTCCCTCATCGTCAATAGCGGTGGGTGGGTCGCGAACGCAGGGCTGTCGCTGCCACCGGAATCCTCGCTGGGCGCAACCCGGCAGGGAAACGGAACGGCCTGGCCGATCCTCCGGCAGCACTCAGCAGCCGCGCTGAGTCTCGCCGGAGTCGCTCCATCCAGGCCAGCAAGGATCGAAACGGACGTTTTCGCAAAGACCACTCCATGACCATCATGGCTACCCCCCAGGTAGTGACGGGAATGTAGGTTCTGCGCGTCTTGCAGACAACCTGGCACGTCCACCAGCTGGTGCAGCCGCCGGGAATCGGGGACAACGCACAACATCCCGGCGCGGCAAACGGTTTCCTGCGCCGTGTCGGAAACACGACAGCAGCGCCGTCACGCCACGGGGGGTTCCAGGTCGAGCCGCTCCACCAGGTCGGCATAGTTGGCCAGGATGCTGGAGCCGAGATAGTTGCGGGCCACGCGCCGGCGGCCGTTCTCCCCCAGGCGGCGGGCCAGCGGCGGATTGGCCAGGACCTGCCGGATGGCTCCGGCAAAGGCATCCAGGTCCGAGGGGTCGCGCAGCAGCAGGCCGCTGATGCCGTGCTCGATCTGATCCTGCATGCCGCCCACCGCGCTGGCGATCACCGGCCGCGCCTTCCACAGGGACTCGGTTACCGTGAGGCCGAATCCCTCCCGCAGGCTCTTCTGCACCACCACCCGT
>CBDVAL010000359.1:0-1840 GCA_965371955.1 uncultured bacterium | reverse complement strand
CCACCCCATCCAGGCCAGCGCCACCGCCGCCGCCGCCAGGATGCCGGTGCGATAGGCAGCCAGGACAGCCGCATCGGTCCCCGCCTCTCCGGCCGGCAGCAGGCCATGGGTCAGGCTGATCAGGATGCCGCCCAGACCCGTCACAGCCAGGGCCAGGATCGCGATCCTGGGCACCCGGGAGAACCGCCCCCAGGTCCGTCCATGGGTGGCCATGGGGAACGCGCAGAATCCGATGGCGCAGGCCAGTGCCACCCATTGACCGGGAGGAATCGATGCTGCCGGCATCGAAGCTCCCACGAAGGCGTGCCAGGACAACCCCAGTAGCCCCGACGTGACCGCACCACCCAGCGTGTAGCAGGCTCCGTGCAGGCTCAGCGTGGCGCGCTGCCAGTGGCCTCCCAGCCAGGCCATGAACAATGCCGCCGCGGACAGGGCGATCACCAACCCCGTACCCCGGGCGATGCTGGGAAGCGCCGTGAGCGTGAAGATCAGACCGAGGAAGGTGTAGAAGAGGAAGCTCCGTCGTCCGGGGAATCGACGATCTACCAGGAAGGCTGTGAGGTAGGACATGCCGGCGAGGAGCAGGGCCACCAAGCCCAGACCGCCCAGGCCCAGCCCCGCGGAGCGCACCACCAGCATTCCACCGCCCAGCCCCACCAGCAGCACCAGCCCACCCTGCAGGATCTCGAAGATCCGGATCTCCTCTTGCCGGGCCAGCGCGTAGACGGTGAAGCTGCCGATGTAGAGCACCAGGAGGGTGAGCTGCAACGCCACCAGGGCCGTGGGAGCGAACAGATCATGCACGCGTTCCGCATCACCAATCAGCACCATGATGGTCATCAAACCGATCATTGCGTCCACCAGCAGGGCGGTGACCCATGCCAGCGAACTCCACGCACGGAAGTACCCCAGCCACAGCGTGGCCAGCGCCAGGAGCAGCAGAAAGCTCACCGACAGCAACAGTTGATGCGTTCCCACGGACAGGGCAACGGCGGTGGCCGCGGCGCCGACGGTGATCATCCACGCGAGGTATGGGAGACGGCGGTGAGCGGCCACGGTGAGGGCGGAAGCCGTGAGCACCACCAGCGCCACGTGGCTGAGTGTCGGCGACAGGAACTGAAACTGAACCGTGGCCTCCCACAGCAGGGGAAAACCGATCAGGGTGGCGGCAAGGCCGTAAAAGTTGGCGCTGATGTTCGTCTTGCGACCGGCGGCGCGATGCGCGGCGAAGATCCACGCCCCGGCGTACAGCAGGCCCAGGGCTGCACCGGTGCGCTGGGGCAGGGTGCCACCCTCGGTGAGGGCACGCACCAGGAAGGCACCGCCCAGGATCAGCAGAGTGCGGCCCAGGAGCGGCACCAGCTCGCTCCAGGGCGTGGTGGTCGGGGCCGTCGCCGATGGTTGGGGGGCGCTCGGGGTGGCGGGAAGCGCCTCGCCGGACCGCAGGTCGGCAGACTGTCCTTCCAGAACAAGAAGGCGTTGCTCCACCTGGTCCAGGCGGCTGAGGATCTTCTCCAGCCGCCCCTCCGGGCTGGACGCCAAGCGGTTCGTCTCGCGTTCCGGCACTGTCTTGTCTCTGAGCGTCAAGAACCGGCCCCTGATCTCACGCCGCCGGGACTGCAGCACGTCCCCTTCCCGGCTGTGCCGGTGCATCGTGGGTTTCCTGAAGGAGCGGGATGGCGATCTTGCACAACACCGTGAACACCATGAAGCCGATGGAGAAGATGCCGGCTCCCACCCGCAACTCCACCATGGTGGGAACATACTCGTAGAACTCTCCCAGCGTGTCGGGCGTCATTCCCGGGATCACCAGGGCCATGCCCTTCTCGATGTAGACACC
>CBDVAL010000358.1:0-1860 GCA_965371955.1 uncultured bacterium | reverse complement strand
CCAGCAACTTGAGGCCTTCCTCCCCCAGCCCCTGGAAGGAGTACGGCGACGTGCGTGGCTTGAACGCGCCGCCGCGCAGCAGGTGAGCACCCGCCTTCTTCACCTGCCCGGCCACCTCGAACAACTGCTCACGGCTCTCCACAGCGCACGGGCCTGCGATCACGGTGAATGTCCCTTCGCCGATGGGCACACCTGCCACATCCACACAGGTGCGCTCGTCACGCGCCTCACGGCTTACCAGCTTGTAGGGCTTGGTCACCGGAACAGCCTGATCGACCCCCGGCATCAGCTCGAACTCGCCGCGCTGCAGGCTGCCCTTGTTGCCGGTGATCCCGATGGCTGTTCGCAGAGAGCCGGGGATGGAATGAGCGCGGTAGCCCATCGACTCGATCCGGTCCATCACGCTGCGGATCTCCGCATCGGTGGCATGGTTGTGCATGACGATGAGCATCAGGAGATCTCCGCTCCCGTGACGGGATTCACGAGGTTGCATGATAGTGGAGGCGGCGAAACCCCGCAAGCACGCCGGTTGCGCGGCAGCCCTGGAGACTTCCCCTGCACGAGGGTTCCGGGTTAAGGTGCCTTCCATGCCCGTTTCACCGCCATGGGTGGGAGGTACACGCTGAGCGCTCATCCACCAGAGCTTCCCGGCAAATCGGCGGGCCCGCTGCTGGAGCTGGCGCGGCAGGCCCGTGAGCGGGGAGGACGCGCCTTCCTGGTGGGCGGATTCGTGCGTGACCTGCTGCGCGGCCGGCCCGGCAAGGATGTGGACGTGGAGGTGTTCGGGCTCGCCCTCCCCGAGCTCGAGGAGTTGCTCTCCGGGCTGGGTCCCGTTCTCCGGGTGGGTCGTGCCTTCGGTGTGCTACGGGTCAAGGGACTGGATGTGGACTTCTCCGTCCCACGGCGCGACTCCAAGGTGGGCAAGGGCCATCGCGGCTTCGCCACCGAGTCGGATCCGCGCATGACACCGGAGCAGGCGGTCAGGCGGCGCGACCTGACGATCAACGCGCTGCTCATGGATCCGCTCACCGGTGAGCTGGTGGACCCTTGCGGCGGAGAGGAGGATCTGGCGCGACGCCGCCTGCGCGCCGTGGACCCGGCCACCTTCCCCGAGGACCCGCTGCGACCGCTGCGCGTGGCACAGCTGGCCGCGCGGCTGGAGTTCCGGCCCGACGCCGAGCTCATCGGGATCTGCCGGGGCATGGATCTCTCCGAGCTTCCCGGAGAGCGAGTCTGGGATGAATGGCACAAGCTGCTGCTGCGCGGCCGGCGACCGTCGCTGGGCCTGGAGTTCCTGCTGGCCGCCGATCTGCTGCGCTTCACGCCGCCGCTCCAGGACCTGGTGGGTGTTCCCCAGGACCCCGAGTGGCATCCAGAGGGGGACGTCTGGGTGCATACGCTGGCCACAGTGGATGCTGCAGCCGGCCTGCGGACCGGCGAGACCGAACCCGACCAGCAGATCATGCTGGGGGCGCTGTGCCACGACCTGGGCAAGGCCGGCACCACCCGTTTCTTCGAGGGTCGCTGGCGCTCTCACAACCATGACACCGGTGGCGAGAAACCGGCCGAGGCCCTGCTCGAGGCACTCGGTGCCCCTGGACGATTGTCCGCCCCGGTCGGGGCGCTGGTCCGCTGCCATCTCCGCCCTGCGTGGTTCGTGGCCGGCGGCGCCCAGCCACCCGCCTACCGCCGGCTGGCGCGCCAGCTGGATGCGGCGGGGACGCGCATGAGCATCCTGGAGCGGGTGGCGCGCTCGGATGCCCTGGCCACCGGCACGCCGGACGGGCTCGCCGGGCGATTCCCCGCGGGAGATGCCTTCCTGGCCCAGGCCGCCGACATCCAGGTCAAGGACTCCAGGCC
>CBDVAL010000357.1:0-1865 GCA_965371955.1 uncultured bacterium | reverse complement strand
TCTCGGCGCTGTCCTCCGGCGTGCCGTCCTCCGGACTGTCCCACAGGTACTCGCCGATGAAGATCACCATCAGCCGCACTACGTCACCGGTGTCTGCGTCGAGCCACATGTCGCCCGATACGAGCGCCGGCCCGAAGCGCTTGGGCCGCACCGCCATCTTCACGGCCCGCACGGTCCGGTTCGGCAGTACGAGCTGCACGGAGTCCGTGATGGCAAAGCGGTAGTAGTGCTCCGCGCCGTCGGCGAGGGGGTGCAGCACCGCCGTTTCGGGCACCCCCATTATCCTGATGCTGTCGCCCAGGGAGCGTGGGATGAACCACGGCCGCTCCGGCACCAGGTCCTGACGCAGTTGCTCCTGAACCTCGTCCCGCACGTCGGCGCCGAACGCGCGCAGCATCCGGAGCACCGGCGCCCTGCTCCGTGCTCCCAGCACCTCGACCCTCAGGTCATTCGGCTGGCGCCAGGTCACCCGCGCTCGGGACTCGTGCGCCAGGAGCATGTTGAGTCCGGCAAACCGGCTGCGCCCCGCGCGGGCCTCCATGCGTGTCTCCACGATGGCACGGTAGTCGCGCACCACGGAGTCCTGTACGATGTGCCGCACTCGCGCGCGCGCGTACAACTCGGCCGTCGCTGCGTCATGGAACGTCGTTGTGTCTTGCTGTTGGGGAGAGAGAACGACCAGTGCCGCCAGGAGGGCTGCGATCATCTGCCGTGGCTGTCTCGTTCGAGGCCGTACGTCCTGAGCCTGCGCCACAGGGTGGTGCGGGATATTCCGAGGCGGCGCGCGCTCTCGGTGAGCTTCCACCCGGTAGCCTGCAGCATCTCGATGATCGCGCCGCGTTCGCGCTCGGCGAGAGTGCTGCGGCCCTCACTGTCCGGAACCGGCAGATAGACGGCCTCACCCAGTTTGGTGCCACCGATCCACAGCGGCGCGATGCGCGCGCCGATCCGCGACAGCCTCGGCAGGATGGCGCGACCGTCGGCTTCGTTCTCGTCTACGTCTTTGAGCACGGCGCGAGCAGCCGGATTGGCATACGCGATCTCCCCGTCGGTTCCGATGATCAGGACACCCTCGGAGAGGGACTCGAGCACGGCTCGTGCGAGCGGCGAGAAGGCGTTGGGTAGGCGATCGATCATGGCTCGACCTCTTGGAGACCTACGGGGACCCAGCGGGTGAGGTTTCATTCCGCGTCATCGCAAGGCCGCAGCAAGTGCCAGGCGGAGGCCCTGACCGGGTCCTGACCAAGTGGTCAATATCGCTGTGTGGCGCAAGCATCTCGCGCCGGAGTCGAGTTCTTCTTATCTTTGGCTGTCCAGACAGTCAGGGAGTGGCGCGATGGCCAAGAAGCGCACCAACTCAGAGCAGTCCAAGGAAGTGATCGTCCAGGCGGCCGAGGCGTTGGTTCGGCGCCGCGCAGCCACCGGAGTCACCGTGGATCAGGTGGCCAAGGAGGCCGGCTGCGCCAAGGGGCTCGTTCATTACCACTTCAAGACAAAGCGCGGTGTTCTGGAGGCTGTGGCCGAGAACCTGGCGGCTACGAGGCAGGCAAACTGGGTCGCGGCGTTCAGTGCGCCGGACGCCAGGACGGCTATCGACCAGACATGGACCCTCCTGACCAATGAGTCAGATGATGGGACCATTCTCGCCTGGAATTCGATCTTCGGCCCGGGCAAGGTCATTCCTGGCAATCTGGTCAGTCAGGTGCAGCGAAGCTTCGCGGCCGCACTGGGAGACTCCGCATACCGGCTGCTGAGGGATGCCGCCCTGGTGCCCAGAATCCCTCCGGCCGAGATCGGCTGGCTCCTGGGGTCGATTGTGCATGGGATGGGCTACCAGGTCCTGAGCGGCGCGGATCGCAGCGAGA
>CBDVAL010000356.1:0-1872 GCA_965371955.1 uncultured bacterium | reverse complement strand
GCTCATGAGCCTCATGACGCTCTATCACTTCTCCAAGCGCAACCTGGTTCGCACATGCGAGATGAGCGGAAGTCCAGGCGTCTTTGGGGGAGGGGAGAGGGGAGAGGGGAGAGGGGAATCCGTGTCCCTAAAGCTTCAGCGTCATCCGCGGCTCCGCTTACGCGCAACACGCCGATCCGATGGTGGCGTTGAGAACGGAATAAGAACAACCGTCTTTGAAGACATGTCGCGGCGCGGTTGCGCGCCGCGGCCGAGCCCGCGCTTTAGCGCACCGGGCAACCACGACTACCGCCTTACCGCCTTTCGCTACCGCCCTTTCGCAGTCGCGACAATGCGCGCTGCGGATGCCGCGACGGCCTTCTTCAGCATCGCAATCTGCCCCGCATGATAGGCGTCGTGCTGGGCAAGCCCATGCAGCATGATGTAAAAGGATGTGGGATCCTCGTCCGAGGTGCCCGGCACCTGCTCAGCCAGCCGTCGGGGCGGGAATTCTCGGATCGTCTGCCGCAGCCTCCGATGTGCGTCGACCAGGGCAGACTTCACCTCGGTCCATGCCGCCTCGCCCTCTGGGCCTGGAGCCGGCCAATCCTCCCTGGCGTCGAGGGGTCTGGCATTCTCCCGAAGGCGGCGCTCGACCTCGTCGGCCCATGTCGTCATGTGCAACACGATCTCCCAAATGGTGTGCGCTCCCGCCACGGGCCGGGCTCGGGCATCGTCGGCGCCGACGCCGCTCACGGCCTGCTGCAGGGCCGGCCCGTGCCAGGCCTCTCCGACGGCTGCCTGGTCGATCACTTCCGCTATCTGCTCCGTCTCCAACATGAATCCTCCCACTGCACGTTAAATGGTTGTAGTTATTGACGTTACGGTCAACTTACCCCCCAGGGACCAAAAGCTTCTAACCTGTGTAGATGACTTGATCAGTTAACTTGCCCTAGAAGTATTAACTTGTCAAGTGATGAATACCGGTTAGTTTAGTTTTGGTTTCAGCCACCCGCGAGGCCCAGTGATGTCTCCACCGAGAGAGCCGCTACCCCTACCCCCACCGCTGCAGTGGGTGGGTGGGTGGCTCTGCCTGGATTTCAGCAACACCATCGATTGGAAGGGCCTTGAGGCCGTGGAAGACGAGCGCCTTTCCACGTACGGCAGGCTGGTCCAATGGGGCCGGGAAGCCGGAGTACTCTCAGACGGGATTGGTGCACAGCTCTTGTCGCAGGCGGCCAAACGCCCCGCCGCGGCGCAGCGCGTCCTGCAGCGGGCGTGGGACCTTCGTGCCACGATCCATGCGCTGTTCTTTGCCACCATTCGGGGCGAGCACCCCGACCCAACCGCCCTGCGAAGTCTGAACGACTTCCTTGCTGAGGTCCCGGCCGAGGTGCAGCCGACGGGATCGGGCGAGGCGCAGTTCGGTTGGGGATGGTCGGGGAAGCCGAACGACTTGGCTTGCATGCTGTGGCCCATTGCGTGGTCGGCTGGGCAGCTGCTCACCTCGCCGGACCTCGTGCAGGTGAAGACCTGCGCCAACGACACCTGCGGCTGGTTGTTTCTCGACACCAGCCGCAAGCACAACCGCAGGTGGTGCGAGATGCGCACATGCGGCAACCGGGCTAAGGCACGTCGGTTCCACGAGAGAAGGCGACGGGGTTCCGGTAGGGGCAGGGCCGGCTGAGTTACGTTGGCGTGTGGGCGGACGGCACCTTCCTGCCGTTGCCGCTGCACGGTGTGACAACACTCGGGGCGGCACAAAAAAAACCCACCGGCACTCCGCCGGTGGGGTTTTTCCCCTCTGTCGAGCTTTCGCTTACTGCTTTGCGAGCAGCAGCGTGAACGTGGCCGGGTCCTCCACGCCGTCTTCGTTAAAGTCGTACTCCTCGT
>CBDVAL010000355.1:0-1874 GCA_965371955.1 uncultured bacterium | reverse complement strand
CCCAGGAACTCGGGCCGGGACATCTTCTCCAGCCTCTTGGCCAGGGCCCACCAGCCTTCATCAGGGAATTCCCCGCCGAGCAAGCTCGAGGCGAAGGACCGGGGCAGCCCGAAGGCGAAGTCCATGCCCACGGCCTCGGCGCGCTGCAGGATCGGGTCGGCATCGCGCAAGCACGCCTGCAGCCCGGACCGCCCGGTGGGATCCAGCCGCACCACCCGCAGATGGTCCTCCTGCAGACCCACCAAGGCGAGCCAGGTCCGGTCCCTGGGGTCGCGCATGTCGCCACTGAAGTCCACGCCGGCAAACAACCGCTCGCCGTCTCCCGGCGTCGGATCCGAATGCGGAGCAGTTCGTGCTGTCGCCCTCTTCGACGATGGCTTCTCGGCCACCGATGCCGCAGAAGCTTGCACGTCGTCGCGTCTTCCATCCCGAGGTGACGCGCCTTCCTCGGTCTCGTCCGGCGAGGGCTCCCAGCCGGCAGCCACCGCCGCGTCGAACAGCCTGCGGAACAGCTCCACCTCACGGTCCGGCCATTCGGGATCACAGCAGAGAAACACCCGGCGTGGAGCCTCGCCCAGATCGAGAGGCGGATCGAAGCGATGTGCGGGCGCCACATCCACCCAGGCATGGCGCGACGAATGGGATCGGGACAGTCCCTCCACGCGCACGATGCCAAGAAAATGCTCCGCGCGCTGTGCGTGCTTCTGGCTGGCGGGGTGGTAGACCGCGATGAGGTCGCCCAGCCGCAGCCGCTGTCCCACGGAGTCGAAGACAAGCAGACGGATCGGTAGCCCATCGTGCCAGATATTGGGGTACTTGGCCCGGGAGTCGTCCCATTCCAGGACGCGCATCATCCATCGGGAACGGCGATGGCGTTCGTCAGCCGACATGGGTCCTCGCGCTCCGTGCATGACAGGAGGAGGCCCCAGTCTACGACAACCCGGGCCGCAGGACCACCCCCCCGGGCCTCCTTTCCGGGAGGCGCGATGGAGGTCCTTCGCAGGGAGGATGGAGTCTAGCCGGACGCCGGTGAGCCGGCAGGAACGGACGCCGAACGGCGGCCGGACACCCGCCTGCGGCGCCCGGCCTGGTGCAGCAGGGCGGCCAGCGGGAGCACGGAGATCATCACTGGAAGCAACAGGTAACGGTTGCCGTAATGGCTGGCCCGCCACGGGATGAAGGTGGCGAAGAACAGCAGATAGGCCAGCAGCAGGCACGAAGGCAGCAAGGCCAGCAGCGGCCGGCGGCGCCACAGTGCGAAGATCCCGGCCAACCCCACGAGAACCGAGGGGGCCGTGTACAGCAGGCCGTGCTTCTCGTCCAGGAACTGCCACATCAGGTTGGACGGCGCGCCCGCCAGGGTGAAGTCGTTGCGCTGGCTCACCGTCCGGGGGACCGGATCGGCCTCCAGGATGCGATCGTAGCCCGTCAGCAGTGGCCCCCCGAACAGGACGGCGTTGTAGATCATCAGCGCCGCCACCGCGGGCATCACGCCGGCGGCAAAGCGCGTCGCATCGCGACGGCCACCCTGGAGCCAGGCCGCGGTCAAGCCCACCACGACAAAGAGGATGTGTGCGGGCTTGGCGGCCAGGGCCAGGCCGGCCATGAGACCGGCACCCAGCGACTTTCCGTCCAGCAGGAACACCAGCGCCACCACGGCGAACAGCGCGCCAAAAGCGTCCGGGGAGTAGTTGTAGACATACGCCAGGAAAAAAGTCATCAGACACGTCACCAGCGTGGCCGTTGAGGCCGACAGCGGCCCCGAGGCTCGCAGCGCCAGGCGGTGCGTGGCCATCACCAGCAGCGTCATCACCACTACATTGAAGACCAGCAGACCGACCGCGCCGAACATCATCACGAACGGAACGGAGGAC
>CBDVAL010000354.1:0-1881 GCA_965371955.1 uncultured bacterium | reverse complement strand
CGTCGGCGCGCCTTGAACTCGCCTCGCAAGACCCATCGGCGGACGGCACCAGACTCTTCGGCCGGGCCTCTGGGCCGGGAATTCCGCTAGACTGGTCCGTGTCAGCGTCTGACCGGCCGTCTTCCGGCCGCGACCACGGCGAGGAGCGCTCCTGTTGATGACCCCCGGCCATTCGACTCGCCCCCTTCGGGGGCTCGCTCATGGCAAGCCGGAGATCCGGTGACCTCCGCTGCGCCGCTGCGCCGCGGAGCCGCCATCCTCGTGGTGGACGATGAGGAGGTGGTCCGGGACGTGCTGCTGCGTATCCTCGGCACCCAGGGCTACGAGGTCACTGCCGTGGCCAGCGCCGGTGAAGGGCTGCGCTGCCTGGAAGACGGTGCCTACGACGTGCTGCTGCTGGACCTCATGCTGCCGGACCGGCCCGGGATGGAGGTGCTGAAAGAGGTGCGAGCCAGCGATCCGGACCTGGCAGTCATCATGATCACCGCCTACGCCACCGTGCAGAACGCCGTGGAGGCCATGCGCGCCGGTGCATTTCACTACTTGACCAAGCCATTCAAGAACCCGGAGGTGCTGGCCCTGGTGGGCAACGCGCTGGAGCGGCGCACACTGCAGGAGGAGAACCGTTCCCTGCGCAAGGCGCTCACCGAGAAACACACACAGGGGAAGATCGTCGGCAAGAGCCCGGTCATGCAGGAGGTGTTCTCCCTTCTGGAACAGGTGGCGCCCAGCCGCTCCACGGTGCTGATCGTCGGGGAGAGCGGTACCGGCAAGGAACTCGTGGCACAGACCATCCACGCGCGCTCGCAGAGGGCCGACGGACCTTTCGTGGTGGTCCACTCGGGCAGCTTGCCCACCGATCTGCTGGAGAGCAATCTCTTCGGCCACACCCGGGGAGCGTTCACTGGCGCAGTGAGCGCGAAGCAGGGACTGTTCGAGGTCGCGGACGGCGGGACCATATTCTTCGACGAGATCTCCACTGTCCAGCCCGAGGTGCAGGCCAAGCTGCTGCGGGTGATGCAGGAGAAGGAGTTTCTTCCCGTGGGTTCCATCGCCAGCGTCAAGGTGGATGCACGCATCGTGGCCGCCACCAACGTGGACCTGGCGCACCTGGTGAGCGAGGGCAAGTTCCGTGAGGACCTTTATTATCGGATGAACGTGATCCAGGTGCAGTTGCCGCCCTTACGTGACCGCCGTGGAGACGTGCCCCTGCTCGTCGATCACTTTGTGCGGCGATATGCCGCGGAGAACGGCAAGGCTGTGAGCGGATTGACGGCGGAGGCCATGAAGTGCCTGCTGGACTATTCCTGGCCGGGAAACGTGCGCGAGCTCGAGAACGCCATCGAGCGCGCCGTAGTGCTGACGCGCGCCGGGAAGATCCAGGCCGATCGGTGGCCGGAGTCCGTCCGCAGCGGTACTGGAGGGCCGCTCACCGGCCCGGGGCTGCCGGAGGGGCTCTCGCTGTCGCAGGCGCTGGAACGCTTCGAAAAAAATATGCTCTTGCGGACCCTCCAGAGAGCCGGTGGTGTCCAAAAGAGAGCGGAGGAGATTCTGGGCGTGAAGCCCCAGACGCTCCATGAGAAGATCAAGCGGCTGGGTATCAAGCCATAGGGAGGCCTTGCCGGTTGGCAGGTGACTAGGCACGTCGTATACTGTACACTTCGTGGGTTCTTCAGCCCCGGTAACTCAGGCTCGCGCCTCGAAATTCAGGATTTGCCTACATTGACGGGCATTTCGGGCAATCCTAATGGTAGCTGCGGCTGTGGGAGCCCGCTTTGGAGATGGTCCAGAGCTTCCCACGGTATGCATCCAGGTCACTGGATATGAAATCGCCGGCAGTTTGCGCGGTGGAGGTCATCACGATGAAAGCTAGAGCCCTGT
>CBDVAL010000353.1:0-1964 GCA_965371955.1 uncultured bacterium | reverse complement strand
GCTGCCGGCAAGGAAGAGCGTCGCGAACAGCAGGAGACAGGTTGCGGTCGCCGGGCTCTGGAACCGGGTGCGGCGCATCGACGACCTCCAGGGTGGAACCATGCACGAACACTGCATCTTGCCCCGGGCCGGGGGAGGGGGTCAAGGGGCGGCGGGCCGGGGGCGGAGCCGTGAGCCGGGACGGTGTGATAGATTCGCCGCGCCATGCGCCGCTCGCTGCTGGTTTCCTCGCTCTGTGTTTCTCTCTCGCTGGTGCTGTGCTCGTGCCGGCCGGCAGCGCCTCCCCCCAGCGTCCTGCTCATCTCCATCGACACGCTGCGCGCCGATCATCTGAGCAGCTACGGCTATCGTCGGCCCACCACGCCGGTGCTGGACTCCCTGGCCGGGGAGGGGGTGCGCTTCTCGGGCGCGTTCTCCGCCTCGTCGTGGACGCTGCCCGCGCATATGTCCATGTTGACCTCGCGCTACCCGCAAGGTCATGGGGCGGAGCGCGAGAACCAGGCGCTCAATCCCGGCGTCTCCACGCTGGCGCAGGTTCTCTCCGGGGGCGGCGTGCGCACCGGTGCCGTCGTGTCCTGGTTCTACGTCTCCGCTCGCTACGGATTCGACCGTGGGTTCGATGACTTCGTGGAGCTGCTTCCCGCCAGCGAGGATCTGGGGGCGTATCGCAAGGCCGAGGACGTCGTGGACCGGGCCATCGAGTGGCTCGGAGGACAGAGCAGGGCGCGACCGTTCTTCCTGTTCGTCCACCTGTTCGATCCGCACATGGACTACAGCCCGCCGCCGCCGCACGACGCAACCTTCTCTGGAGGAGGCGGCGGCAACGTGGACGGCACGTATGCCGGCCTGCAACCGTACATCAAGGGGCTGCATGCGGATGCGCAGCGCATAGCGCCGGCGGACCGGGATGCGGTGGTGGCCCTGTACGACGGCGAGATCCACTATGCCGACGCCCAGGTGGGGCGACTGCTGCAGGCGCTGTCGGAGCTGTCGCTGGACCGGGACACGATGATCATCGTCACCAGCGATCATGGCGAGGAGTTCGATGACCATGGCTCCATGGAGGGTCATCAGTGGACTCTCTATGATGAGGTCCTGCACGTCCCGCTCATCATCCGGGCCCCTGCCGGCCCGCGGGGACAGGTGGTGGAGGCGCTGGTGGAGACGCTGGATATCGCGCCCACCATCCTGGAGTATCTGGAACTGCCGGCGTCGCCGGAGTTCCAGGGCCATTCGCTGTGGCCGCTGATGTCCGGGGAGCCCGGCGATGCGGACCGCCTGGCCTACAGCAAGACGGAGCAGTTCAACTCCAAGCAGTCAGTGCGCAGCTCGACGCACAAGCTGATCCACACGTTCGACACCGGCACCAACGCCTTCGGGTTTCCCATCACGCCGGGGTTCGAGCTCTATGATCTCCGCGACGATCCGCGAGAGCAGCGCAATATCTTCTCGCGGGACTCGCAGGTTGGGCAGGACCTGCAGCGTGTGCTGTTCCGCTGGCTGGCCACCGGTGAGGCGCCGGGGCCATCCGGCGAGGTGGAGTTCAGCGAGGAGGAGCGGCGCCGGCTGCGCGCGCTGGGATACCTGCAGTGAGGTGTCGGACCGGGCACAAAAAAGCCGGGACCCGGCGATTCCGGGTCCCGGCCAGGTTGCTTACGACACAGGGTCGACCACGCTCAGTCCGCCGCCCTGACCAAGTCCAATGTCCTTGGCATCGCCACCGGCGAGGATGAACCCGGAGACTCCGCCGCCGATCTTCGGGGCATCCCGGCTCTCCAGCGTCTCCCAGGTGAAGCCCACGACCTCATCACCGGTCTCGTGGCGGATCTGCTCGCGCTGCTCGCTCGTCAGTTCGATGGTCACCTTCGACATGTTCATCTCCTCTTGCTCCGGCCCCGCCGGAAGCAATGCGTGGGCTGTAGCGCCCCCGCTTGTTTGACTCATGCGCTAACCACGTCTGGGAC
>CBDVAL010000352.1:0-2022 GCA_965371955.1 uncultured bacterium | reverse complement strand
GTCCGGGCCCTCGGGCACGTACAGATCGTCCACAGGGTCGAACTTGCAACCGCTTGTGAAGAGGCTGTCCCGCACGTGGTCGTACGGATTCAGGTCCGTCTCCAGGCGGAACCAGGGGCCGAAGGAGTCCACCGCCGGGTCCGTATCCTCGTCGAGGCGCAACTGAACAATGGCGCCGTCGCCTGCCTGACCCCTGAGGAAGCTGATGGCGTTGTCATCGGCCAGCCGGACGATGTGCCACCATTCGGCGGCCAGATCGCCCGTCATTCTCAGGTTGATGGGCGGACTCTGGAACGCCGTGAGCTGGCGGAAGCCGTAGGTGGCGTTGAGAGGGTTCAGGGGGTCCAGGTGTCGTCCCATGTGGAGAGACGCCTCCCCGGAGTGGGCCCTGCCGCCGTCCACGGAGTTGAGGGGCTCGGTGCCGGGGTCGTGCAGATGCCAGTCGTTGACCAGTGTGTTGACGCTGCAGTCCAGCGGCCCCAGCGGTGTGTCGGAGCAGTTCGTCCCCGCCACCACCGGGATGACATCGGTGAACAGGCCCGCACCGGTCCGACCGAGGCTGTCCACCAGCCCGGCCGTGGCCTCGATATCCTCGAAGTCCTCGAGCAGTTCGCCGGTCCCTCCCAGCGGGCCGCCGCCGGTGGGGTTGAGGAGATCCAGGTCCAGCCTCAGCGTGAGGGTCCCTGCGCCATTCACCCCGCCCAGCTCGTCGGCCACCACGGTGACGGCCAGATCCATCTCACGGATCGCATCCAGGGAGAGGGTGTGCGCGTCCAGAGCCACCGTGAGCTGGAAACGATCGCTGGCAGGATTCGCGCGCGCCTCCTGCGGCGCCAGATCGCCGAACGAGGCGGTGGCATCGAGGACGCAGCCGAGGGAAGCATCCTGAAGCGCGATGCTGGCAACGACATTGGAAAGCTTCATGGGCTGGCCGCCGCCATCTACGGCCTGGTTGTGCAGCGTGATGTCCAGGGCCAGGGTCTCGCCGGCATCGGCCACGTCGTCGCCATCACCCAGACCGCCGTCGGAGAGTGACCAGTTGAGCACCTGAACAGCAACCGTGACCAGCGCACATTCGGCGCTGACAAACGCCTGCACCAGATCGTCGGGAAAGCCGTCGTTGTCGTCGTCGGTGGAGTCGGGATCACAGGCATCGCCGAGGCCGTCGCCGTCGTTGTCGTCCTGGACGAAATTGAAGAAGGTGGGGCAGTTGTCCACCACGTCCTGTGCCAGGTCGAAGTCCCAGTCCTCGGTGGTCTCGCACGCATCGCCGATGCCGTCGCCGTCGGTGTCCGCCTGCGCTACGTTGCACACGGCGGGGCAGTTGTCATCCGAGTCGATGACGCCATCGCCCATGGGGAAGCCCGGCGTGCACCCGGCGACGGTTCCCGGCGCAAACGTCTGGAAATCGTCGCCGGTTGCCGTGGTGTCGGCAATGCCGTTGTCACCCGCCCAGACCACCCTGTTGAACAGCGGAGGCGAGAAGTCTCTACTCTCCAGGACGTCATCGACAGCGGGCGTCGAGTCGACCCTACCGTTGAGGCCCGCGCCCACCACGATGCCGTAGTAGGGTTCGCGATCCTCGGGACCGTCGCAGGCATCGCCGCGGCCGTTACCATCCCCGTCCGTGCCGAATTGCTCGTTGAAGAGGGTCACGCAGGTGTCGATGTGGTTCGGGCTCCGGTCCCCATCCATGTCGCGAAAGCCCAGCTCGGCGTCGTAGTCGAACTCGCAGACGTCCCCGATCCCGTCGGCATCATCATCGGCCTGGTCCGGGTTGTAGTCGTCCGGGCAGTTGTCGCAGGCGTCGCCGATGTGGTCAGCGCGGCAATCGGCGTCGTACGGCGCGCTGCAGGTGGCCACGGACAGGCAGAAGGTCCCGTCCGTCTCCCCGGCGGCATCGACGCAGAACGTATCGAAGTCCTCCTGGCCGGGGTTGGCAACGTCCGTCCCGGCGAGCGGGTCGTAGCAGTTGTCATCGTCGAAGGCAGGGTCGAAGGGCGAGTCGATGACGCCGTTGGG
>CBDVAL010000351.1:0-2054 GCA_965371955.1 uncultured bacterium | reverse complement strand
CTTACGTCATCCAGGCGCGTCTCGAGGCGGCGGTCCGTCGCGCTGGAGCCGGAGACGGCTGCGATGCCCGGCCGGAGCGCAGCGCTCCCCTGCCGCCCGCGTCGGCCCGGGACCGCCTGCGGCGCTCGCGCCTCTACCTGCCGGGGAACGAGCCGAAGTTCGCCATCAGCGCCGGCCTGCACGGGCCGGACGGCATCATCCTGGACCTGGAGGACTCGGTCCATCCCGACGCCAAGGACGCCGCCCGCCTGGTGGTACGCAACGCCCTGCGCTGCGTCGACTTCGGCGCCGCCGAGCGGATGGTGCGGATCAACCAGCTACCGCTGGGCCTAGAGGACCTGGAGGCGGTGGCCCCCGAGGGCCCCGACGTGATCCTCATCCCCAAGGTGGAGGACCCGCAGCAGGTGCAGGAGGTGGACCGGGCGGTGAGCCGGATCGCGAAGGACCGCCCACTGTGGCTCATGCCCATCCTGGAATCGGCGCTGGGCATCGAGCGCGCCTTCGACATCGCCGCGGCGTCGCCGCGGGTATGCGCTGTCACCGTGGGCCTGGAGGACTACACCGCCGACCTGGGCGCGGTGAAGAGCCGCGAAGGCGACGAGTCGCTCTACGCGCGCACCCAAGTGGTCAACGCCGCCAAGGCCGCCGGCGTCCAGGCCATCGACTCGGTCTACGGCGACGTGCAGGACGAAGAGGGGCTGCGACTGTGGGGCAAGCGCGCCCGCTGCTTGGGCTTCGAAGGGATGGGCTGCGTGCACCCGCGGCAGATCCGCGTGGTGCACGAGGCCTTCGCGCCGGAGGCCGCGGAGATCGACAAGGCGCGCAAGATCGTCGCCGCGTTCCACGACGCCCAGGCCCGGGGCCTGGCGGTGGTGAGCCTGGGTTCCAAGATGATCGACCCGCCGGTGGTGGAAAGGGCGCGCAAGCTGGTGGAGCGCGCCAAGGCCCTGGGTCTGTTGCCCGAAGCAGAGGATAGCAATGAGTAGCGTGAAGCTGGAGCTGGAGGCGAACGTCGCCGGCCGGCGTGTCCCGCTGGAGGTGAACGGCCGCGAGCAGACACCGTTCCAGGGCGTGGGCGCCCACCGGCCGCAGGGCGGCAAGCACGCCCCCTCGATCCGTTCCAACACCGACTACCCGGCCAACGGTGACAAGCGTGTGGACAGCCTGGAAGAAGCACTGCGGCGCTGCGGCCTGCGCGACGGCTCGGTGATCTCCAGCCACCATCACCTGCGGGACGGCGACCGAGTGGCGTTGCAGACGCTCCAGGCCGCTGCCTCGCTGGGCGCGAAGGATCTCCTCTGGTTCCCCAGCGCGTCGTTCCCCTGCCACGCGCCGGTGATCGATCTCATGGACAGCGGCCACGTGCACCACATCGAGGGCAGCATGAACGGCCCGCTGGGCGATTACTGCTCGCACGGCAAGATGCGCGGCATGGGCGTGCTGCGCTCCCACGGCGGGCGCTGGCAGGCCATCCAGGACGGCGAGGTGCCCATCGACATCGCGGTCATCGCTGCGCCCACCGCCGACCCCTTCGGCAACGCCGACGGCTCCCACGGCCCGTCGGCCTGTGGTTCCCTGGGCTTCGCCCTGGCCGACTCCCTCTACGCCGAGCACGTCATCGTGGTCACCGACAACCTGGTGCCGTTCCCCTGCATCCCCTGGCAGATCCAGGGCAACAACGTCGACTACGTAGTGGAGGTGGACTCCATCGGCGACCCGTCGAAGATCGTCTCCGGCACCACGCGCATCACCCGCAGCCCCGACCGGCTGCGCATCGCCGAGCAGGTGGCGCAGCTGCTGCGCGATACCGGGATCCTGCGCCAGGGCTTCTCGTTCCAGGCCGGCGCCGGTGGCATCGCCCTGGCGTTCGCACAGTTCCTGCGCGGCCACATGAAGGACGCCGGCATCAGCGCCCGTTTCATCCGCGGGGGCTCCACGAAGTATCTGGTGGAGATGCTCAACGAGGGTCTCACCGACTACATCCTTGATGGCCAGACCTTCGACCTCGACGGCGTGCGCAGCATCGGATCCGACCCCAGGCACATCCCCACCTC
>CBDVAL010000350.1:0-2089 GCA_965371955.1 uncultured bacterium | reverse complement strand
GATTCCGTCGCCCAGGGCAAAGTAAGCGCCTGCCGGGGCGTGATCGTGGTAGCCCTCCCGGGCTGCCTGCCCGGCCCAAAGACGTCGCAAACTCCAGGGCGGCAACCGCTCCACACCGAATCCGGACAGCACCAGCAGCATGCGAGGAGATCCGGCATCACCTGCCAGGAGGCTGCCCAGCTCCTCGTCGAGAAAACGATAGTAGCGTGCCACCACATCGCCGAACAGCACATCCGCCCGATCCGTTCCATCCCGGTGGGGTGCCTCCATGGCGTAGCCCAGGAAACGGTGCTGCACCAGATCCAGTCCCGGAAGGTACAGCGCCAGGACCGTGGGCGGGGTCCCGGCCTCCACACGGCGCGCCTCGGCCAGCGCGCGCAGGTCCAGCGCCAGCGCGCGGCGAACCGTGGCCTCCAACATCTCGATGCCCGGATCGGGCGTACCACCCCAGTCCGCCATGCGCGCCAGGCGCTCCTCGACGTTGCGCACCAGCTCCGGGGCCTCGGCCAGCGGGTCGGCCGACACCCCGCCCGGCTCCTGCCAGCCTCCGGGGGGCTGCGGCAGGATCGCACCCTTCACCGGCTCCGGCGGGAAGGTCGCCCACCAGTCCAGCACCTGGACGTCCAGACCGAAGCGGCCGAGAATGCCCCAGAACGCAGGGACCCGGCGATCGCCGCTGTCCACCGGCCGTGCCGATGCCAGGCCCATGCGCTCCAACCTGCGAAACAGGAGATAGCGCGGTGCCAGTGCCAGAGAGTCTCCCACACCGCTGATGTCGAAGCGCACGTAGTCCAGGATTCCGTGCCGGTAGGGCAGGACACCTGTGGCGACGGTGGTCCAGATCACCGGCGGTGCGGTGGGCACAAACGACTCCACCCGGCCCCAGGCGCCCTGGCGCATCAGGAATCGGAAGGACGGTGCCTTGCCGTCGGCAGCCAGCGGCAGGATCAGATCCAGCGACAATCCATCCACGGCCACCAGCACCACACGTCGGCCGGTGTCCCGGACCTCCATCTCCGGCGTCGGTGCCGGTGCCGCCTCTCCCCCGGTTCCCAGTCGCAACGCCACCAGTGCGGCAAACAGCGCCGCCACCACGATCCCCTGGCCCCAGCGCACCGCCGACGTCCGGGAGATCACATGCTGCAGCGACAGCACGCCACCCAGCGCACAACCCAGCGTGAGCAGGCCGCAACCGGCGAGCAACAGCCGCCGGTCCGCCGGCGCCAGCAGCACCGGGGTGGTGGCGAAGTTGGCCCACCAGGCCGCAGCGGCCAGAGTGGCGTTTGCCAGGTAGAAACGGTGGAACAGCGGGAAGCTCGCCCAGCGCAGCCTCATCTTGCGGCGCGCGAAGAAGCGGATCATCAGCAGCGCCAGCGGCCAGGCCAGCGCAGCCGCCAGGCCGTAGGAGGCCGCCAGGGGAAGCCATGTCCGCCACAGAGGAACGACGCCCAGGGATACCTCAGGGTTGATGTAGAACAGCAGCAGGGCGATGAACAGGGCAAACAGCGCGCCGCCCGGCAGCGAGTGCAGCAACAGCTTGACGAACTTCATCTGCGCGCTTCGGGCCGTCATGGTGGCTGATTCTACCTGGTTTTCCTGGTCTCCAGTGCAAGAAGCCCCGTTGTGCTGTTGTGCCAGTGTTCGCCGGGGCCGACATGGGCTCCGATCACGGCGGGAACGCATGCCCTTCGATTCGCTGATCCAGATCGAGGAAAACCAGCGCCTGGGCGAGGGCACCTTCGTGGTGAGCTTTCGCTCCCCCACGCTGGCGGCCGAGACGCTGCCCGGGCAATTCGTCATGCTGGGCTTTCCCGGCGCCAGTGAGCCGCTACCTACGCTACCTGATTTTTTGGGTCTTGCACGAGCACGTTCCGAAGGGCGGCAGCCCACCCCTCGTGGCGGCGTGTCGACGACGAGAAGCGAGCGCCAGCCGAGCGACGAGAAGGAGACTAGAGCCGCCGTGGGCGACGCAACGTCGGGCGCGGCCGGCGTCCGCCACGCGGGGTGGGCTGCCGCCCTCCGGAACTGCGTTGTGCTAGTGTTCGCTGGGGCCGATATGGGCTCCGATCACGGCGGGAACGCATGCCCT
>CBDVAL010000349.1:0-2092 GCA_965371955.1 uncultured bacterium | reverse complement strand
CTCGGTTACCGTGAGGCCGAATCCCTCCCGCAGGCTCTTCTGCACCACCACCCGTGCGTGACGTTGCAGCGCGTTGACCATGGCGGCGTTCTCCTGCACATTCTCCATGGGCAGCCGCACCAGATGCACAAGCCGGCGCGATTCCTCCGGCAGGCTGCGCCACGCGGCCACCACCTCGCGGAAGACCTCTGCCTCCTCCGGGTCTTGACCCGCCAGGGCGGGGCCGGCCAGCACGAGATGCGCCGGATCGGTATCCCGGCGGTTCACCGAGCGGTGGAAGCCGTACAGTGCGCCCACCGGGTCCTTCAACGAATCCCAGCGTGATACCTGCACTACCAGCGGCGTGTCGCATGTGGGCGGCGGGCCCTCGCGCAGTATCTCCGCTGGACGGTCCACGGAGACGTGGGTGCCGTCCGGAAGATTGGGAGCGCAGGCCTCGCTGTCGCCATTGCCGTCCAGAATGCCGATGCGGGCGAGGATGGCGTGGACCGTCGGCCCGTCGAGGTCCTGGTTCTTGGCGGAGAAGGGGTCGATGGACGGGGGCTGCACCAGACAGCGTCCGTGATAGAGCTGATCCGGAAGATGGCTGAAGCGTGAGAACACGAACGCCTGTGCACGGGTCAGCCACGGCTCGAGGAAGGACCAGCCACGGTCGCTCTGGCGGTTGGGCGTGTCCAGGCCGACATGACAGCGCCAGACAACCGAGTTGCCGCGTTCTACCAGGCGGGGGATGAGGCCCGCGGTAGGCGGGTCATGCAGGATGACCACGTCGTGGGGAGCGATGAACGTCTCCAGCTGCTCTGTGTTGCGGTCCAGTGCCTGCTGGTAGATCCGGCGGGCCTGATCGTCCAGGGGGGATCCGTCACCGCCCTCGCCATGCAGCGCATGGCGCAGCCGCCGCGTGACGCGAAGGAAACCGGCGTCGCCGTCGAGGACGAGCCAGCGAGTATCGACACCGGCTCCACGTGCGTAGCCCAGCAGGGTGTGCAGGGTCTCCGCCACGCCCCCACTCACGGCCCTGCTGTTGACGTTCCAGATGACGCGCCCGTCGAGTTGCTGCCGGAGCCGAACGGCAACCTCGCGCATCTCCTCGATGCTCTTCTCCCGCAGGATACTGCCGAAGAACTCCACGCCCATGGGATGGAGAGGGACTTCCTGGACCAGCCTGTCCTGTCGGGTGCGTTCTTCCTGGGCTTTCACCACAGCCTCCCGTGTTCGGAATCCGGCGGTCTTCAACGTAGGTTCCAGCGGAAGGCGTAGCAAGGGCGCCCGCGGCAAGCCTGGAAGTATTTGAACTGCAGTGGGTTATGCGTTTCCCGCCGGGTCGCCACGCCCCGTTGGAGGTCAGGTGGAAGGACACGTTCGCGCAGTTGTTTCCGGCTGCCTAGGAACCTCCGGCCTGCAGCTGGAGGAGGTGCTTGCCCGCCTCCTCCACCCGCGGCGCGAGTTCCGCGTCAGGGTCGCTCCACAGCTCGCGGAAACGGGCGTAATGCTCGGCGGCCAGCTCCCTCTCTCCGAGTTCCTGGTAGATCTCGCCACGGTGAAAGTGCGAGGGCGCCAGGAAGATCAGGTCGAAGATGGAGTTCTCGGAGAACGACGCGTACCACCGCAACGCCTCTTCCAGCTGACCGTCGCCCTGCAACCATTCGGCGCGGTGATAGCGTTCCAGGGTGCGCGCCAGGAAGGGCGACCACAGCGTGAGGTAGAAGCTGGCCTCCATCTTCATGGCGCCGAGATGCTCCAGCGCCTGCGCCAGGTCGCCGGATGCCCGCGCCGCATGTGCGCGTACGCTGGCGGCCAGGTCGGCGACCAGGGTGCCGGTGACCTGGTCTCCGGAGCTGCGCTCGAGCCTGTCCGCCTGCTTGCCGGCTTCCTCACTCCGTCCCAGCCTGGCCAGCACCAGGCCCAGCAAGTAGTCACGTAACGGCGGGTGCAACCCCTGGTGTGGAGTGAGCCACAGGCCGGGGCTCGCCTCGCCATCGACGGCCGGGGGACTCCAGCCCGAGAGTTGCGCCGCCAGATTCTCCAGGTCCTGCGGGGTTTGCGGACCGAACGGGGCCAGGCGCAACAGAGCGTCATACTCCATGGCATA
>CBDVAL010000348.1:0-2110 GCA_965371955.1 uncultured bacterium | reverse complement strand
ACCGGGCTGGCTGCGGCGCGGTCGCCGGGCGCACCCAGCACCATCAACCGCGCGCCGCTGCCGGCCAGCCGCCCGGCCAGCTCTGCGAAGCGTTCCGCAGGCCACGCGCGCTCGCGACGCGATGCGCCGGGATGGATGGCTACCAGGGGCTGCGTGCCGCCGATGGCGACGCCGTGACCCTGCAGAAACTCCTGCGCACGGCGACGGTCCTCCTCGCCCACGGGAAAGACCAACGTCCGGTCATCGTCCGGGCAACCGAGAAAGAGGGCCGGCCCGAGGAAGAACTCCACCTGATGGAGCGACTCGCTATTGGCGGGGAGCGGCACCGGGTGGGTCAGCAGAGGACGACGCCCATCGGTGGAGAAGCCGATACGGCGGGGGATCCGGGCCACAGCAGGCGCCAGCGCCGCGGCCAGCGACTTGGGCAGCAGCACGGCCAGATCGTATCGTCGCCGGCGAAGCTCCGCCGCCAGGCGGAGCACACCCAGCGGACCGTCGTGACGCCGCGAGCCTGAGCGCCGCTCCTCCACCACCACGTCGTCCACCAACGGATGACCCTGGTAAGCGGCTGCGACGGAAGCCCGCGCGAGCACGTCCAGCCGGGCCCCGGGGAATCCGCGCCGCAAGGCGCGCAGCGCAGGAGAGATCATGACCACGTCGCCGATCCAGTTGGTGGAGCGCACCAGGATCCGCCGCACCGACGATCGATCGATGGGCACGTCCGGGCTTGCCCGGCGACGGCTCACTTCTAGTTCTGGAATGCCGAGTACTCCTCTTTCGCAAGATGCTCACTGGCCCGCACGAGCTGCGTACCGGTACCTCCACCTTCCACCACCTTGATGAAGTAGTCAAAGGCCTTGCGGTATTCGTGCAGGTGCTCGTAAGCCAGCCCCAGGGCAAGGAAGAACTTCTGGGGGTTGTCAGCGGACAGGAAGGCATCCACGGCCTGCTGGTGGTTGCCCATGCGAAAGTGCGCGCGACCCTGGCTGGCGACCACATCATCCCAGGTGAAGGGCGCCGAGGAGTCCGGCTTCTCGCCGATGACCTGGGCCGCGTCGCGCAGCATGAGCAGAGACAGGTCGAAGTACTGCAGCCCGTCGTAGACGGCGGCAAACACGAGGCGGCCGGCGACACTGTCGGGCTCGCGCACCAGAAGGACACCGCCCACGGCGGCAGCAAGATGCGGCAGGCGCCTGCGATTCAGCTCGTCCGCCAGCAGGGCCAGATCGGCAGTGGCGCCCTGATCCAGCCCCAGCAGGAGATTGCTGGCCACGGCGGAGGCCGGATCGCTTTTCTCCGGATCGGCATCCACGACCTCCTGCAATACCACGCGGCCGCGCTCCACCGACTCCGGCAGCAGGGCGGCACCGCGCTGCACCGCCATCATGGGGTTGTCGGGGAACTGCTCGGCCAGCCGCTGGTAGACCGCAGCCGCCTCCTCCCAGCGCATCCTGAAGATGTACATCTGGGCCAGCGTCTGGGACAGATTCTCGTTCTCGGGATCGATCGCGCTTGCCCTCTCCAGCGTGGCGATGCCGTCATCGTACTGGCTGCTGGCGAACTGCGCCGCACCGTAGTCCAGCGCCACCGTGACATCCTCGCCGAACGATTCCATCAGGATCCCGAAGATGGCCAGTGCATCGTCATACCGGGCGGCGGCAAAATACTTCTCGCCGAAGCGCAGGAGCAACCGGCCGGCCTCCTGGTCCGCGGCGTGAGCGCGCGCGGCCAGGCGAATCTGTTCCCGTTCCTGCGCAGAGTCCCCGGCGCGGCCATGGATGGAAGCCAGTCCCACGCGAGCATCCAGATTGTCGGGAGACCGGGCCAGGACCTTGTCGAACTCCTCCTGCGCCTGGCTCCACAGGCCGTCGTCGTAGGTGACCTCGGTGCGGAACAGCGCGGGATCGAAGAACGCGCCCGGGTCCGTGGCGCCCTCGAGCTGCTCGGCCTTGGCGTCGTCCAGCACCGGCTCCTCGATGCGCGCCTTGCCCAGCAGGGCCAGACCGAACTTGGCACGGATGGCCGCGTTGTCGGGGTGGTCCGCCAGGAGGGCCTCCGCCTCGGCCGCCGCTGTCTCCCACTGGCGGGACTCCAGCATCTGCTGCAGGCG
>CBDVAL010000347.1:0-2111 GCA_965371955.1 uncultured bacterium | reverse complement strand
GCCAGGTCCTTCTCCTCCTCGGGGCTGAAAAGGGGAAAGCGGCCCACGTCGGCCATGTAGCGCTGCAAGGGGTCGGGCAGCGCCAGCGAGCGGTCGGGGAGCTTTTGCAGGGCCGTGGTGGGCTCCGGCTCCGGGGCGAGGTCCTGCCCCTGCGGAGCATCGGACTGCTCGTCCGGGGCGCTGGGATCCTGCGCGGCGGGATCGCTCATGGGTCCAGGGTCCTTCCCGGGCGGAAACGCTCCTGCCCGTGGAAGAACATTGTACTGCCCACGAGGCGCCGGGGACAGTGCGTGGACGAAAAGAGCCGACCCACCGGAACACCGGTGGATCGGCCCTGGAAGGGAGATTTCGGGTAGAAGGGTTACGCCACCTTCACCTCGATCTGCTTGGGCTTGGCCTCCTCGGCCTTGGGCACCACGATCTCCAGAACGCCGTTCTCGTAGCGCGCCTGGATGCGCGAGGTATCGACGGTGGACGGCAGCTTGAAGCTACGGGTGAACGACCCGTAGTGGCGCTCGCTGCGGTGGTAGTTCTCCTGCTTCACCGTCTCGTCGCGCCGTTTCTCGCCGCGCAGGGTCAGGACGTTGTTCTCGACCTTGAGATCCAGATCCTCCTTGCGGACGTCGGGCAGCTCCGCGCGCACAACGGTCTCCTCTCCGCGCTCGAAAATGTCCACCGCGGGGACCCAGCTGCGGTCGACGTTCTCCTTCTCACCGGCAAAGGTTCCCACCCACCGGTCCAGGTGGTGATGAATGTCCTCGAATGGATTGAAGCGTACGAGAGTCATGATCTTTCTCCTTGAGGTTTCTTGGTTCCTTCTGCTGCTTGCGCCGACCCTCCCGGGCCGCTACCATGGGGCGGAAATGCTGATCCGACAGGGGTTTTGATGCCCCGCTTCCGCCTTCGATCCGGACCATAAGACCGCCTCCCGGGCCTGTCAAGCTGGAGGCCCGGCCGGAAAGTCCGGCAGGAGAAAGCCCGTGTCCACCGAGCGAATCTACTATCTCGAGCCGCACCGGACGGAGTTCGATGCGCAGGTCCTGGACGTTGTGGATCGTGACGGCGGCACCGCAGCCATCCTGGATCGCACCGCGTTCTATCCCACAGGCGGCGGCCAACCGCACGATACCGGAGCCCTCGGGGGCGTGCGCGTGTGCGATGTGCTGGAGGGCGATGACGGGCAGGTGCTGCACGTCCTCGGCGCAGCGCCGCCGTTCGCCGCCGGGGATCGGGTGCACGGACAGGTGGATAGCGAGCGCCGCCTGGATCATCTGCAGCAACACAGCGGCCAGCACCTGCTGTCTGCCGCGTTTCTCAAGGTCGCCAACGCGCCCACGAAATCGTTCCATCTGGGAAGCGAGACCTGCACCATCGACCTCGGGCTCACCGAGAACGTGGACCCATCCGTGCGCGAAGCTGTGGACCTGTCCAACCGAGTGATCTTCGAAGACCGTCCCATGACCGTGCAGATCCTCTCGGAGGAAGAGGCGCGCCGGTTGCCGTTGCGCAAGGAGGTACCCGTGCAGGGGGATGTGCGCGTGGTCAGCATTGCCGACTTCGACGTGACCCCGTGCGGCGGCACCCACGCCGAGCGCACCGGCGAGATCCGCATGCTCGCCGTGCTGCGCACCGAGCGCTACAAGAAGGGCACGCGCGTGGAGTTCGTCGCCGGCGGTCGCATCCATCGAACGCTCATGGCCATGACCGCCGAGGCCGAGGCGGTGGGAGAGTTGCTCTCAGCACCGCGCGGCCGGCGTGCCGAGACCCTGACCACGCTTCTTGACGAGCGCAAGGCTGACCTGCGTCGCTTCCGGGCGCTCGCCGAACGCGCGGCGCAACTGGAGGCAGCAGCACTGGCCACGGCAGCGCCGGAGGGGCGGATCATCCGCAAGGTCTTCGAGGACCGCGCCGACGACGAGGTGGCTGCCCTGGCCCGGGCACTGGCTGAGCGCAAGCGCACCGCCCTTCTCGGTGCGGTGGATGGAGCGGCAGCCAAGGTGATGGTGGCCACCCCCGGCGAACCACACGCCGGCAAGCTCCTGCAACCCCTGGCGTCGCGCTTCGGCGGCCGCGGCGGCGGCAGCGCGAACTTCGCCCAGGCCGGCGGCCTC
>CBDVAL010000346.1:0-2129 GCA_965371955.1 uncultured bacterium | reverse complement strand
CCGCCGGCGCTCCACCGGAGCGCAGGACGGTGATATCATCGAACCATGACCCGGCCCCGCCCGAGTTTCCCGCTCCTCCCATGCTCTCCCTGGCCGACGCGTGCCCCGTGGCGCGAGGATCCGACATGAGGTCGGTGCAGGCGGAGGCGCCCATCCGTATCGACCTCTCCGGGGGCACCCTGGACATCCCGCCCCTCGACCTGCTGGTGCCGGGCGCTTCGACGCTCAACGCGGCCATCAGCCTCACGGCCACCGCCACGGCCAGCACCATCGACGACGGCTGGGAGATCCGCTCGGAAGACCTGGGGATCCGGCGGCGGTTCCAACGCCTGGAGGAGCTGCAGTCGGAGGCGCAATTGCCGTTGCTGGCCGGCCTGCTGGCGCACTTCGTGCCGCACCCGGGGGTCCGTCTGGAGACCCGATGCATGTCGCCGGCAGGTGCGGGGCTGGGCGGTTCGTCGGCGTTGGCGGTGGCCGTGGCCGGTGCGCTAACCGCCTACGAGGAGGAGGACTTCGAGGCCGAGCAAGTCCTGGCGGTGGCGCGGGATGTGGAGACGCGCGTGCTGGGAGTTCCCACAGGGGTGCAGGACTACGTGGCGGCCCTGCGCGGCGGTGTCTGCAGCCTGGAGTTCGGCGTGGGCGGCATGCGCGTGGAGTCGCTGGAGGTGGATCTGGACGCGCTGCGCCGGCACGCGGTGCTGGTCTATTCCGGCCTGCCGCGCTCGTCGGGCATCAACAACTGGCAGGTGACCAAGGCCTTCCTGGACGGCGACGCCGCGGTGCGCGGCCACCTGGAGGCCATCGCCCGGGCCACACACCGGGCGAAACAGGCCCTGCTGTCCGGCGATATCCCCGAACTGGCCCGGGCCGTGGACGAGGAGTGGTCGCATCGGCGCGAGCTGGCGCCGGGCGTGAGCACCCAGGCCATCGACGCCCTGCTCCAGGCGGGGCGCGATGCGGGAGCGCTGGCGGGCAAGGTCTGCGGTGCCGGCGGGGGCGGATGCGTGTTCCTGCTGGTGGGTGACGGCTGCCGCGAATCCGTGCAGCAGGCCGCCCGGCAGCTGGGCATGGAGGTGCTGGACTTCGACTTCGCGGCACGGGGGCTGTCGGTGGTGACTTGAGGCATCTTGTCGTCCTGGCGTCGACGTTGTGGCTGATGGCGTGTGCGCCTGCGGAAGTGGCGCCTGTCTCGTCCTTTTACCGCGGCATGACACTGGGGCTGTTCCCTCCCGCCGGGTCGGAGTACATCCGGAGCTCTCTGGAGGAGATGCGCGCCCTGGGGGTGAACGCCATCTCGGTGGTGGTGCCCCGGACCACGCCCGATGTTCGCTCCGAGTCGTTCGGCTACGGCCCTGGGGTGACGCCCAGCGATGCCACCGTGGTGCAGGCCATCCGTCAGGCGCGTGCTCTGGACATGCGCGTGATGTTGCTTCCCATCGTCTTCGTGGAACATCTGGAAGAGGGCGAATGGCGCGGCACGCTGGCGCCGGAGGACTGGGACGCGTGGTTTCGGCGCTACGAGGCGATGATCCTCGACTACGCACGCATGGCGCAGGCCGAAGGGGTCGAGCTGTTCAGCGTGGGCTCCGAGCTGTGCTCCACCGAGCACATGGAGGGGCGCTGGCGGGCGCTCATCGCGAAGGTAAGGCGAATCTACCATGGGGGCCTGTTCTACTCGGCCAACTGGGACCACTACCAGGGCATCGGTTTTCTCGATGCGCTGGACTATTCGGGCGTCAACGCGTACTATCAACTTACAGAGGAATCCCGGCCGACGGTGCAGGATCTGGTGCAGGCCTGGGCTCCCATCCGCCAGGCGCTGCTTGCCTGGTCCCGGGGCCACGGCCGGCCGCTCCTGTTCACGGAGGCGGGCTACCCCAGCCGGGAGGGGTCGGCTATCGACCCCTGGAACCACAGTTCCCGCCGGCCTGCCAGTGCCGAGGAGCAACGCCGCTGCTACCGGGCGTTCGTCGAGGCGTGGCGCGATGTGAACGAACTCTCCGGCGTCTTCTTCTACCTCTGGTGGGGAGACGGCGGGGTGGAGGACCGGGACTACACGCCCCGGAACAAACCCGCCGCCAGGGAACTGGCCCGCTGGTTCGGCGGCGCAGACCCAGCGAAGGAGTGAG
>CBDVAL010000345.1:0-2167 GCA_965371955.1 uncultured bacterium | reverse complement strand
GCGGGCCTCGTCCTGGACCTGTTCCGCCGCATGACCGAGAGCGGTCTGCCGGTGGTGGTGGTGACCCAGGACCTGGGGGTGGGCCGGCTGGCCCACCGCCAACTGCAGCTCGAGCACGGACGCGTGGCGGGCTTCCACCTGACGCATGCCCAGCTCGACGAGGACACCGACGAGGTGCTCGAGTACCTCTGGCTCGCCCAGGAGGGTGGCGAGATCCCGCCGGAGGTGTGTGTGCGCGGCGAGCAGCTGGCGCACACCTCCCTCACCGATCGCATGGTGGAGCAGAACCTGGTGCGCCGCGATGGCGCCGGCGAGGCGCACCTCACGGAGGAGGGGCGCCGACGGGCCCAGATCCTCATCCGCCGTCACCGCCTGGCGGAGATGCTGTTCTCCGAGACCTTCCAGATGCAGCCCGAGGTGGTGGAAGAGGAGGCCTGCTACTTCGAGCACCGCCTGTCGCCCCCCATGACCGAGAGCATCTGCTCCTTCCTGGGCCACCCCCACCACTGCCCCCACGGCCGCGCCATCCCCTCCGGGGACTGCTGCACCAGGACCGCCGGAGCTGCCCCCCGGGAGTCCGCAGAACCTGACCCAGCCTCACAAAGCTGAACCGGGCGACGGAATATTCGCGGGGCATGTGTCGGTTTTCTGGAAGTGGCGGTGGCCGCACCGGCTTGCCGGCAGTAAGATTGCCCCATCCAGGAGGATCTGGTGCCGAGATTGCTGAGGACCCTTGCCGCCCTGCTGATCGCGGGGCTGGTAGCCGGACTGGCTTCCGCCCCGGCGCTGGCGCAGGTGCCGGTGCGGGCGGGCTACGAGATCCCCTACGCCGCCGAGTCGCCGCATCCCTACCCCACCGGCACGGGGACCACGCCGGCATGGACGCTGCGGGTGGAGCATCCCGACGCCACCTACATTGCCATCCACTTCGACCGCTTCGACCTGGCCCCCGGCGACCGGCTGGTGATCCGCTCGGAGAGCGGCCGGCAGCGCCACGTCCTCACGGAACATGGCCGTCACGGCCTGGGGACCTTCTGGGCGCCGCACATCAAGGGCGAGGCAGCGGTGCTGGAGCTGATGAGCCCCGGGCGCAACCAGGGCGGCTGGGGGGTGTCCATCGACAGCTATGCCGCCGGCGTGGTGGACATGGGCTCGGAGGCCGGCGGCACCGAGGCCGTGTGCGGCGCCGACGACCGCGAGGACGCGAAATGCTACCAGGTCAGCGAGCCGGTGGTCTACGACAAGTCCCGGGCGGTGGCGCGGCTGCTCATCGACGGACAGTTCTTTTGCACCGGATGGCTGGTGGGATGCCAGGGCCACCTGTTCACCAACAACCACTGCATCGTCGGTCTCGCGGTGGATCCGCCCACGGCGGTGGTCAATACCGACTACGAGTTCCTGGCCGAGTCCGCCTGCAACGGCGGCTTCGGTGCGGGACCCCTGTGGGGCGGCGTGCCCACGCTGGTGGCGCGGGATGTTGATCTGGATTACGCCTTCATCCTTCTGGCCGGGGACCCGCAGTCCATCTACGGCTCGTTCTCCCTGGACAACCGGCCGCCGGTGGCGGGCGAGCGCATCTACATCCCGCAGCACCCGGGCGGACGTCCCAAGGAGATCGCGCTGCTGAGCACCGACCCCACCGACGAGAGCGGCTTCTGCGAGATCACCCAGCCGCAGAGCGCCATCACCTGCGCCGGTGGACCCGGGGACGTCACCTACCAGTGCGACTCACAGGGCGGGTCGTCGGGATCGCCGGTGGTGGCCTATGTCAGCCAGGCCGCCGTCGCGCTCCATCACTGCAGCCTGGCCATTCCCGGCGACCCCCCCATTCCCATCTGCCCCAACCTGGGGGTTCCCATCACCGCCATCGTGTCCGACCTGGGAGCCAACCTGCCGCAGTGCGCCATCCTGGATGCCTTCTCGGACCTCGTCCACGACGCGCATAGCGTGGACGACGACGCCTTCGGCAACAACAACGGCGTGGCCGAGCCGGTGGAGATCGTCAACCTTGCGGTGGACCTGCGCAACGCCGGCAACTTCCAGACCGGCAACGTGAGCGCCGTGCTCAGCACGGCAACGCCGGGCATCACCATCCTGGACAACACGGCGGACTGGCCCACCGTCCCCTCGCTGGGCACCGTGACGTCGCTGCCGCCGCACTTCCAGG
>CBDVAL010000344.1:0-2220 GCA_965371955.1 uncultured bacterium | reverse complement strand
GCCAACAGGTTGATCCGGATCATGCGCTGTCTCCCTCCCTGCGAACCGCCAGTCCTACGGCAATGGCCATGGCAGGCCCCAGTTCCTCCGCCTGGCCCGCAGGCAGGAGGCGCTCACTATCGGCAATGCGGCGGAAGGGATCCAACGGTTCCACCGGCGTCTGGAAGCGCTCTGCCAGCGTTTCCCGCAGCCCCATGGCCTTGCTGCAGCCTCCGGAGATGATCAGGTGTTGCACCGGCTCGCCCGACGTGGTGGCCTTGAAGAAATCCAGGGTCTTCTGGATCTCGGCAGCCAGCTCAGCATTCACCGAGGTCATGATCTCCTGCACCTTGTCGGGAGCCACGCCCTCCACCTGTCCGCCGCGCTTCAGCGTCTCGGCGCTCTCCTGCGGCACGTTGAGCTCCCGCTGGATGGCCTCGGTGTAGCGGTTGCCTCCGATGGAAATGTCACGCCAGAAGATGGAATGCCCCTGCAGCAGCACCGAAATGTTGGTGACGCTGGCGCCGAAATTGATGAGCGCCACGATGTTCGCAGGCGGGGTCTCGTAGTTCACCTCGAAAGCGTTTTGCAGCGCGAAGACATCCACGTCCACCAGCGCCGGGGTCTTGCCGGCCTGGCTGACCACCGCCGTGTAGTCGTTGATCTTCTCCTTCTTCACCGCCACCAGCAGAACATCCATGTTGCCGTCGTCCCCACTGCCGGCCCCGCCGAGGATCTCGTAGTCAATGTTGACGTCGTCCATGTCGAACGGGATGTACTGCTCTGCCTCCCACTGGATGGACTCGGCGAGCTCCTCGGGACTCATGACGGGCAAGGAGATCTTCTTGATGATGACGCTGTGGCCCGAGAGAGACAGTGAGACGTCACTGGCCCTGAACTTGTTGGCGGAGAACAACCGCTGGATGGCATCACCCACCAGCCCGGAGTCCATGATGGCGCCGTCCACGATGGCTTCCGGAGGCAGCGGCTCGATGCCCAGGCCCGTGAGACGGTAGCCGCGCCCCTTGCCCAGGTCCTTGAGTTCCACGGCCTTCACCGCGCAGGAGCCCAGATCCAGCCCCACCAACCCCTTCGATCGGGAAAATAACACGGCGGATCTCCCTCAGGCAGCCAGTTATGGCAACAGGTTACAACCCAAACCTCAAGCCGCACATGAACATATCAAACGGCCCACTTGGGTGTCAAGAACAAACTTTGCTAATGCAGAATCTCCTGGTGACCGGGGATGTCTTTCCTGGTAAGCATTCTCAGGAATCCACAGTAACGACCATCCACCGGTTACCGGCCCATGATTGCTGGAGCAACGATGAGGATAGGTGCGGACGAGCCAACACCGATGGGCCGAGGCGACAATATATAGGCAAGTGAGCGGGCGCGCAAGTGCCGAACTTGAGACAGAACCGCCAGCGCGCCGAGGCCGATCCCGGACACCTGGCCGGATTCACCCTGTCCTTGATCTGCTTCGGGGGGGTGTGTTAAAAGGTGCGGTCCCACGCGCATCAGAGAAGGAGAGGGTAATGTCGAGAGTCTGCGAGGTTTGTAGCAAGGGGCCGCGTTTCGGGCACAACGTCAGCCACGCTCATAACATCACCCGCAAGATCTGGTATCCGAACCTCCAGCGTGTGCGCGCCCGGGTGAACGGCGCCGTCAAGCGCATCCGCGTCTGCACGCGCTGCATCCGCTCCGGCAAGATCGAGAAGGCCGTGCACTAGGGGCCCGGCCGGTCGCGCAGTGCCACGGCTTCGATCTCCACACGTGCCCCCTTGGGCAGTGCCGCCACCCCCACAGTTGCCCTTGCCGGGCGGGCATTTCCCAGCCTTTCACCGTAGATACGGTTGAGCGTGGCAAATTCCTCCAGGTCCGTCAGATAGACCGTGACCCGCACCAGTCGATGCAACCCCGAACCTGCCGCCTCGAGCACCGCCTCCAGGTTGTCCAGGGCACGGTCCACCTCGGTCTCCATCCCGCCCGGGACCAGTTCTCCCGTGGCCGGGTCCAGTCCGATCTGCCCCGAGCAATAGATCCATTCGCCCACGGCAACCGCCTGCGCGTACGGCCCGATGGCCTGTGGCGCCCCCTTGCTTCGCACCTCCTCCGGCATGAGTAGCCTCCTTAGCAGCCCGGTGAAAAACCCGCGCTGTCGCCAGGCACGCGCCTTTCACCCGATCTCTGCGTTGCGAAACCTCCCTGTAGCAGTACTACAGCATCGGTTCCGCGCCT
>CBDVAL010000343.1:0-2250 GCA_965371955.1 uncultured bacterium | reverse complement strand
GGATCAGGAACTTGTTGGCGCGCTCGATCCCCTTGGCGATGCCGCGATAGACCACCAGCGCCCCCACCAGCATGGCCACCAGGTGGAACGTGATGGGGCTCATCAGCAGCGACGGGCCGGCGGTGAAGCGCTCCCAGAATGCGGTGGATGCCTCCAGGTTGTCCAGGCCGGAGAGCCGGCCCGTGAAGGCCGCGGTGAGGTAGCGCAGGCACCAGCCGGCCACCACCGAGTAGTAGAACATGATGGCCATGGTGACGAAGCCGACGAAGGCGCCCATCCAGGCGTAGCGCCCGCCCAGCAGCCGGGCGAACGCACCCACCGTGCCGCGGCGGGTGGCCTTGCCCATGGCAAACTCCACCAGCAGCAGGGGGATGGACCACAGGAACAGGAAGATGAGCCAGGCGATGAGGAACGAGCCGCCGCCGTTCTGTGCCGCGATGCGCGGGAAGCGCCAGATGTTCCCGGTGCCCACGGCCATGCCGAGAGTTGCCAGCAGAAGGCCCCAGCGCGAGGAGAAGAACTCCTGGGTCTTGGGTGCGGCGCTCATGGCCGCGGATCATATCCCGCCGCCGGAAGCCAGTCCAGCACCGGGCTTGCCAAGGCGACGTTCTCGGAGTACAAGATAGGGATACCTCGCGCGATGGAAGGACCAGGGGGTGCTCCATGGGCTCTCGACTTGTTTCCCGGGCGATCCTGCTGCTAGCCGCTGCGTTGCTCTCCACGGCGCCCGTTGCGGCCGACCCGCCCACGATCCTCTACGAGCTGGACGGAGACGACGGCTTCCAGGAGGGCTGCTTCGGGCAGTGTCTGTGCCCGGTTCTCGCCGCCCGGATGACCGGCACCTTCGGCCTCACCCCGGGCAGCCCCACCGGAGCCTTCAGCACCTGGACCGTCAGCGAGGTGGACTGGCAGGTCGCATCACTGGGGCTGCACATCACCGGGTCCGGCATCCTGCAGGCCTCCCAGGGTGTCGATGCCCAGCAGCAGTTGATCCTGGATCTGTCCATCAACGGCGGAGCCCCGGAGCGCTACGACAGCGGCCTGGTGCCGGCCTCTTCCCCGCTTCCCCGCGTCGATGCCGTGGTATCCCTGCATGGGATGCAATGCTTCGACCGGGTCCTGGCGGTGAGCGCGGCTCCGGCACCTCCCATCATCACGTTCCGATTCGAGGCGACCGTGACCAGTGTCTTCGACGGACTGGGAGCCCTGGACGCCACGGTCGCACCCGGCACCGCCTTCCACGGAAGCTTCACCTTCGACACCCGCACGCCGAACTCCGCTCCTCCCGTGGACGAAGGAGAAGCCGGCCTTTACCACCACGACGATCCTCCGGCGGGAGTACGAATCCGCGTGGGGCACTTCACCTTCCGCAGCGTTCCGCGTGATCCGGATTTCGACGTCATCGTGAACAACGAGTTCGGATTCGCCGGCGTCGATGAGTTCGGATTCTCCAGCCGCAACAACCGGGCGCGAGGCCTGCTGACCTCCGCTCCCGTCGACCGGATCGATGTGGACTGGCTGGCCTCCACGCTCACCGGGGACCCGCTGCGCGGCGCCGAGCTGCCGCGCACACCGCCGGATCTGGCGGAGCTGGGCGGGGGCACGCTGGTGCTCTACGGTGAATGCACGCTCTGCCTGGCCCCGGCGGCCTTCTTCCGTATCGAGGCGACGCTCACCTCGCTGACGGAGCCGGTGCGGGTGTCCATGGACAGCAACGCCCTGTGGTGGGACGGGCCGGCAGGCGCTTCCGGCTACGATGTCATCCACGGCGACATGAGCACGCTGGTGGAGAGCGGCTTCGCAGGCGCCACGGAAGGCTGCCTGGCCGACGACCTGCCGGCGGGGAACCTGCCGCTCACCATGACGCCGGAACGCACCAAGGTGATCTGGTTCGCCGTCCGGGATGACCAGCGCTCCTGGGATTCCTTCGGCCTGGGACAGAGGGGCGAGCGCGACGCGGGCGTGACGGCTTCCGCCGGCGGCTGTCCCTGAAGGAACCCCGGTCAGCGATCCAGCATGGCTCGCAGAGCCTCCCGGAGCTTGGTACCATCGCCCAGGTGGCGAGGGTCCATGCCGAGCTGATGTGCCCAGTGGGAGGGTGGTGGGACCTCCTCCCCCCAGACCACGCCCTCCTCGTAGGCAAAGTAGATGTCCCATGCCAGCTCGCGTCCACGCGGCAGCTCCAACACGGTCCCATAGGCTTTTCCCAGGTTCTGGTCGCCGTCCCAGTAGTGCAGGGCCCGGGGGTCG
>CBDVAL010000342.1:0-2267 GCA_965371955.1 uncultured bacterium | reverse complement strand
CCCGACATTTCTACATTGGAGAAACCCGACATTTGCATTTTGGGCCTACAGTGCGAGTCCGATAACGTTGGAATATGACAACCTGCCTCTATTCTACCCGTACGGCGGAGGATTCAAGCGCTGGCTGGGCAGGGTGAGGCGAGCGGAGCAGACCCATGCCGGGGAGCAGGCTCGGACGTTGGCCTCGCGTCAGGTGAACAGGTCGTCGTCGGGGGCCGGCAGGTTCGGGGGCGGGCGGGATGGGAGACCGAGGCAGTCCAGTCCCCGCCTACAGCTCTCATCCTGCGCTCGCCGTACAGCTCACTCACCGCGGTGGCGCGTCTGCACTACCCGTTCCTGCCGGTGCGCTGGATCCTCCGGGATCGCTCCGATTCCGTCCACCGGACGGCTCCCGTGGTGGGTGGGATCGCCCTGCTCGGACTCAGCTGCTACTTGCCCGAGAATCGAGCCTGAACGCCTTGCCCGCCATTCAGACCGAACCCGACCAGTTGCAGCACCTCGTCGGCGCAGCCCCAGGACAGCGTGACGCCCGCGCCGCCGTGGCCATAGTCGTGCACTACCAGCTTGTCCGGACGCGGGCGCTCCGCCTCCAGGCGCACGCGCTCGCGCCCCGGCCGTAGACCCACCGCGTCCGACAGCTTGCGTGCCCGAGCCAGGCGCGGATCCAGCGCCACGCAGCGCTGCACGATGCTGTCGGACTCGGCCGCATCCGGCAGCAGGTTCTCGTCGCCCTTGACGTTGGTGCCGCCCAGGACCACGTCGTGCGAGCGCGGAACCACGTAGGCGATGCCGTCGGGGCCGTGCTCGTCGATGATGTAGCGATCCACCGCACCGCGCTCCACCCGCACCACCTGGCCGCGCAGGGCGAACATCTCCGCGTCCGGCGCGAACTCGCGCGCCCCCAGCCCGGTGCAGTTCACCACCACGTCGGCCAGCTGCAGCGCCTCGTCCATGCCCTCCAGCCGGGCGATCTCCAGGCTTCCTCCCAGTTCCAGGAAGCGCCGCTGTAACCAGGGCAGGTAGAGCGGCATCTCCACCACGGGCACCAGGAAGCGGAACCCGAACGGACGCCCCTCGGGCAACTCTTCGGGTCTCGCCGGCCGGAACTCCGGCACCGCTTCGCCCCAGTACGGTGACTGCATGGGTTCGGGGAACACCTCGACGCCGTCCACCTGGGTGATGCCGGCCGTCTCGTCCCGGCACAGGCGATGGAACTCCGCCAGGCTGGCGCGCGCCCAGCCCAGCACGCGCTCCCGCGGCCAGGACTGGTACGGATACCAGATGGCGGCGGCCACGGACGAGGTGGTGTCCTCCGGCGGCTCGGCACCCATCAAGCGGACGGGAAAGCCGTCCTGCAGCAGGCGCACACCGCACGACAGTCCGGAGACACCGCATCCCACCACCAGCACCGGGGGCTTTGTGCTCAAGGTCTTGCTCGCTCTTGCTTGCGTCTCACCTCTCGACGATAACACGAACCGCCCACCCTGTCCCTGGATCCCCGCCCCCAGCGTGCCTTGCAACCCATCCCCCATGGTGGGACAATCCCGCTGAAGGCAAAGATCGTCATGCTTGATTCGAGGTGGGGATGGAGAAGAAGGGCGCTCGCCGGAGTTCGGTGCTGCAGATGCTGGAGGGCGGGATGGCGCCCGGCGTGGCGGACCGCGTCAGCCAGGAGACCGGCGTTCCGGCGGCGGACATCTACGGCACCGGGACGTTCTACACACTGCTGGACCAGAAGCGGGTGAAGCGCGTGTGCCAGGGTTTGTCCTGCCGGCTGGCCGGGGGCGGCGATCCTGGAGACGGTATCGTCGTGAGCTGTCTGGGGCAGTGCGACCGCGCTCCAGCGGCTCTGGACGCGGACCTGGAGCTCATCGCAGGACGCGAGTCCGGTGCCGTGCTGGCCGACGACCCGGAGCTGCCCATCAACCTGGCCGGCGCGGACGACGCCTCCTACAGCGCGCTGGCCCGGGCGCGTGCCATGGGCGCCGATGCGCTGATCGAGGAGCTCGAAGCCTCGGGCCTGCAGGGGCGCGGCGGTGCCGGGTTCCCCGCCCACTTCAAATGGTCCGCGGTGCGTGGACAGGCCGACCCGACGCACTACGTTGTGGTGAACGCCGACGAGGGCGAGCCGGGGACGTTCAAGGATCGCGAGATCATGCTGCGCCATCCGCACCAGATGCTGGAAGGCACGGCCATCGCCGCCGACTTCGTGCGGGCCACGGCCATCTACATCTATATTCGCGGCGAGTTCCTCGAGGCGCGGCGCG
>CBDVAL010000341.1:0-2300 GCA_965371955.1 uncultured bacterium | reverse complement strand
GGGATGGCAGTTTCCAGGATGTCTCGAAACGTGCCGGCCCCGGGCTGCAGGTGGTGGAATCGAGTCGCGGCGCGGCGTTCGGTGATCTGGACAACGACGGCGACACCGATGTGGTGGTGGTGAACCTGGGAGCTCCGCCGACGTTGCTGCGCAACGACAGCGACACCACGAACCACTGGATCGGTTTCCGTCTGATGGGTCAGGGTGCCAACCGGGATGCAGCCGGCGCCCGGGTGACGGTGCACGCCGGCGGGCGCGTGCAGGTGGATGAGGTGCGGGCCGGGTCGGGGTTCCTCTCCGGATCGGACCTGCGCCTGTTGTTCGGGCTGGGGACTGCGGAGAAGGCCGACCAGGTGGAGGTGCGCTGGCCCGACGGCAGCACGTCGCAACACCCCGGGCTCGTTGCCGGGCGATACCATCGCCTGGCGCAGCCGGACCCGTAGATTTACAGTCTGGTCGCAAGGACGAGGTGGGAATAGCCCCCCTTTTCCTGCGGTTGCCTCGACGTGGTACGATGCTTTGCGGCCGGCAGCGTTGCGGTCCATCGTGGTCCTGCCGTGTGGACGGCGGATGGCCTGGGGGGACTCGACAAGGTGAACCATTCCCGTCTGTTCGTGTTGCCCCTGGGGATCCTCTGCCTGTTTGCTCCCGCCTGCAGCAACGAGGATGCCGATCTGGTGGAGCGATTCATCAACCCAGTGCCGCTTGGCGAGGAGGTCAGCCTGTTCGAGGATGTCCAGCCCCTGTTCACCTCCAAGTGTGCCGTCGCGGGCTGTCACGACCGTGCCATCGCGTCGGGTGGTCAGGTGCTGGAGGAGGGCAGCCTGTTCGACGTCGGCACCGGAATCGTCGGTGTCCCCAGCCAGGAGTCGCTGCTGCTGCGGGTGGCGCCGTTCGACAGCGAGGCCAGCTACTTGATCCACAAGCTGCAAGGTACCCAGCTCGACGTGGGCGGCCAGGGCGATCAGATGCCGCTCTTTGACATTCCCTTCGACGACGACATGGTCCAGGTGATCCGTGATTGGATCGATGAAGGCGCGCAGAACAACTGAGCCCCTCCGGCGCCGCGGTGCGAGACTGGTCGTTCTCGCCTCGCTCCTCCTCCTGTGGGCGCTGCCGGCGTGGGCGGATGCCGAGTCCACCGCCTTCCAGGCCGCTTCCCGCCTGCTGCAGCGGCGTTGCTCCGTCTCGGGCTGTCACGCTGGGCCCGACGCCGAGAAGGGGCTGCGCCTCGAGCCCGCGCAGGTGTACCGCTCCACGGTGAACGTCCCGGCGCGCACCGACCGGCGCTACAAGCTGGTGGCCCCTGGACAGCCGCAGCTCTCGCTGCTCTACCTCAAGCTGCTTCCGCCCGAGGAGGGCGGTTACCATGGGCCGCGCATGCCGCTGCAGCTATCGTCGCTCAGCGAGGAAGAGCGCGCCGTCATCCGGGGGTGGATCGAATCGTTCCCGGAGGACCGCTGGCCACCGGCCACCGAGGTAGAGGAGAAGAAGAAGTCGCTGGCGCCGGCGAAGAGGAACTTCCTCGACGCGCATCTCATCAACCTGTCCACCACCGACCCGCTGGGCGGCCGTACCTTCGAGTTTCGCGTGGCGCACCGGTTCAAGGGCTCGGTGGAGGAGGCCGGGGGCGAGAACCTCTACGGGCTGGACACCGGTGCCTGGGTTTCCATCGGCGTGGCCTACGGCATCAGCAACGCGTGGGAGCTGGGCCTGCGCCATACCAACTTCCAGCAGGCGAACGAGGTGTTCGTCAAGTACGCCGTGCTACAGCAGGGCGAAGGCATGCCGCTGGCCCTGGCCCTGCGGGCCAGCTACTCCAACCTCGAGGCGGACGGACGTGCCAACCGCAATCGTTTCACCGGGCAGGTGCTGCTGAGCCGGCGCTGGGGCGAGCACGTCTCGGTCCTGCTGGCGCCTATCTACGTCACAAGCGCCAACTACCTTGACGACGACGACAACGGCGAGACCCTGGCCGTGGCCGTCGGGGGAGAGGTGCGCCTGACCCGCAAGCTGGCGCTGGTGAGCGAGTGGATCGGACAGATCTCCGGCGTCGAGGCCCCGTACCAGTCCGTCTCCCTGGCAGTCCGCATGAGCACCGGCCGGCACGCCTTCGACCTCTTGATCAGCAATACCGAAGCCGCGCATACCGACCTGTTCGCGCCGGGGGGCGACGTGGACCCCAGCACGGACTTCCGGCTGGGCTTCAACATCACGCGCACGTTCCCGGTGGGCCGACGGCACTTCTAGCAGGATGCTGAAAAAGCCCCTTCCCGGGGCCGGAAAAATGTTCTAGGATC
>CBDVAL010000340.1:0-2300 GCA_965371955.1 uncultured bacterium | reverse complement strand
ATGGCCAAGATTCCCGAAAAACTGTTCTTCAAGATCGGCGAGGTGTGTGAGCTCACCGACACGCAACCCTACGTGTTGCGCTTCTGGGAGTCCGAGTTTCCCCAGCTGGCTCCCAAGAAGAATCGCTCCGGGCAGCGCATCTACTCCCCCGAGGACATCGAGGTGGTGCAGGAGATCAAGCGGCTTCTGTACGACTCGGGGTTCACCATCGCCGGCGCCCGTAAACAGCTCGAGCAGGAGGGAGTGAGCGTTAGTGAGGCTGTGGTGGCGAAGAAGAAGGAAGCCAAGCCGCAGAAGGCCGGCGCCAAGAGCTCGGGCAAGACGCAGTCGAAGAAGGTCGCCACCGGCAAGGGACGGGTGCCGCACGAGGGAAACGGCGGACACGACATGGTGCAACAACTGCGCGAGATCCTCGATCTCATGGCGGAGACGGACCGCAAGCTGCGCTGAGCGCCCCCGGAGGGGGGGCCGGCGCGGCGTTTCTTGACCTGTTTGCGGCGCTTCTGCTAGTCTTTCGATTCCCCACCGAAGGCCTCGCCGTTCCCGCGCTGGCGGGGGCCGGCTTCCATCGGAAATGTCGGGACGTGGCGCAGCCTGGTAGCGCACTTGCTTGGGGTGCAAGGGGTCGCCAGTTCAAATCTGGCCGTCCCGACCAAAAGCCAGAACAACTACGAGATTTCGACGGCCGTTGGGTTTCCCGCCCGGCGGCTGCGGTTTCCTCGCCGGCAGCGGGCCGGGGAGAGCCGGGAATTATTTCACTGGCGGCCGGGTTGGAGTCAGGTGGGAAAGACCTTGGCCGCGGCGCTCCGATCCTGCAGTGTCTTGTTGCGGATAGGCCGTTCTAGGCGTATATTTGTGGCGTCACCGGGTTCCAGGTAGGAAGGAAGTCGCCCCCATGAGAGACACCCGATGGGCACTTTCGCGCATCCTGGCCGTGTCCGTGGGCGTCTGCGTGGTGGGTTCGTGGCAGCCGTCCAGCGCCGGCGAGACCTCGGAGACCTCCTCGCAACGCGTGACCCGCCTGGGCTCGATGATGCCGTTGCGCGAGCCCCCCCGGGAGGAATTCGCCCTGGAGGCGGACAACGCGCCCTACGCCGTCATCGACCTGAGCGTGTCCGAGCATCCGAGCCAGGTGCACGATACGCAGATCTTCGTGTTCAACGGCAAGCTGGGCATCGCTTATTCGGACGGCATCCCCAACCGGCAGGTCAAGCTGTGGTACGACGATGGCAGCGGCGGGGGGACCGCCGGTGACGCGCTGGCCAATGGCTCCGAGATCCGCGTGGTGGACTCTCTGCAGTTCTTCTTTGAGGCGGACACCGCCGCGGTGTCGGCCCGGGCGGTGAACGGGCTGCTGGCGGTGACCTACTCCTCGGTGTCGCCGGCAGCGCAGCTCGAGGAGCTGGACGATCTGAAGCTGTGGTACGACGACGGCCGTGGTGGCGGCATCGCCGGCGACGTCCTGGTCAACGGCGGGGAAGTGCGCACGTTGGCCGCCGCCGCCTTCGAGGCGGGCGGCGAGATCATGGAGCGCAACGGGCAGCTGCTGGTGCTCTGGAAGGAGTCGCTCCTCCTGCGCCTGTGGGCCGATGACGGCCGTGGTGGCGGCATCGCCGGTGACGGGCTGGTCAACGGCACCGAGGTGCGTACGCTGAACGTCGGCGCCGCTCCCCAGATCGGCCACGGCCGGACCGTCACCAACGTCGGTGGCGACCTGGCGGTGGCCTACTGGCAGTTCGGCCCATTTCCTAACGCCACACTGCGCGTCTGGGTGGATGATGGGGCGGGTCCCGGCGGCATCGCGGGCGATCTGCTGGTGAACGGCTTGGAGGACCACAGCCTCGCCTTTTTCCTCCGTCCGCCTTTCTGGTGGAGCAGCGCCGCGTGGGTGGACGGCAGGCTGGCCGTCTCGTTCCAGCTCGGAGGCACCGACCAGGACTTGTTCTTCTGGTACGACGACGGCGGCACGGGCGGCGACGGCGTGGCCGGGGACCTGGCCGCCAGTCCCAGCGAGACCCGCCGTCTGCTGCACCAGGGGAACGTGGGCGCGTTCAGCGACATTGCCGAGCTCGACGGGCGCGTAGCCGTGACCACGCAGTTCGTCCTGCCTCCGCAGCTCAAGATGTTCTACGATGACGGCAACGATGGTGCGGTCGCCGATGACCGTGCTGCCTTCGGCGGAGATCCCATCCTCGATGATCCCCCCGAGGCCCGTGGCATCGACCAGCCTCTGGCCGGCGGCGGATTCGGCGCGTCGGTGACCGTGTTCGATCCGGATCCAGGGGATCCGTCGGTGTGCG
>CBDVAL010000339.1:0-2371 GCA_965371955.1 uncultured bacterium | reverse complement strand
AGGCTCAGGGACTGCACCGCCGAGAACTCGCGCATGGCCAGCAGCGCATCCAGCGCCGTCAGGCGCTCCATCATGGACCGCTGGTCGTCGTCAGCCACCTGCCGCGCCACCTGGGCGGCGGACTCCCCGCCCACCTCGCCCAGGGCCTTCAGGGCGCCGAGGCGCAGGTTCACCTGCTGCTCCGTGCCGCCGGCAAAGCGCAGCAGCAGTTCCAGACCGTCCGCATCGCCCCCCAGGGCCAGCGCCGTGGCCGAGTTCACCGCCAGCCAGCCGCGGCCGGCGCGCACGTCCCGCAACAGCACCTGCCGTCCGATCTCTCCCAGGAGAGCACCGTCCTCCTGGCCGGTGGCCTGGTGCAGGACGCGATAACGGTACACCGCCCCCTCCAGGTTTCCCGCCTTCAGGGCGCGCTCCAGCTTGGACCTCAGCTCGGCGATGGACGGCGCATCCGGGGCGCTGTCCTCCTGGGCGGCGGCGGGCAGTGCCAGCACCACCCCGAAGCAGGCCAGCACCAGAGCGCTGCCCCATGGCATGTTTCGCTGTCTCATCTCATCTTCCTCTGCGCTCACGCGCTGAAGCGTGTCTCGCCATCCACCAGCGTCATCACCGCGGCGCCGCGCAGCTCCCAGCCGCCGAAGGGCGTGTTGCGCGAGTGCGAGCGGAACTGTGACGGGTCCACCGTGTGCGCACGCTCCAGGTCCAGGACGGTGATGTCCGCCGGGCTCCCCGGCGCCAGGCTGCCGCCGGCCAGATTCAAGATACGGCAAGGAGCCACCGAGAGCACCTCCACCATGCGGCCCAGCGAGATCAGGCCGGGACGCACCAGGCGATCCAGAACCAGGGGTACGGCCGTCTCCAGACCCACCACACCGAAGGGCGCCAGGGCGAACTCCACTTTTTTCTTGTCCGAGTGATGCGGCGCATGGTCGGTGGCGATGGCGTCCAACGTCCCGTCCTGCAGCCCCTCCAGCAGCGCCCTGGTGTCCGCTTCGGTGCGTAGCGGCGGCTTCATCTTTGTACGGGTGTCGAATCCGCGCACGCGCTCGTCGGTGAGCAGCAGGTGATGCGGGGTGACCTCGGCGGTGCAGCGCACCCCACGCCCCTTGGCCTCTCGGATCATCTCCACCGAGCGGGCCGTGGAGACGTGCGCCACGTGCACCCGGGCGCCCACCAGCTCCGCCAGCAGCAGGTCGCGACCGACCATGGTCTCCTCGGCGGTGCGGCTGTGGCCGCGCAGTCCCAGCGCGGTGGACACAGCACCCTCGTTCATGACTCCACCGTCCGCCAGGCTCAGATCCTCGCAATGGCTGATCAGGGGGACATCGAACAGCAGCGAGTACTCCAGCGCCCGCCGCATCATCAGGCTCGAGGCCACCGGCTTGCCGTCATCGGAAAATGCCACCGCGCCGTTCTCCACCAGCTCACCGAACTCGGTGAGCTCCTTCCCCTCGCAGCCCCGGGTGACGGCGGCGATGGGATGCACCCGGCAGGCGCCAGCGCGGGCGGCCTGGGCGCTGATGAACCGGGTGACGCTCTGGTCGTCGTTCACCGGAAAGGTGTTGGGCATGCAGGCCACACCGGTGAAGCCGCCGGCCAGGGCGGCCTGGGCTCCGCTGGCCACCGTCTCGTCCTCCTCGAAGCCGGGCTCGCGCAGGTGCACGTGCATATCCACGAAACCGGGACATGCCACGCGCCCCTCGAGGTCAAGGACGTCGTGGCCCTCGACGGGCAAGCCCGCCTCCACCTTGGCGATGCGGCCGGAGTCCGTGTCGATGAGGATGTCACGTGGCCCCTCCACACCGGAGGCGGGATCCACCACCGTGGCGTTCCTAAGCAGGCGCATCGTCGCCCTCCCCCTCGCGGCCGCCGGCCAGCAGGTAGAGCACCGCCATGCGCACCGCAACCCCGTTGGCCACCTGTTCGAGAATCACCGAGTACTCGCCGTCCGCCACGGCACTGTCGATCTCCACGCCGCGGTTGATGGGTCCGGGGTGCATGATGATCACGTCATCCTTGGCCAGCCGGACGCGCTCCTCGGTCAGACCGAACAGCCGGAAGTACTCCCGCGTGGACGGGATGAAGCCGCTGCTCATGCGCTCGTGCTGGATGCGCAGCATCATGATCACGTCGCAACCCTCCATGGCCGCCTCCACGCGCCGGGTCACCTCCACCCCGAGTTGCTCCAGCCCCATGGGCAGCAGCGTCGGCGGCCCGCAGACCACCACCTGCGCACCCATGGTGCGCAGCAGGTGGATGTTGGAGCGGACGACGCGCGAATGGGTCACATCACCGACGATGGCCACACGCAGCCCATCCAGGCGGCCCTTGTGTTGGCGGATGGTATAGGCGTCCAGCAGGGCCTGCGTGGGAT
>CBDVAL010000338.1:0-2386 GCA_965371955.1 uncultured bacterium | reverse complement strand
GCCGGGCTGCAGGCCGAGGACGACAACGTGGCCCAGGTGGGCCCCATGCTGGCACGCCTGCTGGACATCCCCTGCGCCACCGCGGTCACGAGCCTGCAGGTTGCCGATGACGGCAACAGCATCCGCGTGGAGCGTGAGCTGGAGAACAACCGGCGCCAGGTGGTGGACCTGGATCTTCCCGCCCTGGTGACGGTGCAGACCGGGATCAACTCGCCGCGTTACGCATCGCTCAAGGGGATCATGGCGGCGAAGCGCAAGGAGACCCGCAAGCCGGCACTGGCGGATCTGGGACTGTCCGCCGAACAGGCGGCGCCGCGCAGGCGGTTGCTGATGCTGGCGTCGCCGGCCAAGGGAGAAGGAGCGGAGATCCTGCAGGGCAGCACCGCCGACGTGGTGACCGAGCTGGTGCAGCGAATCAAGGAAAAGACCGGAGTCATCTGAGGAGCGCGGCCTGCACGGCGGGCCCGGGGTGGAGGGTTTCATGGCGGACAGGATCTTGGTGCTGGCCGAACACGAAGGGGGGGCGCTGCGCGAGCGTACCTGGGAGCTGCTCGGCCTGGCCCACGGGCTGGGTGGAGTGGCCGGCAAGCAAGTGGGTGCGGTGCTGCTGGGTTCCGGCGTACAGGGTCTCGCCGAACAGCTGGCGGCGCGCGGCGGCTGCGAGGTGCTGCACGCCGATGACCCGGCGCTGGCGGAGTACACCCAGCAGGGCTATGGCCGGATGCTGGAGCAGGTGGTGGCGGAGGAGTCGCCATGGATGGTCCTGGCCTCGCACAGTCCCACGGGTTGGGAGGTCATGCCGGGCCTGGCCGCGGCCCTTGGCGCCGCCATGGCCACCGAGATCATGGCGGTGACCCTGGAGTCGGGGACGCCCCGGTTCACCGCGCGCGCGTTCAACGGGAAGTTCGAGGCGCAGTGGACGCTGGGCGAGCAGCCCCCGTTCCTGGCCACGATGCAGAGGGGCGCGCACGCGGCGGTGGAGAACGTGGCGGCCGGCTCGGTCCGCACCGTCTCCTGCTCGCTGGATGCGGCAGCCCTGCGCACCCGATACGTGGAGACCCGGACGGGGGAGAGCGGCGCGGTGGACCTGACCCAGGCTACGGTGATCGTCTCCGGGGGCCGCAGTGTAGGCGGCCAGGAGAAGTTCGACATCATCCGCGAGCTGGCGGAGACCCTGGGCGGGCAGGTGGGCGCCTCGCGGCCGGTCACGGATGCCGGCTGGCTGCCCCCGGAGCATCAGGTGGGATCTAGCGGCGTCACGGTGGCTCCCAAGCTCTACATCGCCGCCGGCATCTCCGGCGCCATCCAGCACATCGCCGGGATGAAGGGAGCGGGCTACATCGTCGCCATCAACAAGGACGCCCAGGCGCCCATCTTCCAGGTGGCGGATGTCGGGATCGTGGGCGATCTGTTCGAGGTGGTCCCGGCTCTCACCAAGGCCGTGCAGCAGGCGAAGGGCTAGGCCCGGCTGAACCAGTGAGCAACACGAAGTATCGGATCGTTGGCTCCCTGGTCGCTGTGCTCGGGCTTGCCTCGGGCTTGCCCGTCCGGAGCGAGGGCGCCCCAATCGTCTTCAGGGAGGCGTCCGAAGCAGCGGGCATCCGCTTCGTCCATGAGCATGGCGGGAGCGGCGAGAAATACATGGTGGAGACCATGGGATCGGGGGCTTGCTTTCTGGACTATGACGACGACGGCGATCCGGATCTCTACCTGGTCCAGGGTGCCGCGCTGACGGGTTTCCGGGGCGCGACGGAGCTGACGAACGCGCTGTACCGCAACGAGGGGTTGAGCGCCGACGGCACGGTCCGCTTCCAGGACGTCACCGCGCACGCCGGCGTGGGCGATACGGGCTGGGGCATGGGATGCGCCGCCGCCGACATTGACGGTGATGCCGACATCGATCTTCTGGTCACGAACTTCGGGCCGGACAGGCTCTACCGCAACGATGGCGACGGCACCTTCACGGACATCACGCAGGCAGCGGGCGTGGGCGATCCCCGCTGGTCGGCATCAGCGGCCTTCGCCGATGCCGACGCCGACGGGGACCTGGACCTCTATGTGACCCACTACGTGGATCACACCATCGAGACGAATCGACCGTGCGGTACGCCGCTGGGGCAGCTCTCCTACTGTCCTCCAAGCGCCTACTCGCCGGTGCCGGACTCCTTCTACCGCAACCAGGGAGACGGGACCTTTGTCGAGGAACCCGCCGCGGTCCCGGCCGGCAGCCCGGGGAACGGACTCGGAGTCATCTGGTCGGACCTCAACAAGGACCAGCGGCACGAAATCTAGGTCGCCAACGACTACTCTCCGAACTACCTGTTCGTGAACAAGGGTGGCACGTTTCGCGAGGACGCCTTGGTGGCCGGCGTGGCGGTCAATGACG
>CBDVAL010000337.1:0-2409 GCA_965371955.1 uncultured bacterium | reverse complement strand
CCCAGCACACGGTCGGGCAGCAGCAACGGCACGCAGATGAACGAACGGATGCCGTAGTCGAGGACACTCTGGTTGCTGCGAAAGCGCTCATCGGTCATGGCGTTGGTGGAGAACACCGGAGCGGCGTCCTGCACCGTCGCCTTGAGGATGTTGCGGCTGATCTGCCCGGCGTCGCGCAACACCGCTCGGTCACCGCCGCGAGAGGCGCACGCGTCCAGGCGGCGCGACCCCTTGCGCGTCAGGAAGATGAAGCCGCGCTCGGCGGCCATGAGCTCGATGGCCGTGTCCAGCAGCTTGGAGAACAGATCGTCCAGGCTCTCATGGCTCCGGATGACCTCGGAGACCCGGTAGAGAGTGGAGAGCTCCTTGGCGGTGCGCGCCGGCCGGTGCGCCGCCACCCACCCGGGTGTGCCCTGCAGCCGTCGGGTGAGACGCGCCACCCGCTCCAGGGCGGGTCGCATCCCCGCGCGCTCCAGCACCACCCGTGCCTGCTCCAGCGGCGCGCGCGGATCGTCGCCGAGTTCGGGACGCTCCACCAGGATCTCCGCCAGCAGCAGCGACACCTCGGCTTCGAGCTTGCGGTTGCCCATCTGGGTCGCCAGCCGGCGGGCCTCCAGGAGCTTCTCCTGCCCGGAGCGCGGATCGGGGCCGTTGCTGGCCAGCTCGCCCTCCAACATGGCTGCGCCGATACGGAAGTAGGGATCCTGGTGGCGTTCCGCCAGCTCGGCCACGCGGCGGGCGCGGCGCTGTGCCTCCTCCCGCTGGCCCACCTCCAGTTCCAGCCGTGCTCGTGTACGTTGATACGCCATCAGCGCCCGGGGGTAGGTGTCGGGATAGTCCGACTCGTGGCGGCGGAGATCCTCGAGGCCGGCCTGCGCCTCGCCCCGGGCCAGCGCCAGGAGCGCGCGGTTCACCCGATGCAACAATCGGATGGGACTGGCCTCGGGAAGGTCCCTGGCCGTGTCGATGAACCGACGGTAGTGCGCGTCGGCCTGGCGGAAGTCACCGCGTTCGCGCGCCAGGTTGCCGAGCTGCGCCTCGATGCGCGCCTGCATCACGCCCTTCTTCGTGCGCACCAGTTCCTGTGCGTGCAGATAACTGTCACGGGCACGGTCCAGCAGTGCCAGATCGGTGAACACGATGCCCAGATTGTAGTAAGAGCCCAGCGCGGCCGGCACCTGCGCCTGCTCGCGGGCCAACTCCACGGCCTTCTCGAAAGGCGCCACCGCCTCTGCCGGGTTGCGATCCATCCAGAGTTGCCCGAGACCGGCGTAGATGCCGGGCAACAGACTGCGTTCCTTGCCGGTCCTCGCCAGATCCAGGCAGCGACGGAACACCTCCTCGGCTCGCCCGGAATCCCCCCTGCGCAGGAAGAACTCCCCCTGGCTGGTGAGCACGCGGATCAACGACTCCCTGGACTGCGACTCCGCCAGCTCCACAGCCTCGGCGTAGAGGTGCTCTGCTTCTTCATAGTTGCCCTCTCGCTGCGCCACCCTGGCGAGGATGCGGTTGGCCTCGATGCCTGCGGAGCCCATCTTTGCCGCCGGAACCAGATCCAGCGCCTGCTGCACCCGCCGACGCGCGGCGCGGTTCTCACCCAGCAGCTGCTCCACCCGGCCCATGCGCACCAGCACGGCAGCGCGCCCCGCCTCATCGTCGGCCGTGCGCCGCAACAGCTTGCGTTGCGCCTGCAAGGCCTCCTTGTAGCGGCCCACCACCGAGGCCTGCTCCTCCAGCGACTGCAACAATTCCTGGCCCGCCGGCTGCTTGGCCCGGCGCAGCAGATCAGCGGCTCGAGCAAGATAGCCGAACGCGGTCTCGGGCTCCAACCGCACCCGGCGGCCCAGCTCCTCGTACAGCCGCGCCGCCTCCGCGGTCTGCCGGAGTTCCTCGCACAAGCGCGCCAGCGGCGCGCGCGCCTGCTCCTGTCCCATCGCCAGCTCGCTGCGCAGATGGTCGGCAGCCACCGAGCGCAGCGCGCGCAGGCGCGGCGCCGCCAGCGTCTGCGACAACAGCTCCACCAACGAGGGGTGAGCGAAGCGATAGACGGGCGCCGCCACCGGGCTCTCCTCTCGCACCACCAGATCCAGCGGCAGCAGCGATTCGAGAACGGCCAGCACATCGGCAGCACTGTGGCGCAGCGTCGCCGCCACCCAGTGCGCAACGAATCGGCCCCCGAACAGCGCCGCGGCGCACAGGACCTCCTGCTGGCCAGGCGCCAGCGCGTCCACGCGTCCCTGCAATGCCTGGGCCGCGCTGGCCGGCAGACGACAGGTGCGCACCGCCTCCAGATCCGCCACCCACCCGCGCGCCCGGTATGCCACGGCGCCGCGACGGACCTGTTCGGTGATGAGCAAGTACAGAAGCACGAGGTGTCCCTGTACCCGCTCGTGCACCGCCGCCGCCACC
>CBDVAL010000336.1:0-2421 GCA_965371955.1 uncultured bacterium | reverse complement strand
CAAGAGACTGCTCAAGCGTCGCAGGAGTAATTGGGTCGCTCTCCAATGCGACTCGCCAAGGGCCAGTGACGGAATGAGTAGGCCCGTTCATGTCTTATGTGTCATGTCACTAAGTTATGATTGATAAATATGAAAAGCGGCTAGGAAAAAGAAGCTGGCTTCCAGACGATCTGCCAGCTATCACTTGGGTCCGATAACCCTTATGGGACTCAGCGCTACTCGGGCATCGACCCGAAACAGAGCTAGAAACACCTATCCGCCTTCGACGGACTCGGCCGACAAGCTCCAGCAACGGACGGGGCAGCCCGCTTTCCAGCTCAGCTCAGTTCCAAGGAACCCGTAGTGTTCCATTATTGAATCGTCCCGAATTCGCGCGGCTTCTCGGTAGTAGTAGTTGAGCAGGCCACGGCAACGCTGTTGCGGAGCACCCTCACAGTGCTGGAATCCGCTAGATATCCGACGATTCAATTTCGGCACATTACGGGTTCCCGGGCCCGAAGGGACGGCGATACAGCCCAGCGAGGGCAAGACACCAACCTGAAGTTACCGCGTGATTGGATGGGAGGAAACTTTCGTCCGGTTTTCGCCCTTACTTCAGCGCTTTTCGCACCAGCAGCAGGATGACTCCGGAGAAGCCCAGCAGCGACACGACGTTCACCATCCAGCCCGTTTCCAGCCAGCCCGTCAACAGCGGCAGGTTCAGGCCTGCGACGATGAGGATGGCGATGACGATGCCCATGATCGCCTCGCCGGCGACCAGTCCCGAGGAGAACAGGAGGCCCCGGTGGACCACACTCTGACGCGTCTCGTCGGAATCACCCCGAGCCCGGGAGCGACCGTCCACATACTTGAACACGGCGCCACCGATCAGGATCGGAAATGTGACCGTCCACGGCAAGTACATCCCCACGGCCAACGGCATGGCGTGCAACCGGAACTTCGTCCTGCGCGGTTGCAGGACCGTCACATCGATGAGGATCGCCACAATGCCGACGGCAGCGCCCCAGCCCACCAGGTTCCACGGGACCGCCTCTCCCTGGCCGAACAGACCGCCGACCAGCTTCTCGAACATCACGCCCTGCGGTGCCTTCAATGCGGGAAGGTTGTCACTCACCGGTTCACCGATCCCGTAGGCCTGCTGCAGCCATGTCATGGTGGGGGCAATGATGAACGCGGGGACGAGAGCGCCCAGAACCTCGCCGGTCTGCAGACGGCGTGGTGTCGCGCCGACGATCTGGCCGATCTTGAGGTCCTGGCAGATGTCGCCCGCCGTGCAAGCGGCACAGCAAACCACCCCGGCGACACCGAGAGTGGCCAGCATACCTGCCGTTCCCGTGTAGCCCAGCATGAGGAACAGTCCGGCGGTCACCAGGACGGTGCAGATGGTCATGCCGGAGACCGGACTGTTGGAACTTCCCACCAGGCCCACGATGTAGCTCGCCACCGCGACGAAGAAGAAGGCGAGCACGAACATGAGCACCGTCGTGAGGAGCGTGTGCGCCACCGCTCCGGTCATCACGAAGTAGACCGTGCCACTGAGCGCGAGGCTCAACGCCATCAAGCCGAACAGCGCCTTGCCGGTGATGCTCTGCTCCGTGCGCGGCAGCGACGCCGTGTCCTCGAGTCCGCGCAGGCCACGCACCGCCGTGCGGATGGCGGATCCCATGCTGCCGGCGATCTTGACGATGGAGTAGACCCCGGCCACGACCATGGCGCCGATGCCGAAGAAACGGATCTGGGTGTCCCAGACGTTGCCGATCACGTCCGTGGCCCCGCCGGAGAAGTCCAGTCCCCATGCCAGGATCGGGATGGCGCCCAGGTACGAGATGGCGCCGCCGAGGAAGATCAGCAGCGCGACCTCCCACCCGACGATGAACCCGACGGCCATCAACATCGGGGAGATGTCCGTGCCGGCGTAGAGGCCGGTGCGGCCCACGCGCAGCGCGCCCTCCACCGTTCCCTTGAACACTCCCACCACCGTCGCCAGGACCTTGAACGCCGCCCCGATGCCCAGGGCCGTGAAGATGCCGAGCATCTCGGTTCCGCCCCGGTCGCCCGCCTTCAACACCTCGGCGCAGGCGACACCTTCCGGGAAACGCAGCTCCTTTTGATCGATGATCATCGGCTTGCGCAGGGGGATCATCATGACGACACCCATCAAGCCGCCGGCCATGGCGATGAGAGTCGTCTCCAGGTAGTTGAAGTGAGTCCAGATTCCCAGGAGCACCAGCGCCGGCACGGTGAAGATGATGCCTGCCGCCAGGCTTTCCCCGGAGCTGGCAATGGTGTGCACGATGTTGTTCTCGAGGATGGTCCCGCGCTTGAGGAGGCCTCGCAGCACGCCCATGGAGATCACCGATGCCGGGATGGCGGCGCTCACGGTCATGCCCGCGTACAGGCCGACGTAGATATTGGCCATGC
>CBDVAL010000335.1:0-2427 GCA_965371955.1 uncultured bacterium | reverse complement strand
CGGGCATACCTTGGTGCAGCACTTGGTGATGTTACAGTAACCCAGGCCCTGCCTCACCCGCAGGTCTTCCAGCCGGTTCTCGGTGTCCAGGGGGTGCATCTCCAGCCCGGCCGTCTGGACGAGGAAGCGCGGACCGATGAACTCGTCGTGCAGGTCATGTTCGCGCAGGACGTGGCAGACGTCCTGGCACAGGAAGCATTCGATGCACTTGCGGAATTCCATGACCCGGTCCACGTCGCGCTGATCCATCTTCCAGCTGTTGCCCTCGAGTTCGGGAGGTATGGGGCGGAATTTCTTCAGTGACTTGCTGACGCGGAAGTTCCATGATACGTCGGTGACCAGATCGCGGATGAGCGGGAAGGTGCGCATGGGCTCCACGGTGATCGGCCGATCCATCGGCAGACTGTTCATGCGTGTCATGCATGCCAGTCGCGGCATGCCGTTGATCTCCGTGGAGCAGGAGCCGCACTTGCCGGCCTTGCAGTTCCAGCGCACCGCAAGGTCCGGCGCCTGGCTCGCCTGGATCTGATGCAGAGCGTCCAGCACCACCATGCCCTCGGAGATCTCCGCGTCGTAGTTGCAGAACGCTCCCTTCTCCCGGTCGCCCCGCCAGACGCGAAAGGTCACGTTCGCCATTATTTGTTCTCCTCGATGATCTGCTTGAGCTCCGGCCGCATCTCGGGGATGGGTTCGCGCCGCAGGCTCATGCCGCCGTCCTGCCCGCGCCGGATGACGATGTTGAACCGGGCCGCCTCCGGGTCCTTGTCGGGGTAGTCCTCACGGAAGTGGGCTCCGCGGCTCTCCTTGCGCTCCAGCCCGGCCCGGGCGATGGCCTCGGAGACGGTGAGGAGGTTGCCCAGGTCCAGGGCGGTGTGCCAGCCCGGGTTGTACTCCCGGTTCCCGGTCACTGCCACGCTCCGAGCCCGTCCCGTCAGCCCCTGGATCCCCTCCATGGCCGCCAGCATCTGCTTCTCGTTGCGAACGATGCCCACGTTGTCCTGCATGAGATCCTGTAGCTCGGATTGGATGGCGTAAGGGGCTTCGCCGCCGGGGGCGGAGGCGGCGCGCTCGAAGGGCTGCAGAGCCTGCCGGATGAGCTCGTCCGCCTGCGACGCATCGATGCCGGCCAGCGCATGCTTGCCTGCGTGCTGCGCGGCGTACTTTCCCGCGCGTTCGCCGAAGACCAGAAGGTCCGACAGCGAGTTGCCGCCGAGCCGGTTGGCGCCATGCAGGCCGGCGCCGCACTCGCCGGCGGCGAACAGTCCGGGCACGGTGGTGGACATCTGCGAGTCCGCGTCGACGCGGATGCCGCCCATGGCGTAGTGCGTGGTGGGGCCCACCTCCATGGGCTCCCGGGTGATGTCGATGCCGGCCAGCTTCTTGAACTGGTGGTACATGCTCGGAAGCTTCTTCTTGATGTGCTCCGCGGCCTTGGGGAGGCGCTCCTTGATCCAGGCGATGTCCAGGTAGACGCCGCCGTGCGGGCTGCCGCGGCCCTCCTTGAGCTCGCGCAGGATGCAGCGCGCCACGTGATCCCGGGTCAGAAGCTCCGGCGGGCGACGGGCGTTCTTGTCGCCCTGGGTGTAGCGCCAGCCCTCCTCCTCGTTGTCGGCCGTCTGCGTCCGGTACAGCTCCGGGATGTCGTCGAACATGAAGCGCTTGCCGTCGCTGTTGCGCAGCACACCGCCCTCGCCGCGCACCCCCTCGGTGACCAGGATGCCCTGGACGCTCGGAGGCCAGACCATCCCGGTGGGGTGGAACTGCACGAATTCCATGTCGATGAGTTCGGCCCCGGCGTGGTAGGCCAGGGCGTGACCGTCGCCGGTGTACTCCCAGGAGTTGCTGGTGATCCGGAACGCCTTGCCCAGGCCTCCGGTGGCCAGCACGATGGCCTTGCTGCGGAACAGGTGGAAGCGCCCGCGCTCACGGTCGTAGGCCATCAGGCCCACCACGCGCTCGCCGTCCTTCAGCAGGGAGATGACGGTGTACTCCATGTGCACGTCGATCCCCTGGTGGATGCCGTGGTCCTGCAACGCGCGGATCATCTCGAGGCCGGTGCGGTCGCCCACGTGCGCCAGGCGGGGATAGGCATGCCCGCCGAAGTTGCGCTGCAGGATGCGCCCGTCCGGCGTGCGGTCGAACAGCGCGCCCCACTCCTCCAGCTCACGCACGCGGTCGGGCGCGTTCCTGGCGTGCAGCTCGGCCATGCGCCAGTTGTTGAGGTACTGGCCACCACGCATGGTGTCGGCGAAATGCACCTGCCAGCCGTCGCGGTCATCCACGTTGGCCAGGGCCGCAGCGATGCCGCCCTCCGCCATCACGGTGTGCGCCTTGCCCAGCAATGACTTGCATACCAGGCCCACGGAGGCTCCCTCGGCGGCTGCCGCGATGGCAGCGCGCAGTCCGGCTCCGCCGGCACCCACCACC
>CBDVAL010000334.1:0-2461 GCA_965371955.1 uncultured bacterium | reverse complement strand
GGACACCTGGCGCGCATGCACTTCCTGACCATCTACCCCGATCCGGAGTTGCGTCGCCGACTCGCCGGACACCGGCGGGTGCTGGTGTGCGAGCGCGATAGTGCGACCGCCGAGACCGTGGCCGCGGATCTGGCGACACTGCTGAATGCGAAGACAAAGATCGAGCCCAGAATCGTGGATCAAGAGCACCCGGCGCCGCTGCGCGGCAGGTCGGACGCCCCGGTGCTGTTTGCACCGCGGGTATGGGCCGAGCTGCCGGAGAAACTGCGCTCGCATCCACGCGCTGTAGAACTGCGCTACGTCCTCGACCCCCGCGAACTGGATGCCATGGCCAAACAGCTTGGCTGGCAACCGAAGGCGGGCGCCGTGGCAGCCAAGGGCTGAGCAGATGCCCTGGGAGGAATGAATCATGCCGGCAACAATTCGAAGAGGATGGATCCTGAGCCTGGCGGCCTTGGCCGCCATCATCGCGGTGCTGTTTCTGGCGCTGGGCCTGTTCGCCGACGAGCCCCCGGCGGACAACCTGGTCGCCGCACTCAACCAGGCCCGCATGGCCAACGCAGCGCATGACCTGGACAGGGAGCGGCTCGTCCTGCTGCACGCCGAGGAGCTCGAGGGCGATGCCGCCGATGCGGCCGACGTCCAGCGGCGGCTTGCAGTGCTCGACTGGAAGTATCACCGGCGCTTCGAGGCGGCACAGGCTCGTCTGCAGCGCGCCACGCAGGGCGGCGAATCGGCAGAGGCCTGGCTGGCACTGGCTCGCATGGAGCAAGCACGGCGTGATTTCCCTGCAGCTCGCCTGGCAGCTGCGCAGGCTCTGGAGAGCGCCGACAAACCTTCCATCCACCGCCTAGCCCGCCTCGCGCAGGCACAGGCATCGGTAGCGCAAGCCGTGGCGCTGCGCAGAGAAGGCGACAAGGGCGCCACAGAATTCCTTGCGGCCGCATTCGCCGAGCTGAACCAGATGGTGCAACAGGAGAGCGGCCTGCTGCTCCCCTCGCAGCTATTGTTGCAATCGGCTCTGCTTGTGGACGACGGCGAGGCAGCGTGGCTGGCATGGCGCTCGTACTACCATGTGCCCGATGAGGGGGATGCCCCCAACGCCGTCGCCGAGGCAGGCGGTCGTTTGCAACGGGCGCTGACAGAGGGCGCGCTGAAAGACGCTGATGACGCCCGGCGCGCCCGACTGGCACAGGCTCTGGCGGACAGTCGATTCTTCGACGAAGCAGAGCTGGTGATGCAGGACCCGCGTGCCGGGCAGAGAGTGCAAGAAGACCAGGACCTGAAGGCGGTCCGGCTCTACGCCCGGGCGGCACGTGAGATCCGTCGCGCTACCGACGAGCACTACCGCCTCACCAGCATCGGAGAAGGCGACACTTCCGCGTTTCGCCGCCAGATTCGCGAACTGGCAAGCCCGGTGATGGAGGCCCTGGAAGAAAGCGAGCCTGGCACGCCGGCCTCGCTGGAGAAGATCGGAAAGGTGTTCTCCGCGCACTTCGGCGCCTACATCAGCGGCGGACGCACGGCTGGATACGACGACATGCACTACGGCCATCGCATCATCGACGAAACCCGCAGCGTGGAGCACTACGGGCATCGCGCAGAGTTGCGCTTCGTCTCGCTGGATCACATGGTCTCCAACGGGTTCCAGAGCTGGGCCTGGGAGGGCGGCGCCGAGCACGGCGGCTGGGCCGGTCCCGACACCATCTGGCAGGTGCGCTCGGCATACGCCAACGGACCACTGGATACCTGGCGCGCAATCCATGATCCGGACCTGACGGCCGAATTCATGCAGGAGATGAAGCGTGAGAGCGAACTCGATGAGGAACGCGCCCGCAAGGACACCTACGCCTACTTGCCGGGTCTGCATCTGCGTCTCAAGAAGCAGGGCCTGGAAGCCCTGATGTCCCGGTTGGAGGAGCGAGGGCTGGAAAGTGAGGCGCTACGCCTGGCGTTCGTGGCGGAACTGGAACGGGTGCAGCAGGAAAGCTCCATCTTCGCCCACGAAGGACGCCACGCCATCGACAAGCGCGGTGCCGGCAAGTCCAGCGCCGCATGGCACAAGGAGTTCACTGCCAAGCTATCGGAGGTAGCCTTCGCGCCGCAACCGCGCCTGGCACAGTCAGCCATCATCAACGCCAACATCGGCGATGACACACCGCACGGCAAGGCCAACCTGAAGGTGATGAAGGGCATCGTGAAGTGGATGGAGAAACATCGGGGAGAGATTGACGGACTGGATCCGCAGCGGCCGCTGCTGGCCCAGTACGATCGACTCACTGACGAACAGATCCGCGAAGCCTACCGTGCGATGGATCCGCTGGCCGAGGAAGGCTAACAGCGAGCGGTCATCATCCCATTCAAGACCCGTTACACAAGGGTTCTTGTTCTCTATATACTCAAACCCATGAAGAAGTCTGATCGCCAGTTAGGTATGGACCGGGATATTACCCGGCGAGAC
>CBDVAL010000333.1:0-2481 GCA_965371955.1 uncultured bacterium | reverse complement strand
AGGGAGGCCACCCTTTTCTTGTCGTATCCATGGGTTAATTCCATGGGGTCGGAGCCAAGACTTATACCTCGCAACGATAATTCCATGGGGTCGGAGCTTAACCTTATACCTCTCAAGAATGGGGAAAGGCTCCCGCCCTGGGTCTATTGGCCGTTTGCCGGGGTATAAGTCTTGGCTCCGACCCCAATTCATGTGGGAGGTTTGCTGAGGTATAAGTCTTGGCTCCGACCCCGGTTTTTTTACTCGACGGTTAGGAGGTGGGTGCCGGCTTCTATGGTTTGGCCGGGGGTGATGTGGAGCTGGGTGATGGTGCCGTCCTTGGGGGAGCGGATCTCGTTTTCCATTTTCATGGCTTCGATGACCAGGAGGGGGTCGCCCTGGGAGACCTGGGCGCCCTCTTGCGCCATGACCTCGAGGATCTTGCCGGCCATGACGGAGCGCACCACCTGGATGCCGTCGACGGCGAAGCGGCTGGCGCGGGTGAGGGCGGTCATAGGATCCTCGATGGCCACCTGGTAGCGCCGGCCGGCGACGTCGACGTTGACCATCTCGCCGTCGGGGCGGACCACCACCTCGAACGACTCGTCACCCACCAGCACCGAGTAGAGGTCCCTCTCGGGCTCGGTGAGATCCAGATGGTACTCCTCGCCGTCGATGACCACGACGTAGCCGCTGTCCTTCTCACGGCGGATCACCAGGGCGAACTGGTCGTCGCCGAGCCGTGCGGTGAGGTTCATCGCAGGCCCTCGCGCCGGGCGGTCGTCTTCCAGGTACTGCCGGCGGCGCCGGCTCGCACCGTGCCGGCGGTCTTGCGGCGGTACGTGGCCACCGCCGCCGCCATGAGCGCCACCTTGCGCAGCTGCTCCTCGCGCTCGGGTGCGGCCTCCTCGCGCGGCGGCATCCGGCTGAGGTAGCCGGTGTTGTAGTCGCCGGAGATAAAGCGCGGGTCGTGCATGACGCGGCGATGGAACGGGATCGTCGTGGGGAAGCCGCCCACCACGTACTCGCGCAGCGCGCGGCTCATGCGCTCGATGGCCTCGGCCCGGTCATGGCCCCAGGTGATCAGCTTGGCGATCATCGGATCATAATGAAGCGACATCTCGAAGCCGGGGTAGATGGACGAGTCGTCGCGCACACCGGGCCCGCTGGGAACGCGCAGGCTGGTGATGGTGCCGGGGGACGGCATGAAATCGTGGTCGGCGTCCTCGGCGACGATGCGGCACTCGATGGCATGGCCGCGGAACTGCACATCGGACTGCTGCAGCGTCAGCGGCTCGCCGGCGGCGATGCGGATCTGGTGCTTCACCAGATCCAGGCCGGTGAGCATCTCGGTGACCGGGTGCTCCACCTGCAGGCGGGCGTTCATCTCCATGAAGTAGAACTTGCCGTCGTCGTCGCGCAGGAACTCCACCGTGCCGGCGCCCACGTAGCCGCAGGCGCGGCCCACCGTCAGCGCCACCTCGCCCATGCGGGCGCGGGTCTCCGAGTCCACCGCCGGCGACGGCGCCTCCTCCACCAGCTTCTGGTGGCGGCGCTGCACCGAGCACTCGCGCTCTCCGAGATGGATGCCATGGCCGTGGGCATCGAACAGGATCTGGAACTCGATGTGGCGCGGGTCGCGGAAGAAGCGCTCCACGTAGACGGAGTCGTCGCCGAACGACGAGCGCGCCTCGGAGCGCGCGGCGCGATAGCCGGAGTCCACGTCGTCCGGGCCCTCCAGGACACGCATGCCCTTGCCGCCGCCGCCGGACTCGGCCTTGAGCAACACCGGGTAGCCGAGCTGGTCGGCCCAGGACCGCACCTCGTCGGCGCTGCCCACCCGCCCCTCGGAACCCGGGATCACCGGCGCGCCGGCGGCCACCATGGTCTTGCGCGCCTGCACCTTGTTGCCCATCGCCTCCATGGCCTCGGGCGGCGGACCGATGAAGGTCACGCCGGCGTCGGCGCAGGCCCGGGCAAACGACGCGTTCTCGGCCAGGAAGCCGTAGCCCGGATGGACCGCCCCGGCGCCGCTGCGCGCGGCCACGTCCAGGATCTTGTCGGCGCGCAGGTACGACTCGCTGGACGGGGCCGGCCCGATGGCGAACGCCTGGTCGGCCATGCGCACGTGCAGTGCCTGGCGATCGGCCTCGGAGTAGACGGCCACGGTGCGGATCCCCATCTCCCGGCAGGCGCGGATGACGCGCACGGCAATCTCGCCGCGGTTGGCGATGAGGATCTTGTGGAACGGTGCGGCCATGGCTCTCCCGCCCGGGCACCGGGTCGAGAACGAACCCTGCCGCAGGGCGCTGCGTTTCACGAGGCGGTGTGGGCCAGTATATCATTGAAAAGCAAGGGGCTCCGGTGAGGTAGAATGCTCCCGGCGCGTATGGTTCGCACGCCCGGCGCACCAGGAGGAAGACGGCATGGCCAAGGACGGCGGCGGATAAGGTTGCTTCAAGTGGGGCTGCATCGGATGCGTGGGCCTGCTGTTGCTGGTGA
>CBDVAL010000332.1:0-2546 GCA_965371955.1 uncultured bacterium | reverse complement strand
GGAAGAACACGCCCACGGCCACCACCGCCAGGCCCAGGACGAGCACCGGTGCCCACGGGAACCCACGCGGCCCCTGCCGCGATGGTCCCCCGGCGGCACGTGCGGCCACACGTGGAGGCGCTACGGGTTGGATTCGCGGCGGCGGCGCGTTGCCTGGCTTGTCGTCGTCCACGCGAGGATTCTAGATCATCCCAAGAGGCCCGGGGGATGACGGGTACGGTTCAGTTGAATGCCGCGTTGGGGTCCAGGGGTTCGACTTCGTCGGGATCCACCGGCAGGCCCGTCTCTGCCCTGAATAGTTCGGCCAGCAGGCGGCGCCACTCGGCGAACTGGTCCTCAGCCGTTCCCTCCAGCTTCAACGTCTGTCCCTCCACCTCCACCAGCAGTGGGGCCAGCTCGCCGTCGAAGGAAGCGGCCAGTTCCTGGATGGCAGCCTTGTGGATCTTGGCCTCCTTGGACTTGTTGATGCCGCTCTGCACCGTCGCCAAGCCGCCGAGGACAGCGGCGTCCTGGGCAACACTACCGACGGTGCTGGAGTCATCCGCGGCGAGGCCGACGAGGATGAGCAGCCCACCGAGGATCTTGCGCTTGCGCGCCTTGCGCCGTATCTCGCGCAGCGCGCTCTCCTCCTCGTAGCTGAACACGCGCCAGTCGTGGTACGGCTCGTCCATGCGCGCGTAGAAGTCCGAGTAATACTCGTTCAGCGTGTCGACGAACATGTAGTCGCGCTCGCGGATCAGGGCGATGCGCTGCATCATGGGATCGTCCTCGGAGGGCAGCTTCTCGATGGTGTAGCGCCCCTTCCGGTCCACGCTCAGGTAGTCGGCGAAGGCATGCGGGGCGATGCCGGCGCCGAAACGCAGGCGGGATAGCTCGCGGATGGCGTGCAGCTCTTCCTCATCCAGCCGCTCGCGCGCCACCAGCATGTCGTTGGCAATGCGGTTGTAGGCGTTCTGGAACGGATCGCGGCTCTCCAGTCTCTCGGGATCGTAGGAGACGGTGTAGGCGTCCTCCTTGTACGTGTCCTTGCGCCACACCCGCCCGCTGGCATCCGTGATGCGTACCTTCAGACTCATCTCGTAGCCCGAGGACTTGAGGATCTCCCCGGTGACGGTGACGTCCACGCTGTCCGAGTCCACGGGAACAACGCGGACGGCGCCCCACTGGCCGGTGGACTCCAGCGTGTGCTTGAGCTGGAACGGGATGTAACGTGCCTCCGAACGCCTGACGTCCTCGAAGATCCCCTTCTCTTCCATCTCCTGGGCGTCCTGGTCCGCGGTGCCCGGGTCGAAGACGCGGATGCCCACGTCCAGGAGGAGAGCTTCCGGGATCTCGTACTCGGCCTGAATGGTTTCCACCCTCTCGGCGGAATGGGCCACGCCGATGGCGACCAGCAGGGCCAACCCAACGCACGCCGGGCCTCTAGCCTTCATCGTCCTCTCCGTCTTTCTCGGGCGCCGCCGTCTCGCCGGCCGGCAGGGTGCACTGCTTGCCGCCGGTGCTCTTCTTGTAGTCGCAGTACTCCTTCCAAAGCCTGGCGCGCAGCGCCAGATCCTTCTCCTTGAGCGCTGCCTCGCGGATCTGCCGTGCCACCACGTCGTCGTCACTGCCGTCGGGGACCCCCTTGGGCGCAGGCGCCGCGCCGGCTCCTGCAGCATGGGTGGCATTACTGGAGCCGCCCGGGGCGCTGGCGGGGTTGGGGCTGCCGTGCGCGCCCTCGCCTGCCGGGGAGGCGGCGCCGGTTCCATTTCCTCCGCCGGTGGTGATGCCGGCAGGATCGAGCTCGCCACCGGCCTCGGCACGGCGACGCTGCAACTCCTCCTGCTCCTTGAGCAGCATCTCATCGAACTCACGCAGTGAACCGGCGAGCTTCCCCTCGAACTCGGCGCTGTGTTCGCCGGCCGTCTTTGCCCCGCCCGGCTTCGATGCAATCCCGGACTTCGCCGCGTCTCCTTTGGCAGCGGTAGCGGGCTTCTGCTTGGTTTCCGCCGCATCATCTTTCGTGGAGGCCGACTCGCTTGCCTCTTCCTCCGAGTCGCCCTTCTCCGCGGCCGCATCACCCTGATCCGTCCCCTGATCCTCCTGCTTCGCGTTGGACGATTCACCCTGGGGTTCGGCCGGGTCCTCGGGCTTCGGCGAGGAGGGCTCCGACGGGGATGCTGACGGCGCTGGCGGGGAAGGGGAGCCCGTCGCCGGGGAAGGAGGCGCAGGGAGCGAGGGCGATTGCTTGGCAGGACACGCCACGAGGAGCAGTCCCAGGACGGCGACGGGAAGCACTCTCCAGCTTCTTGTGAAGCGTGACCACATGATGACCCTCGGGCGGCGCAAGCGCCGCGATCCCAGGGCTTTCATTCTAGCTCAATGAGCCGACCCAGACCACCGCGCTCACTTCTTGCTGTAGTCGTGGAATCCGCGGCCGCTCTTCACTCCGAGACGGCCTGCGTCCACCATCTTGCGCAGCAGCGGGCAGGCCCGGTATTTGGGGTCACCGAAGCCATCGTAGAGAACATCCATGATGGACAGGCACACATCCAGACCGATGAAGT
>CBDVAL010000331.1:0-2571 GCA_965371955.1 uncultured bacterium | reverse complement strand
ATCTGGGCGCGGATGCGCTTCTCGATGGCGTCGATCTCGTCGCCGAGGAGTTCCACGATCTCGTCGGCGTAATGCGTGGCGAAGTTGCGAAAATCGTCCAGGTTGGCGATCTCGCGGTAGCGCGCCTCCAGGGACGGGGCCAGCTTATCGGCCAGAGCGGCACCATCGAAGCGCAACTCCGCGGCGATGCGGTAGGTCTCGTTGTCCAGGACGCGGGAGCGCAGTTCCGTGACCTCCTCCACGGACGGGTTGTTCTCGAGGATCTCCAGGACCTGTTGCCGGATGCGCGCCGGGATGGAGGGCCCCAGCAGGTGGCTGTGGTTGCGCACGATGAGCCAGATGGCCACGGTCCCCAGGAGCAGCCCTATCAGGATGGAGCCACCGGCATCCCAGTACGCGTGGCCGGTGACGTGGGTCAGCACCACGGCGGCCAGCGCGATGATCACGCCGATGCATGCCGCAGAGTCCTCCAGCAGCACCGCCGCCACGGAGACATCGGATTCCGTCCTCAGGTACGCGAAGAACGGCCGTCCGGCTGCTGACTTCTTCACCGCGCGCACGGCGATGGTCAGCACCGCGCCCTCGAGGACCAGCGACAGGAGCAGCACGCCGATGGCCCAGCTCAGGTTGCTCTCAGGGTGATGGCCCGACAGCAGCGACGCGACGCCGTGATAGACCGTCACGCCGCAGCCCAGGAAGAAGATTCCCACCGCGGACATCAGCGCCCAGACGTAGCGTTCCGCGCCGTAGCCATAGGGATGCTTTGCATCTGCCTGGCGCGACGAGCGCACCACGCCGATGAGGAGGAGCAACTGATTCGACGAGTCGGCGAAGGAGTGGATGGCCTCGCTCAACATGGCCCCGGAACCGGTGAAGAGGAAGGCGACGAACTTGACCCCGGTCAGCAGGGAGTTGCATGAGAGTGCCCAGATCACTGTGCGCTTTGATTCGGATACGGCCATGGATCTTCCTAGGCGCGCTGGAACAGGCGGCGGAACTGTTCCGGGGACGCAGGAGGGACGCGCGCCAGCGCCAGGTTTTCCTGCACATGCTCCTTGTGGCTCATACCCACCAGCGCCACGTTCACGCCCGGAGTGGAGCGGACGAACTGCAGGGCCCGCTGCGCATCGGACTCCAGGCTGCCCAGCGCCTCGTCCAGCTCGGGCGGCAAGCCGCTGGTCAGCCGGCCTTGCAGCAGGCTGGCGCTGGCCATCACCGCCATGCCCGCGTCGCGCGCCGCCAGCAACGCGGACAGCTTGCGCTCACCCGCGTGCGGCTGGTTGCCCAGTGTCAGCGCCTCGGTCATGTTCAGGTTGTGCGGCATCTGCAGGTAACGGAACGCCGATTCTCCACCTGCCACCTGCGCGGCGATGTCACGCATCTCCTTGAGATTGAGGAACTCCGGCGCATCCGACGCGACACGGTAGCCATTCCAGGTGGCGGTGCCGTAGGCGGCGGTGCGCCCCTCGGCCACGGCGCCCTCGAGGAGCTGGAAAGCCCCCCGGATACGCTGGCGGAAGGCCGGCCGGCCGATGGCCTCCAGCTGCCCCTCCGGGTTATGAATGTAATAGAGGTCCACCGTCTCCAGGCCGAGGTTTCGCAGGCTGCATCCCAGCTGGTGGTCGAGGAACTTCGCCGACATGGAGTGCATCCCGCCCACCACATCCTCCGCCGAGATCAAACCGGGCTCCAGGAACGTCTCCCGGAGGTAGGCCTTGGCGTCGGCGGGCATGGAACCGTCGAACGGGATGTAGCCGCCCTTGGTGGCCACGAAGATCTCTTCGCGCCGGGCAAGGTCCTGCTCCTCCAGGAGGCGCAGGGCCTCGCCCAGGCAGCGCTCGCTGCGCTGATGCCGGTAGTTGATGGCCGTGTCCAGCACGTTGCAGCCGCTGCGCACTGCCTCCACGGCCGCCTCGATGTAGCGCTCGTCCGACTCCCGATCGATCTCGCCCAGATACGTACCCATGCCGATGGAGGACAGCATCAGCCCGTGAACTTCCCGGAAGTGCCGCGCGGCGACTCCCTGCTCCACCATCCGGTCGCGATAGCGCCTGGTTCCTTCAGGGGTGGCGCGGCCGGTCACGGCCATGGTCTCCTCCCTTCGTCGGCGCCGGTGCGGGTGCAGCCCGCACAGGCCGATGGAGGAAATGGTATCAGCTTCCTCCGCTCGTGTGGCCTTGGCCGCTCAAGGCCGGCGGCTTGCTTTCCCACTGCAGCGGTGGGATCATCAAGGCTCAGGGGGAGGATGGAGCGAAGATGAAGAGATTCGCAGTCTTGCTCGGGCTGTTGCTGGCAATGCCCGTCGCCTACGGCGCCCCGGAGACGCAGACCCTGACCGGAAAATTTTTCTGGAACGGTGGCGGTGCGTCGGGTGAGCTGGAGGCCGTGTTCAATAGCACCGGCGAGCAGACCTGGGCCGTGTCCCTCCACTTCGAGTTTCGCGGGCGCCCGCATGTCTACACGGGTACCGCAGAGGGCAGCCTCTCTCAGGGCGAGCTGAGGGGTAGGGTCAAGAACGAGGACAAAGGGCGAACCTTCCTGTTCTCGGGCACCGTGCAGGACGGCAAGTTC
>CBDVAL010000330.1:0-2674 GCA_965371955.1 uncultured bacterium | reverse complement strand
TGAAACGGCAACAGACCCGGCATGCGCGTGAAGGTGCCCTCGGGAAAAAACACCAGCGAGCGGCCGGTCTGGACCGTCTGCACGGTGCGCCGGGCATCGGCCACGCCACGCTGCTTGTCGAAGCGCTCCACGAACAGGGCGCCGATGCGCCGCAGAAACCAGCGTGGAATAAACTGCCGGCCCAGCTCCGCTTTGGCCACAAAAGCGAACTCGATCGGCAAGGCCGCCACCAGCATCATGCCGTCCAGGTAGCTGGCATGGTTGCTGACGATCACACAGGCCTGCGCCTGAGGCAATTGGTCGAGCCCCTCTACCGACAACGGGATACGGCCAAGACGGAACAGCAGCCGTGACCCCTGGCGCATCACCGCCCAGCGCCAGGACGCACGCGGCAATAACACGACCAGCAGCCAGGCGGAGGGCGCCAGCAGCCAGAAGATGAAATGCGCGTAAACGGCATAAGCCATATCGGCGAAGCGCCGCCACACGCTGCGCAGGCGCGGCCGCAATGAGGCCAGGGTGAGACGCACGACCTGCCACCACAGGGCGTGTGGCTGCTGGCCGATCCACCCCGTTTCGAACAGCTCGCGTACGGCGGAGCGGCGGATTTTGCCGCTGGAGGTTTTCAACACCGCATGCGGCGGCGCCAGCACCACATCATCGGGTGGCATACCCAGCAGATCGGTGGCTACGCCCCGGATCTGAGTCTGCAACGCTTCCAGCGTGGCCGTCTCCCCCTCGCGGGTTTCGGCAACGACGATCAGCCGCTCGGTGCCGGAGGCGGGATCAGGGCTGCCGAATATCGCCACACACCCCTTGCGGATGCCGGGGATGTCACCGACGGCCTCCTCCAGCTCGTGAGGGTAGATGTTGCGCCCGGCGCGGATGATGATGTCCTTGACTCGGCCGGTCAGATAGACGTCGCCCGCGGCGACATAGGCCAGATCGCCGGAGTCCAGCCATGCCCCGTCAAACAGGCGCCGGCTCGCCTCGGGGTTGCGCAGGTAACCGCTGGTCGCTGACGGTCCCTTGAATTCCAGACGTCCCTGCTCCCGCTCGGGCAGCTCGCGGCCGGCCGCATCGACGATGCGGATCTGGTAGCCGGGCAGCGGCTGGCCACAGGCGACGAACTCCAACGTGCCTTGAGCCACATCAGACACCGGAACGGCCTTGCCGCGGGTGATGAAGGTTTCGCGCTCGATGCGCTCGATGCGGGGGCCGCGACCCGGGGGCGGAAAGGCCAGACCCACCGCGGCCTCGGCCAGGCCATAGACCGGCGCCATAACCTGAGTCCGGAGGCCGTAGGCAGCGAAACGCTCGCCGAAGCGGCGTACCGTGTTGGGACTGACCGGCTCGGCACCGTTGAAGGCCAGCCGCAGACTGCCCAGATCCAACCCTTCGATATCGCTGTCTTCCACCTTGCTCAGGCACAGCTCATAGGCGAAGTTGGGCGCCGCAGTCAGGGTGCCGCGGTGCTTGTGAATGATCCACAGCCAGCGCGCTGGCCGGATCAAAAAGGCCGGCGGCGACATCAGCACCAGCGGCATGCCGTGATAGAGGCTGCCCAACCAGGCGCCGATCAGCCCCATGTCGTGGTACAGGGGCAGCCAGCTGACAAAGACATCGGTGGAATCGGCCTGCACCGCCTCGCCCATGGCGCGGATATTGGCCAGCAGGTTGGCGTGGGTCAGGATGACACCCTTGGGCTGGCCGGTGCTGCCCGAGGTGTATTGCAGAAAGGCGATGTCCTGCGTCCCTATCGACGGGCCGTTGCAGGTCCCCGCGAAAGCCTCCAGTTGTTGCGGCGTGACCACCTCGCGCAAGGTGTCAACCTGCCCCTGGAGCAGACGTCCCACCCGCTGCGCCTCCGACACCGTGATCAGCAGGACCGCCCGGGCATTGGCGAGAATCCCGCCGTGGCGGCGCAAGTGATCCTCGAGCTGCGACGGGCGCAGCGGGGGATAGATGGGGACCGGGATGCCACCGGCCAGCAGGATGCCGAAAAAGCTGAACAGGTAGTCACGACCGGTAGGCAGCATGATGGCCACGCTCTGGCCGGGCAGCAGGCCGCGCGCCTGCAGACCGGCGGCCATGGCCTGCGCCCCGTCGGCCAACGCCGCGTAGGTGATCGTTTCCGGTTCGTCTCCCTCGCCATACAGGTAGACATGCGGGCGCTGCGGATGGCTGAGCACATGCCAGTCGAGCATCTCCGGTAGCGTCCCGGCCGTGTGCGGCACCCCCGCCAGCTCGTCAAGCGGTGCCGCCCGGGCCTGCGCTGCGGGCGCGGCATGGCCCACGACCTTGCCGGCCCGCACCGCCCGCCACAGGTCGCGCGGCGTCTCGGCGCCGGCTAGCAACGATTCCGGCAGGCTGACGCCGAAGGCGCGTTCCAGGCGCAGCAGCAGCTCCACCCGCGACAGGCTGTCGAACCCCAGCTCGCGGTCCAGCGCACTGTCCAGCGTCACGTGCAGGGAACGGCCGCGCCGTGGATGCAGCTCCAGGGCCAGCTGACGCACCTGCTCCAGCACGGCTTCGGCACTGACCATGGCCGCCCGGTCCTCGCCTTGTTCGGCCTCTCCCGCCACGCTCTCTCCTCCTTCAAACGCCCTGATGCCGCCAACAGCGCGGCAATTCCCTGCACTGGCGGATGGATGCCGAGCGCCCCGAGACCGCG
>CBDVAL010000329.1:0-2765 GCA_965371955.1 uncultured bacterium | reverse complement strand
CCACAATCCGGTCTGAAGCTGCTATACTCGCGGTCACTCTGGGGGCGTCGTGTGGGTCAGATTGAGGCGGATGTATATCATGCTGGGATCAGGGGCGTCCTTTGCCGTGTTCATGGTGGGGGGGCTCTTGCTGGCGCTGCTGGTGATCCCGTCTTGTCGGTTGCTGGGTGGGGATGCAGTGGCCAGATATCGGCGGGTGCAGCGGGTGATCTCGCGCTCCTTCCGGGTTCAACTGTGGTTCATGAGATTCATCGGGGTGGTGAAGCAGGGCCGCTTCCAGGGGATGGAGAACCTGGCGTCGGGTGCCCCGTTCCTCATCGTGGCCAACCATCCCACGCTCCTCGACGTCGTGCTGCTCATCAGTCGCCTGCCGGAAGTGGATTGCGTGGTGAAGAAGGCTCTCTGGGAGCATCGCTTCCTGGGGGGCGTGGTACGAGCAGCGAACTACATCCAGGGCGATGGGACGGGGTTCATGGAGTCCGCGCTGGAGCGCTTGCGCCTCGGACGCTCCATCATCCTGTTCCCGGAGGGAACGCGTTCGCCGCTGCGCGGCTTGCGGCCGTTCCAGCGCGGCGCGGCCCGGCTGGCGATTGCGTCGGGGGCGCGCATCGTCCCGGTGGTGATCCGGTGCGAGCCGCGATTCCTGATGAAGGGGCAACGGTGGTGGGACGTGCCGGACCGGCCCTTGACCCTTTCGCTGCAGTTCGGCACGCCGGAGGAGATCCCGTTGCCTCCAGGCGAGCCGGACAATTGCCCGATCAGAGCCCGGGCGTTGACCGATTCCATGGAGCACTACTTCCGGAGCAAGATGACCTATGTCGGTGCCTGAAGAGCTGTTGAAGGAGATCAAGAACGTGATCGTGTCATCTCTGGCGCTGGAGGATATCTCCGCCGAGGAGATCAAGACGGATGCTCCGCTGTTCGGCGAGGGTCTGGGGCTGGACTCCATCGACGCACTCGAGCTGGCGCTGGCCCTCAGCAAGAAATACGGTATCAAGCTGGACGGCGAGACGGCGGAGCTGCGCGAGCATTTCTACTCGGTGCAGACGCTGGCGACCTATGTCTCGGCGCAGCGCGCAGCTGCACCCGGGGTCTCGTGACATGACGTCTCTGGAGGAAGTGGACCGCCAGGTCCGCGAGGTTCTCATCACCACGTTCAACCTGTCGCGTGAGGCGGTGACGCCGGAGGCGACCCTGTTCCAGGATCTGGACCTCGACAGCCTCGACGCCATCGACCTGGCGGTGAAGCTCGAGACCGAGACCGGCCTGAAGCTGGTGGAAACCGAGTTCCGGTCCATCCGCACGGTCAAGGATGTGGTGGAGACCATTCACCGCAAGATGGAGGCCCGTGCGGCGGAGTAGTGTCCCGCGTCCGGCGTAGTCATGAGAGCTGCACTGCGCATCCTGCTCGTCCTGCTCGGCGTCGGATACCCCCTGCTGGTGTACCTCGGCCTGCGCTTCTTCGAGCCGAGGATGGTGGCCCTGTTCCTCGGAGTGACGCTCTTGCTGCGCCTGGCCCTGGGTCCGCGGCGCCGCCAGGTGCTGTCACTGGGGAAGACACTGTCCTTCCCTCTCGCCATGCTGGGCCTTGCCTACGCACTCACGTTTGTCTTCAACGACGGCGTCTTTTTTCTGTTCGTTCCGGCCCTGTTCTCCGCTGCCCTGCTGTTGAGCTTCGGCCGATCCCTGCTCGTTCCGCCATCCCTGGTGGAGACGTTCGCCCAGGCCATCCGTTCGGATCTCGGCGACGAACAAGTGGCGTACTGCCGCCGCGTGACCATGCTGTGGACTGCCTTCTTCCTGCTCAACGGCTCGCTGTCGCTGGCACTGGCGCTGGCGGGAAGCCTGGAGGCGTGGGCACTGTACAATGGTCTCATCGCTTACATCCTGATGGGCATGGTGTTCGGGGGCGAGTTCCTCTACCGGCACCACCGATTTCCACAGCTCAGGAAGGCGATGGCGACCGCTGCCGGCGAGGGGCTGGTGCGGCGGCCCGAGCGGCTGCATCGTTCCTCCGGCGATGGATGGCTGGAGTTGCGCCTGCGAGTGCCCGAGAATCTTTGCTACTTCGAGGGCCATTTCGACGACTTCCCCGTGGTGGCCGGCGTGGTGCAACTGCAATGGATCCACGAGCTGGCCGGCGAACTCCTGGGCGCGCCTCCGGCCATCGCGCGCATGGAGCAGATCAAGTTTCACCAGCTGCTGCAGCCCGGGCAGACGTTCTCGGCCCGCCTGGACCACGACCCGGAGCGCTCCCGCGTCGCCTACGTGCTGCACGACGGCGAGACGCGCTTCGCTTCGGGGCGCATGGTCCTGAAAGCGTGATGGAGCGGTCTCGCAGCTGGGATGGGGTGCAGGAGCGCGGCTCCCTGTGGGCCATGCGCGCCCTCGGCCACGCGGTGCGAGTGTTCGGCTTCTTTCCGGCCCGCTTGCTGCTTCACCCCATCGTTGCCTACTTCTTTCTCACCGACCGCTCCGCAAGGCGCGCCTCGCGCCGCTATCTCCAGCGCCTGCACGCCATGCCGGGCGGTGCAGAGGCACTGGGGCGGCCGCCCGGCCTGCGGGAACAGTACCGGCACATGTACTCGTTCGCGTCCACGGCGCTGGATCAGGCCATGGCGTGGCTCGGTTCTCTCGACCGCTTCACCGTCGAGGTCGAGGGCTTCAGGCCTCTGATAGACTTCGGCGATGCAGGCCAGGGGGCCATCCTCCTGGGGGCTCACCTGGGCAACCGGGGCTTGCTACGCGTGGGGGCCGAATCCAGG
>CBDVAL010000328.1:0-2766 GCA_965371955.1 uncultured bacterium | reverse complement strand
CCCCTCCCGCCTCCCACGGCACAAGGGCCGGCCGGGGAGCAGTGGGACCTGTTCTAGAGTTACGCTTATCGGCTACAGGTTCGCCAGTGCCTCTTGTGCCGCAGCGACTTCGGCCGCGCCTGGAAATTCTGCGATGAGCATCTGCAACTCGCGCCGGGCATCGGCGAAACGGTGGTCGTCGCGATAGACCAGCGCCAGACGCAGCCGCGCGGACGAATCCGCCGGATCCACGCGCAGGATGTGCAGCAGTTCCTCAGCCGCCGCAGCACCGTTCCCGTCAAGGGCCAGCCCCACCGCGAGGTTGAAGCGCGCGTCCGGATTGTCCCGGTCCATCTGCAACGCGCGCTGATAGGCCTTCAGGGCTCCCGGCAGATCGCCGGATTGCCTGCGGGCGACTCCCAGGTTGACCCAGGCCTCCGCCAGGCCTGCATCTTCCTGCACGGAACGCTGCAACGATGTGATCGCCTGTGCCGGATGGCCGTCAAGCAGGTGCAGGACGCCCGTCAGGTTGAGCAGGTCCGGATCGTCCGGATGGAGAGCCCGGGCCTGTTGCAGATGGCGCCGGGCTGCTTCGAGATCGCCGCTGTCCAGATCCAGCCGGGCCAGGAGCGCCAGTGACGCCACATCTCCGGGACGCATGTCGACGGCTTGCGCCAGCTCCCGCCGTGCGCTTTCCCCTTCGCCTGAGGAGGCCAGCAAGGCCCCCAGCAGCGCATGGGCCTCCGCCGCTGCAGGGGCCGAGGTCGCCGCACGTTCCAGGTGCCGGCGCGCCGGGCCCGGCAGGCCGGCCCGCAGGAGCTCGACGGCCATCCCCAGGTCCGGGTGCGCCAGGGCCGCCGCCCCGGCATCTCCCAGGGAGAGGAGGAAGCGCTCCTCCCGCCGCGCCTCGGTGCGGGCTGCGCGCAGGCGGGACAGCAGCGAGCTGGACTCCGCCGCGCTGCCGAGGTGGAGGATCCAGGCGACCGGGGCCTCCCGGTGACGGCGCAAGGTGCGCACCACCGCCGGCAAGGTGTTCTCGTACAAGGCCCGCGCGGCAGTGAACTCCAGGGACGTGCGGTCATCGACCTGCGGCGTTGCCCCACGAGTCCAGTCCCGGAGGGCGTCAGGGCCGGCCACGAACCGTGTGAGGACATCCACAGCATCGGAGATCCCCGCCCGCGCGAGGTCGTCGCGAACGCGGGGACCACGCAGGCGCTCCTCCATGAGGTCGAGATCCAGCACCACCGATGCGGCCTTGTGGCCCACCAGGAAGTAGTCACCGCCTGCCGGTGATTCCTCCCACAACGATAGCTGTGGAAAAACCTCCCGGAATGTCGCCACGACGCTGCGGAGATCCTCGGGCTGCATGCCGTAACCTTGCACCCACTGGCAAAAGATCCCGCCATCGCGTAGCCGATCCCGGGCCGCCACGAACGCCTCGCGGGTGAACAAGGCCGCTGCCCCGGAGACCCAGGGGTTGGTGGGTTGTGACGTGATGACGTCGTAGGTGGCGCCGGAATACAGCAGGTGATTGCGGGCGTCGCCCAGCCGCAGCCGCACGCGCGGGTCGTCCAGCGCCTTGCCATTGGTGGCGTCGAACAGGGGGGCCGCCTCGACCACCCCGGGCAACAGTTCCACCACGTCGATCTGCCGGAACGGGTGGGCTTCCAGCGCCCCGAGGGAGACCCCGGTGGCCAGGCCGACCAGCAACGCCGAGTCAGCGGCCGGTGGGGCCAGCAGGGCCGGCAGATGTCCGGCCAGTAGCTGGCTCACCATGTCGCCTCCGCTGGAGCCGTCGGTCTTCCCGTTGATCTGTAGCGAGAGGATATCCCCGGGTGAGCGGCGCACCGAGACCGTGGCGTTGGCGCCGTCGCGATGAAATAGGAGTTCGCCACGCCCACGGATGGCGTCGGAGATGGAGACGTCCTGGGCCCGGGCGCCGGCGCGGTACAGCGGTGCGTAGAGGAACGGTCCGCTGGTGACCAGCGCGGCGTCCCAGCCGGGAAGACCCCATGCGGTGACCATGAGCACCAGCAGCGAAGCCAGGGACATTTTCCACAGGCCGCTGCCGGGCGCGCAGCGTGCGACGAGAAGCGCCGCCACCGGCATGGCGAGGGCGCCCGCCACGAGGGCGCCGTGCACACCCAGGGCGGGCAGGATCCAGCCTCCTGCCAGCAGGCTTCCCAGCACCAGGCCGCCGGTGGATGCCGCGTAGACTTCGCCCGCCGCAAGGCCTGCACCTCTGCCGCCTCGATCCCGGTGCGCCACCGCCAGCGGGAAGGCGGCCCCCATCAGGAAGGTCGGGACCGCCACCACCGCGAACGCGGCGGCAAACTGCAGCGACAGGATCCAGCCCAGGCTCGCATGCGCGCGTGCCAGGGGAGGAACAAGCCATACGGCCAGCCTGCCCAGCACGGCCATTCCCAGCAGGGACGACAGGCCCACCAGGGCATAGAGCATTACCAGGAGACGCGTCAAGTCGCGGGAGCGCCGCGCCAGCCTTGCACCTGCAAGCCCTCCCAGAGCCAGGCCGCTGAGGAATGCTGCCAGGATCAGCGAGAACCCGTAGACAGTGGACCCCAGCAACATGGAGAGCGTGCGCGTCCAGCTCACCTGATCCACCATGGAGGCGGCCCCCACCAGGAACACGGCGGCCAGGAGCGCGCCCCCGGTGCCTGGTGGTGGTGCTCCCCGTGCCCGTTCGGGCCGGGCGCCGGCGGCAGGCAGTCGGAGCACCGCCAATCCTGCGGCGATGATCGCCAGGCGGAAGGCGGGGTAGGGAACGCC
>CBDVAL010000327.1:0-2783 GCA_965371955.1 uncultured bacterium | reverse complement strand
GGCGCGTCACGTTGCCACTGGCGCGGCCGGCGCTGCTGGCGGCCGCCTTGCTGGTGTTCGTGCTGGCGGTGTCGGACTTCAGCGTCCCTGACTTCTTCAGCTTCGCGGGCCAGCGCGAGGGCAGCTACCAGGTCTTCGCCACGGACGTGTACTACCGCTGGGCGACGCTGGTGGACGCGGAGGGCGCCACCGCGGCTGCCCTGCCCCTGGTCTTGGTGGCGACCCTGTGCATGGTGATGGTCGCCCGCCTGGAAGGGCGCCGCAGCCACGCCTCCGTGCGGGGAACCTACCGTCCACCCCGCGCCTTTCGCCTCGGGTGCTGGCAGCTACCGGCCCATCTCTTTCTCGCCTTGGTGCTGGTGATCTCGGCGGGCATTCCGATCGGTGTTCTGGCACGCTGGTCTCTTGCGGGTGAGCGGCCGGTCGCAGGTGCTCCCGCGCTTCCTGCCAGCGTGGACCCCCAGGCGCCGGTCTCCCCCGGGCCGCCACCACCGGAACTGGCCAGCACCTCAGGCGGCTCCTTGCGCAAGCTGCTCCGGGGACCGGCCGGCGGCGACCTCCTGAGGTCTCTCGGCTATTGCTCCGGCGCCGCGCTCCTCGTCGGCGCACTCGCGCTCGGGCCAGCCTGGATCCTCTCACGCCGGGGAAAAACACGCCCCGGCGCCCTGGCCCTGGTCCTGCTGCCGCTGGGCTTTCCAAGCCTGCTGATCGGCATGTCCCAGCTCTCCACCTTTCATCGGCCCTGGGCGTGGATGCAGGCCTTCTACGGGGGCGGTGGACTGGTCGTGCTCACGCTGGCGGCCCGTTACGTGCCCCTTGCCGTCCTCGGACTGCGTGCTTCCTGGTTGCGCATTGATCCGGAGATCGAGGAGGCCGCGCAGCTGGCCATTCCCTCGCCCAGACGGCGCTTCCTGCGCGTGACCCTGCCGTTGCTCGCACCGGGCCTGGTGGCCACCTTGATCCTGTGCTTCGGTCTCGCCATGCGCGACCTCGATACCATCGTCCTGCTGGACGGGGCGCAGCGGACCCTGCCCCTGCGGATCTACAACAAGGCCCACTACGGTCGCGACATGGAGGTGGGAATGCTGTGTCTCCTGCAACTGGCGGCGACCTTTGTCCCTTGGACCCTGGTCCTCTTGCTGCGGCCCCGATCTCCCGGGTCTGGTTGAGCGGGCACCAAATCCAACCCGCCAGGGCTACAATGCGCAGCCACGTGGCAGCCGTACTGGCGGTGCTGCCTGGCGCGCGTGGGCGCGAACCAGGCCGAGCGGCGGTGCCCGGGTACTGAGTCGAGGGCCATCGTGTATCCACTGCGCAGCATCACCTTTGTCGCCGAGCTCATCCACGCGCAGGCGGCCCATCCCATGCCCCACCTGCAGAAGGTCCACCATCTGGCCTTCAGCAGTAGCAACGCGGCCTACGCCAACTTCCAGGTCATCCCCGGGGGTGCCCAGCTCTCCAACCCCGTCCCCAAGCAAGGCGCGGTGTCGTCCGCGCTGATCCTGCCGGACCGCCTGCGCATCCAGGAGCAGATGACCGGCATCAGCCGCGAGGATTTTCAGGCTCGGGTCAATCAGATGGGGCGTTACGTCCTGGACGAATTGTCGGTGACGGGCTTCGTCGCCCAGCAGTTCCTGGTGCAATCGCTCATCAATCCCCGCAGCGTCGAGAACGCGGCAGAATTCATGTCCCGATCTCTGCTGCATTTTCCGGAGGGTGCGTTGGAGCGCTTCGATCGGCCCGCCGGGCTGCTGGGTCTGCGTTTCAGCTTTCCCATGAGCCAGGAACACCCTTCCCTGTTCAACGTGCGTATCGAAACCTACGACCGGGATTCCCGCTCCCTGTTCCTCGAAACCACGGGAGTTTTTCGTCAGGCCATCAAGGCCGACAACCTCGAGGACCTGGCAAGTCTCTTCACCCGCACCTACGAGTTCCTCGAGAATCGAGTGCTGGGCTTTGTAGCGCAGTTCGACCAGAAGGAATTCTCGTGAAGCAGGTTGCGGCGGCACCGCGCGGTCCGGCCGGACCCGGCGCTTCCCGCTTCCTGGTCGCAGCCGGGCTCGCCCTGTTCCCCGGAACGGCCTGCGAGCCAGCGATGCCGACCGATCCCCAGGAGGGTCACACGGTGAGTGATGAATCCGCAGCGCCTCGTCACACCAACCGCCTGGCAGCGGAGACCTCGCCCTACCTCCTCCAGCATGCCCACAATCCGGTGGACTGGTATCCGTGGGGCGAGGAAGCGTTCGCTCGCGCCCGGGAGGAGAACAAGCCGGTCTTCCTGTCCATCGGCTACTCCGCCTGCCACTGGTGCCACGTCATGGAGCGCGAGTGCTTCGAGAACGAGAAGATCGCGGCGCTGATGAACAAGTTGTTCGTCTGCATCAAGGTCGATCGCGAGGAGCGGCCGGATGTGGACGAGATCTACATGCGAGCCGTGCAAGCCCTGACCGGCAGCGGCGGCTGGCCACTCTCCGCCTGGCTGACCCCGGAGGGCGAGCCCTTCCACGGCGGCACCTACTTCCCCCCGGAAGACCGCTTCAACCGACCCGGATTCCCGCGCGTCTGCGAGGAGATGGCCCGGGTTTGGAGTGAACAGAACGACCGGGTCAAGGAGCAGGCAGAGCGGCTCAGCGAACATGTGCGCCAGGTTCTTCAGCCACCGCCCGGCCCCTCTGGCGAACTGACCGCCGATCTTCTGGAGGGCGCCGCCCGGCGGATCGTCGGTTCCTTCGACCCCACCCATGGCGGTTTCGGTTCGGCCCCGAAGTTCCCCCACTCCATGG
>CBDVAL010000326.1:0-2851 GCA_965371955.1 uncultured bacterium | reverse complement strand
AAACGAAACGGTCCGCAGCCCACCGGCCGGCGCAGGTAGCCGCGCTCGGGATCGACGTAGACCTCGAGCGGCAGCAACCCACCCTGTGCCGTGTTCAGGTGGGCGAGGAACGGCGCGTACGGCCGCTCCAGCGTGATGCGCAGCGTGTGCTCGTCCACCGCCTCCAGCCCCGCCACCGAGTCCGCCTCGCCGTTCACGAAGGCCTCGGCGCCCAGAATGGGGGTGAACACCCACGGCCTGCCGGAGCGTGTCTCGGGCTGCAGTGCGCGCTGGAAGGTGTACACCGCATCGTGCGCCGTGACCTTGCGGTTGTTGTGGAACATGACGTCCGGGCGCAGATGAAAGGTATAGGTGACGTCGTCGTCGGAGGTCTCCCAGCTCTCCGCCACCGCCGGGACCACCTTCAGCGTTGCAGGATCCAGATCCACCAGACCGTCGAACAGCTTCAAGAGAACCGAGTCGGACATGGTGTCGAAGGCCCGTGCCGGGTCCATGTTCGGAGGATCGTTCTTCAGCCGATGCCGGAACACCGTCTTGTCACTCTGGCTGTCGTCGCTCGGTTGCGTGCATGCCAGCGTTCCGGCGAGGGCGAGCAGTAGCACTAACAGCACGGTCCGTTTCATGGCAGCTCCGTGGCCGTCCGTGGGTCCATGGTGTCACGCAGCGCGTCGCCCAGCAGCATGAAGCCCAGGATGGTGAAGGTGATGGCCAGGCCGGGCGCCAGCGCGTACCACCACGAGGTGGAGGCGAAGGTCCAGGCGTTGCTCAGGATGGTACCCCAGGATAGCCGGCTCTGGTCGCCCAGTCCGATGAACGACAGCCAGGCTTCCGCCAGGATGTTGCCCCCAATGCCCACCGAGACCGCCGCCCACACCGGTGCCATTCCCGACGGCAGCGCGTGCCGCAGCAGCACCCGGGCCTCGCCGGCGCCGCTCGCCCGAGCCGCCTCGACGAAGCCGCTGTCCCGCAACGCCAGGATGCGCGAGCGGATCAGCCGGGCGAGTCCCGGCCAGCCGAGCAATCCCAGCAGCACCAGCACCAGCCAGGTGCTGCGGACGTCAGCCAACGCCACCACGGCAATGGCCACCAGGGGAAACGGGAACGCCAGCACGATGTCGGTGAAGCGCATGAGCAGGGCGTCGGTGCGGCCACCGCGGTAGCCGGCCCAGGCGCCCACGGTCACGCCCAGCAGCAACGCCAGCGCCTCGGCGGCGACGCCCACCAGCAGTGAAGTGCGCGAGCCGCAGATGAGCCGCACCAGCAGATCGCGGCCCTGGTCGTCGGTCCCGAGCCAGTGTTGACGGCTGGGGGGCTCCAGCAGCGACTCCTTGGGCATGTCGGAGCAACGATGACCCAGCGCGCGCTGCAGGGCGGGCTCTGCCAGCCCGGCGACCAGGAACACGCCCACCAGTAGGGACCCGACCCAGGCGCCGGGACGGCGAAAGAAGCGGGCGGAAAATCCGGCCCCGTGAGCCCCGGGTGGGGTGTTGACGCCCGCCATGACGCGGCGAAAGATAGCACAGGGGGGGCGGCCGGGCAAACAGCCCCTCCATCGGCCACTTTCTTGACCCGCCGGTGCTTTTTGAGTAGCATCCCGGCGAATCGGCAGAGAGTCAGTGCCCCGGGGGCACCGGGCCTCTTCGCGACCTCTGCTCCATCCCGCCCGGCCCGGGCGTTCGCCGGACCCCAAAGCCCATGAAACGTGACCATGGAGTGTTCCTGACCGCCGGGATCGCGGTGGGCTTTGCCCTGGGCTTCGCCCTGGCCTGGGGGTTCGGGCATGCGCCGCAGCCCGGCGTGCCCGCCCTGCGCGGCACGGCACTCGCCCAGGGTGCGCCCTCCGGAGCTCCTGCCGGCGGATCCATGGACAGGATGGCCGAAGTATTTGCCCGGGTGGAGGAGCTACGCCGGCGTATCGCCGACGATCCGCGGGATGCTGCGGCCGTCCTGGAACTGGCCAACCTGCAGCAACAGGTGGGCAAGCTCGACCAGGCTCGCGAGGTCCTGCAGGGGCTTCTCGACGCCGATCCGGACAATCTGCACGGGCTCACGCATCTGGGACTCGTTCTGGCGGAGCAAGACGACCTGGACGGGGCCCGGGAGCGCTTCGCGCGCACCGTGGAGCTGGATGACTCCTACTGGCAGGGATGGTTCTATCTCGCCGTCACCGAGGCCCGCCGGGAGGATTACGATGCGGCGCGTGCCGCTGCAGACCGACTCGAGGCCCTGCAGCCGGACCTTCCGGAGCTGGCGGAGCTGCGCAGCCATCTGAGCCAGGCCCCCGCAGGAGCGACGAACTAGTGGGGCGCTTGCTCCTGTGGATTCTGGGCGCATCTTTTGTCCTGTGGTGGGTGGGTGCGCTGCGGCCTCGCCGGGCCCCTTCCCGCCCGCGACCTCCGCGTGCGGATTCCGACACCGGGAAGATGGTGCGGGATCGGATCTGCAATACCTTCCTACCTGAGGCGAGGGCACTGAGGAGCCAGCGGGACGGCGAGAACCATTTCTTCTGCTCGCCGGCCTGCCAGGCCGACTTCCTTGAGGCCAGACAGGACCAGGGATGAACCAGGACGAAACGCAGCAGAAGCTGGACCAGGCCTCGCGGCATTACAACGACGGGCAGTACGACGAGGCTGCAGCCGTCTGGAAGGGCATTCTCCAGGAAGACCCGCAGAACGAGCGGGCCCGGGAGGGCCTGCAGATGGTGGAGCTGCTCACCCAGGACTTCGGCGCGCCGGCTGCCGGAGCCGACGCCACGGCAGCGGATGTGGCGCAGGTGCAGCAGGCCGTGCAGAGGGTGGAGGAGTTGCTGGATTCCGGCGATACGGACGCCGCCCGGGAGGGCGTCGAGGTC
>CBDVAL010000325.1:0-2936 GCA_965371955.1 uncultured bacterium | reverse complement strand
GGCCTGGCTGGCACGCATCCTGAAGACCACTTTGATCAGCGCCTGGCGCAGTCGCGGCGGCAGCAACCAGCGCGTGATGACCACGCTGGAGGATGCACCCGATCTGACCGCGCCGGACACGCCCAGTAATCCGGTGAGTCCGTTCCAGGCGTTGCTGCTGCGCGAGCAAGGCGCTGCCGTGGAGACCGTCTTCCGGGGCGTCCCGGAGCGCTATCGCGACACGCTGCGCCTGCATTTCGCCGGCCTCTCCTACAAGGAGATCGCCGAGCGTCTGGGCGTACCCCTGGGCACCGTCATGTCACGGCTGCACCGGGCGAGAAAGCATGCCATGCAGCTGCTGCGCGAGTCCGGGGCGGCGCTGGGTCTCGGCGGCGCCCTGTTGCCCGCAGGGAAGTGATGGCTGCGGCGGACGCCTGAGATGATGCAGTCCGGCAGCGCAACCTTGCCGGCTCCGCGGAGCGCTTTTCCGCCCCCTCCTGTTGTTGTATCCTCATCGTCCCCGGCGGCCTCGCCGGGGGCGAAACCGAGGAACTCCATGTCCGACCTGGCGGAGACGCCCGAGTTTCTGGACCGGTTGCGCCGGCGCGATCCGGACGCCTGCCGACAGATGATCGTCGGATTCGGACCGCAACTGGAGGGCTACGCGCTGCACCTTCTCGGCGACCGCCAGCAAGTGGACGACCTGGTGCAGGAGACGCTGGTGGCGGCGCTGGAAGGGCTGCCCGGCTTCGACGGGCGCAGTCTCCTGCGCACCTGGCTGTTCTCCATCCTGCACCACAAGGCCTACGATCGCATCCGGCAGGCACAGCGGGATCGCTCGCGCGAGGTGCCGCTGGAGGTCGACGATCCGCTGCATGGGAAGTTCGATGACCGGGGACGCATCAAGTCAACACCGCGCGATCAGCGCCCCGACCCCGAGCAACTCCTGGAGAGCGGCCAGCTGCGCGACCGCCTGTCCCGCGTGGTGAACGACCTGCCGGCGCGCAACCGGGAGGCGTTCCTGCTGCGCGACATCCATGGGCTGGACACGGATGAGGCGGCGCAGATCATGGATGTCACCAGGTCGCACTTCCGGGTGTTGCTGCACCGGGCCCGGGTCACCTTGCGCAAGGCGCTGATGCAGGATGGGGGAGTGCCTTGATAATGTCCTGCAAGGAAGTGGCCGAGCTCAGCAGCGATTACCTGGACCAGGAGCTCTCCACACTGCACCGGTTCTCGCTGCGCCTGCATATCCTGCTGTGCCGCGAGTGCAGGGAACTGGTGCACGGCATCCGCTCGCTGCTGCGCGTGTCCTCGGACCTGAAATCCCCGGGCGACCCGGCCCGCTACGAGGAACTCGCCGACCGGCTCAGCGAGGGCTCCGGCCGGCGCCCGCGGGGCGATGGCAGCGGCGGGTCCTGATCTGGCCTAGCGCTTGGCGGAGGCCAACTTCCATTGCGGCGGACTCGCTGGTAGGCTACTCCGGTCATGGCTCTGAAGCGCGGCATGAAGGTCGGCGCCTCATGCGGTCGCGATCAAGGTTCTGAGCGAGAATACCGGCGCGATGAAGATCTCGGAAGTTTCCATCGGCCGGATCCCTCCCGATCCGGTGGCCCCGGATTCCCTCAGGGGCGTGAGCCGCCAGCAGACCAATCCACGGCGCTGGCAGGGCGAGGGATGGAACGAATTTCGCGACGCCCTGCGGCAGGAAGGCGTGAACGTTCGCGAGGGCCGCGCCTCGAGCGCTGCCTACGTCACCGACGCCGGCGGCATGGCCCACGGAATGCCCACCGGCACGTTGATTCCCCGGGACGCGGCGCAGATCGTCGCCGTCCTGCGTCGCGCCCAGCAGTTCGAGGTGCCGGTGACCACCCGGGGCGGCGGCCTCACCACCGAGGGGGAATCGGTGGGCTTCGGCGGCCTGCTCCTCGACATGTCGGGGATGAGCCGGGTCCTGGAAATCGATGCGGAGCGGATGACCGTGCGGACCGAGGCGGGCATCTACTGGCTTCCGCTGGCCGAGCACCTGCGCCGGGACGGCCTCGATTACCTGTCGGCGCCGCTCAACCTGACCTCCAGCGTCGGCGGTACCCTCGGGGTGGGGGGGATCGATATCAACTCTCCGCGGCTCGGCTGCAGCGCCGACCAGGTGGTCGCTCTGCAGGTCGTCACTCCCACCGGGGAACTCGTCGAATGCAGCGAGGAAGAGAATCCCCATCTGTTCGAGCGCGTCTTGCTGGGGTACGGGCAGTTCGGCATCATCACCGAGGCCACCCTGAGGATCCGTCCCTTCACGCCGATCTCGATGCGCTATTTCTATTACGGATCCCTGGAGCGCGGGATCCGGGACATGCAGATGCTGGTCCGGGAGGACGCCGCCGATTACTGCGGGATCCTGACCATCATGGACCGCGCCATCAACCTGCTGGTCGCCTTCGATAGCGACGAGCGGGAGCAGCAGTTCAACGCGAAGTGGCGTCCCCGATTGACCGGCCACGGCGAGGCGGGTTTTGCCCTGCGGGTCGGCGGATACTACCTGATGAGGCCGTGGAAATGGCGCGAGGCTGTGTATCTCGTCGACCGGCGCCTGGAATTGTTCCCGGCGTTCCGCCGCCGGGAATTCATGCAGGACGGAAAGATCATCGACCGGGCGGTGGTGTTCTCGCAAGTGGTGTGGAACTTCTGGGGCCGGCGAAAGATGATCATCCCGGATCTTGCCACCAACGAGGACAAGTTCGTCGAGGCGGTGATGCGCGGCAACCGCGTCTGCCGCAAGTATTTTGACAAATACAGCCTCTACTGCGTGGGCATCCGCATCTGGCCGGGCCGGCCGCGCTACGAGATGTCGTGCATTCCCCCCGACGCAACTGATTTCAGCTACGGCTGCGAGTTCCAGCCGATACTGGGGGACCGGGCGTACAGCCGGGATTACCTGCAGGCCTACAAGAACGAGATCT
>CBDVAL010000324.1:0-2947 GCA_965371955.1 uncultured bacterium | reverse complement strand
CAGGCCTGTAACTCGTTCCGGGTCAGTCGCTTGTGATATTCGCCAGATAGTCCGGCCGGGCCCGGGCGTCAACCGTCAGCGGGGCCCTGAGGGAACGGTTTCGCCGGAAAGTGGGCACATTCGGGGAAACGGATCCCGCCCTCGAAGCCCATCTCACTGCAGGAAAGCTACTTGTGGGATGTCCCGCTGGCGCCACAGGGGGACGGTTTTATCGATCCGGATCGACTGCTTTCCGCACCCGGGGCCCGGTCAGCTCCCCGAGGCGCCGCTGGCTTGCGGCCGGGCTCGGAACAGCCGGTGCTTCACCAGGCCGGAATGGTGCATCAGGTAGGCACCCAGTGCGGAAAGCGTCCCGCCGATGTAGGACATCCCATGCAGGAATCCGATGCTGGAAGCCTCCGGGAAGTAGCGCACGCCCACCGGAATGTCTCCCAGGCGAAAACCGAAGTGCACCGCCTGCACCAGGAGCTGGCTATCGAAGGCAAAGTCGTCACGGTTCTCCAGGAACGGAATGGCCTCCAGCACCTCACGGCGGTAGGCGCGCAGACCGGAATGGAACTCCCCCAGGTTCTGGCCCAGCAGCATGTTCTCGAGAATGGTCAGGCCGCGATTGCCCAGGTACTTGTGCAGCGGCATGCCGCCCCGCAGCGCCTCCTTGCGCGTGCGGATGCGCGACCCCAGGATGACGTCGCAAATTTTCAGATCCAGCAGACCCAGCATGTGCGGCAGCACGCGTGCATCGTACTGATCATCGGGATGGACCATCACTACCCGGTCCGCACCCCGGGCCAGCGCCTCGGTGTAGCACGTCTTCTGGTTGCCGCCGTAGCCACGGTTGTGCTCATGGCGGATCACCGTCAGGCCCAGTGACTCGGCCAGGTCTGCGGTGCCGTCCTGGCTGGCGTCATCCACCAGCAGGATCTCGTCCGCGCATCCGGAGGGGATCTCATCCAGCGTGGCCTGCAGGGTCCGGCTTGCGTTGTAGGCAGGCAGGACGATGATAGTCCGGGGCTTGGTCATGTGGCGGTCCAGGGTACCCAGCGCGACGACTCGCCCGAATGTATCACGAGGGAGCGTCAGACAATGCCGAGCGTCTTGGCCGGGACCCACCCGATCAGGCCGTTGGGCAGCAGGATCTGCACCCACTCGCCGCGGCGAGTGCGCACCACAGCCCGCAGGCCTTCGTGCACGGTGAACAGCGACTTGTAGTCCACCGCCGGCCCGCTGAGCGCGTCCACCTTCTCGGTGAGAATCACGGCGCGCTGCTGTCCCAGTTCCCGGTACTCCTTCCATCCCAGAGCTCCCCCCGACCAAGCTCCCATGACCAGCAGGGCCGCCGCCACGTAGATCAGCGGCCTGCGGGTGCTGCGCCGCAGGAGGATGGCGCCGGTGCAGGTGGCGCCCAGGAGATACGCCACCAGCAGCAACAGCATGGCATCCTCCCCCGCAGTGGTGCGATGCAACAGCCACAGAAAGGCACGCAGAGGAAACGGCTGCTCGGGACTCTCCACCGCATCCACGGTCAGGCTGACCGCGTAGGCCAGGTTCGCCGTTGCCTCCGGGTCGCGCGGGTTCAGCACCAGCGCCCGCTCATAGCTCAGAATGGCCTCGCCCAGCTCCCCCTGTTTGAACTGCGCGTTGCCGAGGTTGTAGTGTACGACCTCGTTCTCGATGCCGTAGTCCAGGATGCGCTGGTAGTCGGCGGCTGCCGCGGCGTAGTCTCCCTGTTCATAGTGACGGCTGCCGGATGCGAGCAACTCTGCGGCACGGCTGTCGCGGCCTGCCCCTGCCCCGCTCAGCGCCAACGCGCCTGCCAGTGCCCATGCCGTGATCATCGGCGGGACTCCTGTAGTTGTCGGGCCACCGCGGTGGCGCGCTGCGCCAGCTCCTGCATGGCGGAGTCGTCCACCGAGGCCGGGGCGAAGCGGGCAGCGTCACACGCATCCAGGATTCGCTCCAGCTCCTGGCGCACCTTTCCGTCCACGCCGGCACCCTCGAGGATGTCGTGCAGGCGGGGACGTGTCAGTCCGGCAGCGGCGAGGTTCTCACGGTCGGCCACCAGACCCGTGATCGCGGCATGGATGCCGGCATGGAATGCGACGACCTCCCCGGCAGCCCGCGACGACTCTGCCAGGCGCATGGCCTGCCGGAAGGTCCGGGGAGCGCGGTACCAGCGGCGCCGCCCGACGTCGGCCTGCAGGCGATCCCCGCGCACCTTCCACGCCAGCAGGGCGGCGTTCAGCGCGAACGGCATGGCCAGCAGCGCCAGGTAGGCGCCGGAGCGGTGGAACGGACCGGAGCGATCCCGCAGCTCGCCTGAGGGCAACTTGATGAAGGCAATATCCTGCTGCAGCTGGGTCACCGCACGGCGGGCCAGGCCGGGTTGTGGCGGGATCTCCGGCCCGTCGGCCCGGGCGATCTGCAGGGGTACCGGATCGGACCGCAGGGTGCGGTACGCGGCGGCGGCCGGGTCGAAGTAGGAGAACACCACCGGCGGAATGGATTGCTCGCCCGGAGCCAGCGGCACCAGAACGTAATCCCACGATCGCGAACCTACGAGTTCCCCGTCCCGGAAGCTGCCGCTCTCCTCCACCGTGGGGTCGAAGATGCGGAAGTCCACCAGCGCCGGCAGCGAGGGTTGTCCTGCGGCGCGGATCTGTCCCACCCCGGTAAGGCTGACACGCAGGCTCACCGCGTCATTGACCCGGCTCTCGGTGCGGTCTGTGGAGACCTCCAGACGATAGTCCCCTACCGCGCCGGTGAACGACGCCGGGCGGCCCTCCCGCGGCAACGGAAGGACCGTGATGGAGAGCGGACTGGAGCGCCGGAAGATGCTGCGGTCGCGGTCGAAGAAGAACGAACCGAAGGAATCGCTGCGGTCGGCGCGCACCTGCACCTGCAGGTTGATCGGGTCGATGCTCACCTCACCCGAGGCGGTGGCAAACAG
>CBDVAL010000323.1:0-2949 GCA_965371955.1 uncultured bacterium | reverse complement strand
TGCGGCGGTCGACGTGGTAATCACCCTGCAGGATGCTCTCGAGCGCCGCGTCGATCTCTCTTGCCGAGAACTCGGTGAGGAAGCCGAGGCCGCCGAGATTGATGCCCACCACCGGGACCTGGGAGCGGCCCAGGTTGCGGGCCACGCTGAGGATGGTGCCGTCGCCGCCGGCCACCAGTACCAGGTCCAGCTTGCCGGCCATCTCCGAGCGAGCGACGCCGTCGTCGGTGCGGCGCAGCAGCTCCGCCGCTTCCGTGTCCAGAAGGTAGCGCACTCGCTTTTCCTCCAGACGCTGCACCAGGCGCTTGAGAACCGGACGGGCCCGGCGTGGGTCCGGCTTGGCGACCACGCCCACGCATCGTGGCTTGGCTGGCTTGGCCTTGGTCATACGATCGCCTCCTCGATCCATGCATCCATCGTTTCCTGCGGGGGGGAGGGTATCTCCGGCTTCAAGTAGAGCAGGAATTCCAGGTTGCCCTTGGCCCCGCGTAGCGGGGAGGGGAGCAGTCCGGCCGGTGATAGCTCCTCGGACCGGGCAAGTTCCATCATTTCGTGCAGCACACGACGATGCTTGGCGCTCTTCGTCACCAGGCCTCCGCGCTCCACCTGATCCCGTCCCACCTCGAACTGTGGCTTGACCAGGAGCACATAGTTCTCCGGAGCCGCCGATGCGCGGACTGCCGGCAATACAAGACGCAACGAGATGAACGAGACATCCACCGTCGCGATCTGGAATGTTTCATTGAAATCTCCGGCCTTCAGGTAACGCGCGTTGACGCCCTCCACCACGCACACTCGCGGGTCCTGGCGCAACTTCCAGTGCAACTGCCCTCGCCCCACGTCCAGGGCGTGAACCGAGGCGGCGCCGTGCTGCAGAAGGCAGTCGACGAAACCGCCGGTGGACGCCCCCACGTCCAGCGCCGTCATTCCTGCCGGGTCGATGCCGAAACCTTGCAGCGCCGCCTCCAGCTTGAGCCCGCCCCGCCCGACGTAGGGGATGGGATCGCCCACCACCTCCAGAGCGGCGTCAGCCGGCAGCCTCTCGCCGGCCTTCTCCACCCGCCGGCCGTCACAGCGGACCACCCCGGCCATGATCATGGCCTGGGCCTTCTCCCGGCTCTCCACCAGTCCCCGGTCCACCAGCAACCGATCGGCGCGCTCCTTGCCGCCCGCTCGCCCGCTCACCGGTCGCGTTGCAGGACGAAGTCGGCGATACCGGCCAGCAACCCTGCACGGTCCTCCAGGACCGTCAATGCATCCTTGGCGTCTCCCAGGGCCGCCTGCGCTCTGAGGCGCGACTCCTCCACACCCCATATCGACGGGAACGTCGCCTTGCGGTCACGCGCATCCTTGCCGGCCGTCTTTCCCAGAGCCTCGGTGCTGCCCTCCACGTCCAGCAGATCATCGACGATCTGGAACGCCAGCCCCAATCCGTCCCCGTAGCAACGTAGTGCGTTGCGCACCGGCTCCGAGGCCCCGGACAGTTGGCCGCCGCAGACCACGGACGCGGCGATGAGCGCGCCGGTCTTCAGTCGGTGGATGCGTTCCAGAGCTGCGCCGTCGACATCGCTGCCCGCCGCCGCCAGGTCCAGGGCCTGCCCGGCGATCATGCCGCGCGAGCCGATGGCACGGGCCACCTCGGCACAAGCCTCCGGGTGGGCCACCATGGTCTCGAATGCCAGGGTCAGGAGGGCATCACCCACGAGGATGGCCGTGGCCTCATCGTAGGCCACGTGACAGGTGGGCTGCCCACGGCGCAGATCGTCATCGTCCATGGCCGGCAGGTCGTCATGCACCAGGGAGTAGGTATGGACCAGCTCCAGCGCGGCCGCGAACGGCAGCGCTGCGCCCTCGTCGCCTCCCAGGCTGCGCACCGTGGCCAGTAACAGGGCCGGGCGCAGACGCTTGCCTCCGGCGAACACCGGGTAGCGCATGGCCTCGTGCAGCTTCTCCGGAGCGACGGAGGCCGCGGGAAGAATACGCTCCAGCTCCTCGTCCACGCGCTGCCGCGCTTCGGTGAAGAAAGCGGTCACTGCGAAGTCGGGCACTAGTCCTCCTCCGCGTCGGGGGCCTCGAAGGGCTCCGGGCGGTCCGCTCCTGCCGCGTCCTTGGTGAGGATCTCGATGCGACGCTCGGCGGCATCCAGGCGGTGCGCGCACGTCCGGCTGAGGCGGACACCCTGCTCGAACAGTTCCAGCGAGCGCTCGAGGGGTAGGTCGCCCTCCTCCAGCTCGCCCACGATGGTTTCCAGCTTGCCCATGGCCTCCTCGAACGGGATGGCCTCCGGCTCGGATTCCTTCTTCTTTTTTGCTGTCATGCGTCCTCCACCGGGGGCCTTGTCCGTTCCACCCGGCAGTCCAGTGAACCTTGATGCAGTCGAACCTTGACGGGATCGCCCACCGTCACCACAGAGCTGTTGCTCACCACGCGCCCGTGCTCATCACGGCAGATGGCGTAGCCCCGGGCCAGGACGGCCAGGGGCGAGAACGAGTCCAGCAGATCCGCCCGGCGGCGCAACTCGGTCCGGCGTCCCTCCATGCCGGTGCGCAGCGCCGCGCGCAGGAGATCCAGCACATGGCGGGCGCGGGCGCGGCGCTCCGTCACCCTGCGTCCGAGGGAGCGCGGCGACAGGCGCTCGTTCAGCATATCGGCGCGTGAGCGTGATTGCAGCAGGCGTCGCTCCAGGGCGCGGCGGCCCCTCCCGGTGAGATCGTCCAGGCGCTGCGCCGAGCCCTGCAGCCTCCGGGGCACCCCCAGGAATCCGGGTTGGCGCTCCAGGCCGCGCAACATCTCGCGCCGGCGTGACAGATCGAGATTCATGGCCCCGCGCAGGCGGCGGTGCAGTGCCGCGAGCCGCTGCACCAGGTCCACCTTGCACTGGATCACCACCTCCGCGGCGGCCGACGGCGTGGCGGCACGCAGGTCGGCCACCAGATCGGCCACGGTGAT
>CBDVAL010000322.1:0-2951 GCA_965371955.1 uncultured bacterium | reverse complement strand
CGCGCCTCGTACTGACGCGCCTCTCACGCACTTCGCTTCGTCACGTGGTGAGAAATGCGGGCTAGCGCTTTCCCAGCCGGGAGACAGTCTACAATGACGGGTGCCCCCCAGCCCAGCTTTTTCCAGCGAACGGGAAAACCCTGCTTAGCAGGTTGTCTCAGTTCAGGGGCCCAGCGCGGAGTGTAAGCAATAAGAAAGCGAAGAACCGACATGAAAACGATACAAGTATCGACTTTTGAGGGTCCGGGAGCAAAGGCCCGGATCCGGACCGTGCCACGGCCGACAGTACCCGATAAGGCCGCACTCATCCAGATTGGATTCTGCGGCGTGTGCGGCACCGATCTGCACATCCTCCGGGGGCACTGGCCTAAGCCCCTGCCCTGGCCTTTCACGCTGGGTCACGAGTTGGCCGGAGTCATCGTAGAGAAGGGCCCCGCCTTGACAGAAGATTTCATGGGCCAACCCCTGACGGTCGGCAGCAAAGTGATGCTGCCGCCCCTTATGCCCTGCGGCGAGTGCTACTACTGTGTTCATTACCCGACGAACGCCAACCGCTGTCTCAATCCCACCTACTATGGCCGGTATCTCCCTTTCGAAAAGCCACCGCACCTGTGGGGCGGTTGGTCCGAGATGGTCTATGTAGACCTCCACATGTTGCCAGCTACGAAGATCTACCGATTGCCCGATCAGATGACGTTGAGGTTGGGGTCGCTCTCCGAACCGCTGACCTCTTGCGTTCGTGCGTTGAACCGCGCCGTCTCCGTCGGTGGCTTCCGAACCGGCGACACGGTGGTCATTCAGGGTTCGGGCCCCATTGGCGTATTGGCGATCGTCGCAGCCAAGGAGTTGGGTGCTGGTCGCGTCATTGTGGTAGGCGCCCCGGAACAGCCGCGCCTATCGCTGTGCCGTGAGTTTGGCGCCGAAGCCACCGTCTGCATTGAAACTCACACCACACCACAGGCCCGGACTGACGCCGTTCGCCAGATCGTGGGTGGTTACGGCGCTGACCTCGTGCTCGATTGCAGCGGGCATCCATCGGCTGGCCCTGAGGGGATCGAGATGCTGCGCGATGGCGGGACGTATGTCGAAATGGGGCAGTTTACCGACGCAGGCGCCATCGAGACCAACTGGCATCGTTTCTGTGTCAAGGACATCAACCTCTTGGGAAGTTGGGCCTTCACCGCCAACGACATCCCGCTGGCCATCAACATGCTTAACCGGGCGCGAGATCGCTATCCCTGGCATCGCATGCAGACCTGCTTTCCCTACACCGAGGAAGGCATTATGGAGGCGGTAGAAAGCGCCATGAGTATGCGCTGTGTCAAAGCCACTATTGTGCCCAATGAGGGCATCGGGTAATACCCGCGGATACGGAGGGCAACCTCCATCACACGGCGAGCTTTCGCTGGTCAACGACATCCCAGAGGTTGTGTTGGCATTGACCCAGGCGTTTGACCACTTGACTTCAGAAGAAAGCCGATGACTGCCTTGCGGACCGGCGTGCCGATGGACAGACCGACGGGCATCGTCAAGTCAACCGGTAGCCGAGGGGCCAAGCCACCATATCGAGTATTCAAGCGCGGTCTCGCTAGCCATATCTCTGGGCCGTCTCAGCTTGTGATGCGTTAACTTGACAATGCCAACCCTGGATACAGCCAAGCCAGGTCCTGACGGGCCAGCGCGCCAGTTCCCGACCCTGCCGGATCAGCTCCCGCCGGGACCCAGGTTCTCATACCACTTGATATTTGCCGTGGCGCTGCCGATCAGGACGATGTCGAGACGGCCATCCCCGTCAATGTCGGCCACCGAACATCCCGAGGCGGACATGCCGAGAGGGTCGAGGATCTCGTGATGCCATCGGGCGCCGGCGTCGTCCTGGGAATAGAAGATGTGGGAACTCGCAATCTCGCCTTTGGCGCGATCTCCGGCGACGATGTCGTCGCGACCATCGCCGTTGAAGTCGCCGACACAGACTTCGTGGCCTTCTTTCAGCTCATCGAAGATGACCCTTCGCTGCCAGCGACCAGACTTGTCCTGGGTGTAGACCACGACCTCGTTGCCGTGCCACGGCTGGACGGAGGCCAACACGCGCTTCTGCTTCAGGCGTCCGAGCGCGATGTCGCTGGCCCCGGCCCTCGGCGGTTCCCCAACGTGGCCTCTTGAGAGGAGCTTGTTCTCCCAGCGGATCTGGTTGCCTTCGCCGAAGGCTTGGTGCAGGACGATTCCGTCGAATCCCGCCGTTAAGAGCTGCTCGCGCTTGCCCCCGTTCCACTTGACGACTCGGACACGATGGAGCACTCCGGTGAGCTGGTCATCGATAATCAGCCGCTCCCACTCACCCTGGGGGTCCTTGGGAACGTGATAGTAGACGAGCGGCACTCGGTCTTCGTAGCGGGGCGCGAGCGCCTTGGGGCCAATTAACGGTGCGTTAACCAGCTCTTTGTTGCCGTCGCCGTCGACATCGGCCCAGGCGACGTGGTGGGAGGTGGTCAGCGCATCCACTTTTGTGGCCTTCCAGGGCTTGCGGGGATCGTCTTGATGCTGGAGCAGCCAGACCAGCCCTTGGCTCTTGGCAGCGACCATGTTGAACTCGTTTTCGATGGCGAACTCTGGAATGCCGTCGCCGTCGATGTCGTGGGCGGCCATGTTGACCAGCCCACTCATGTCCCGGATCAGGACGTGGCGTTCCCAGTCCGGGTTTTCGTACCAGGCCAGCTCGGTCAGACGGGAGGTGAGGCCGATGACGTCGGGGCGCTGGTCATTGTTGATGTCAACCACGAGAACGGCGTAGCCTCGCGGGATTTCCACCTCAATGACATGGGCACGAAATCGGACAGGAGCGGGCGCATCAACGGCGGCGTGGAGTAAACAGCCGCTAAGGAGGAGGGCGATACTAAATCGCATGCCGAATGATAGCACCCGCCGCCTTGTGGCCTATTTTCTCTCCGCCG
>CBDVAL010000321.1:0-2952 GCA_965371955.1 uncultured bacterium | reverse complement strand
CACCGGCAAGGAGAATGATCTGGTGACGTTCAAGCTCGCGGCGCCGCACGATTTGTGGTTCCATGCGCAGGGGTTTGCCGGGGCGCATGTGGTGGTGCGCAATCCGTCCCGGCTGGCGAAGCTGCCCCAGGCAACGGCGCGCCAGGCGGCCATGCTGGCCGCGTACCACTCCAAGGCACGAGGCTCCGGCCGCGTGGAGGTGATCATGACCCAGCGACGTCAGGTGCGAAAGGTGAAGAACCAGCCGCCGGGCCGGGTGCTGGTGCGGCGGCACGAGACGCTGCAAGTGCCGCCCCAGATGCCGTTCGGCAAGAAAGGGGTGGGACCGTCGTGAGCATGGACCTGGCGAGCCGTCTGGATCTGGCTGTCCTGGCGCCCGGCACCCACCGGGATCAGGTGCGCTCCGCATGCCGGCAGGCCCGGGAGCTGGGTTGCGCCACCGTGTGCGTGGCGCCTGCCTGGGTGGGGGAGGCTGCAAAAAGGCTGCAGGGATCTTCGGTCCTGGTGGCCGCCGTGGTTGGGTTCCCTCTGGGCGCCAGCACCACGCTCTCCAAGGTCGTCGAGGCGCTGGAGTGCATCAAGGAGGGTGCCTCCGAGCTGGACATCGTGATCCACGTCGGCGCCGCCCTCTCGGGGGACTTCAAGGCCGTGCGCAACGAGGCCCGTGAGATTGTCAAGCGTACGCCGGAGGCGCTGCACAAGTTCATCCTCGAGATGGGGCTGTTGCCGGAGGCCACGCTGAAGCGCACCGTCAAGGCGGTAGCGGCGGCCGACCCCGCCTTCCTCAAGACCGGCACGGGAACCGCCGGCCCGGAGATCACCGTGGCTGCTGTGCAGCAGTTGCGGCAGATGGCGCCGGCATCCATCCGGCTGAAAGCGTCCGGCGGCATCCGTACGCGCGAGCAGGCCGAGGCGCTGGTGGCGGCAGGTGCGGACCGGCTGGGGACGTCACGCGCCGGCGAGTTGCTGGGATTGGGCGGGGACAGCCATTGATGCGTCTGGTCAAGCATCTCGTCGCCCTGCTGATCACCGTGGCGCTGGTGGCGATCTTCCTGTACTACTTCCGCAACGATCTCGGCCCGGCCATGCATGAGATCCGCGGCGCGTTCTTGCCCATGATGCTGCTCTCGGTTGCCCTGCAGGTGCTCCATCTGCTGGTGCGCGCGGTGCGCTGGCGGCTGCTGCTGGCGCCGGTGAAGCCGAAGGTGAGCTTCTACAATCTGTTCTCCACCACGGCCATCGGATACACCGCCACCATCCTGTTCCCCTTCCGCATCGGCGAGGTGGTGCGCCCGTTGCTGCTGGCCGGCCGGGAGCGCATGAGCCGCAGCGCGGCGCTGGCCACGGTGGGGGTCGAGCGGGTCCTGGACTTCTTGACGATCCTGCTGTTCCTCAGCACCTACCTGCTGTTTTTCGTGGATGATCTACACGCCGGCGCCACGGGCACCGAGGCGTGGAGCCGCATGGTGGCCGGCGCGCGCATCGCCGCCGGCGCGGCCTTGCTGGCACTGCCGCTGCTCTTCCTGTTCGCCCGTTTCGGCGAGTCCTGGTTGCTGCGCCTGGAGCGGCGGCTGGCGCCGGCCGGCGGCGGCAAGATGGAATACTTCCTGGCGGGTGCGCGCAAATTCGCCCACGGGATGCGTGCCCTCACCAACGCGTCGATCCTGATCCGGGCGGTGGGCACCTCCATCCTGACCTGGCTGGCCATCGCTGCAGCCACCTGGGCGGGTGTCCAGTCGCTGAGTGGGGGGTTCGCGTTTCCCTTCCGGGCCACCTTGCTGCTGGTCCCTTTCCTGGCGGTGGGAGTGGTGACGCCGAGTCCCGGGGGGGCGGGCGGATATCATATAATATGCAGCCTGGCCCTGGAGCAGTTGTTTGGGGCCTCCGGGTCCGCCGCGGCGGCCACGGCCATCGTCCTGTGGTTCCTGGCCTGGACACCCATCGTGATGCTGGGCCTCTTCTTTCAGTGGAGGGCAGGACTCTCGCTCCGTGACATCAAGAGCATGGCGCGACGTTCCCGCCGCAAGGATCCCCCCTCGGAGCCCTCTGGTGTGTTGAGGGAAGGAGACCCCACATGAAGTGCCCGTATTGCCAGGCCCCCGAAGACCGGGTGGTGGACTCACGCGAGACCCGGGAGGGGACGGTGATCCGCCGGCGCCGGGAATGCCAGATCTGCTCGCGCCGCTTCACCTCCTACGAGCGCATCGAGCAGATCCCCTACATGGTGGTCAAGAAGGACGGCAAGCGCGAGGCGTTCGACCGTGCCAAGGTCCTCAACGGGCTGCTCACCGCCTGCGAGAAGCGACCCGTGCCGGTGCGCAGACTGGAGGAGATCGTAGAGGAAGCCGAGACCCTGGTGCAGGAGAGCCCCGAGCGCGAGCTTCCCACCGAGAAGCTGGGCGAGCTGATGATGATGCGCCTGCGTGAGCTGGACAAGGTGGCTTTCGTCCGCTTTGCCTCGGTCTACAGACAGTTCGAGGATGTCAACGAGTTCCTCAACGAGCTGCGCGGCCTCATCGGCACGCGCTCGCGCAAGAGCTCGTCGCGCTAGTCCGCTAGCGTTCCGGGAGAGAGAGCATGACTGATTTCGGCCCCTATCTTGAGTTCGTGCGAATCCAAACCGAGATGAACAAGCTGTTCGAGAGCCTGCAGGAGTTGCGCGACCCCTCGACCGGCTCAGGCGCCGACAAGGGGGGCTGGCTCCCCAACGTCGATGTTTGCGAGTGCGCCGAGGCTCTGCTGGTGGAGGCGGAGATGCCCGGCGTGGACCCGGCTTCTCTGATCGTGCGCGCGGGTAACGGCAACCTGATCCTAAGCGGCAACAAGCCGCGCTCGGAAGAGCCCTCGTCGGCCACGTCGCACCGCAAGGACCGCATGTTCGGCAAGTTCCGCCGCGTGATTCCGCTGACGGCGGCCATCAATACCCACAAGGCCGAGGCCCGCCTACAGGGC
>CBDVAL010000320.1:0-2954 GCA_965371955.1 uncultured bacterium | reverse complement strand
GGCATTACACGCATGCTCGCTACGCTCGACGCCCGTAAAACCCTATGAGTTAACCAGAGACACTCCCGGATCAGAGACTTCGAGACGCCGTTCCGTCAACCACCACGGGTTGCACCTCCACCCCAAGCGTGACGCTCAACGCGTTCCGGAGGGCACGAAACGCCCGCCTTCGGGATTGTGCGCGGGACGTGCGGATTCAGGCGAGAGGTGGGGACGGCCGGAGTCTCTGTCTGTTAACCGGTTAACAGCGAGAGACATGCGTCAAAAAAAAGATGGCTCCGGAAGAGAGACTCGAACCCCGACCGGGCGGTTAACACCATTGAGTCACCGTGCTCACGGCCCCCGGCCTCCTACCGTCCCAGCGTCAGGGTCCCTGTCGCCCGCGACTTGCCTTCCTTGTCGATCCTCGCGTGGGTTCCGGTGAACTTCCCGCCCTTGAACTTGCCGGCGAACGTGAAGGTGGCAGGCTTATCCGTCTTGTCCATCGTCGCCTCGCCCTCTAGCTTGCGGTGCCGTTCCAGATCCGCAGCTCGCCTTCCCAGTCGAAGTGGAAGGAAACCTTCCAGGTCTTGTCGCCGGTGCTGGTGAACTGAGCCTCCAGGTCACCGCTTATCTCGCCGTCGTCCCGCTCCCACACGAAGGTGCCGGTCAGGGTCTCGCTCTCCTCCGCGAGGGCAATCCCGGCGAGACTTGCTACCAGCAACAAGAGAAAGGCGCGCATTGCAAATCGGGTCATGGGTTTCTTCTCCCTCGGGTGTGATGGTGTGATATTCCGCAGCCCGCAAGGATACTGCAGCGAGGCCGTTTCGGCCACACCATCCTTCCCGGCGGCCGATCACTCGTGCCGCAGCGCGTCGATGGGGTTCAGGTCCGCCGCCCGCATGGCGGGGTAGATGCCGAACACCAGGCCCACGGCCAGGGACACGCCGGTGGCCAGCAGGATGGAGGACAGTGTCACCACCGTCGCCCAGCCGGCGTAGGCCGCCACGCCCCGGGCGATGCCCACACCAAGCGCCACGCCGGCGGCGCCGCCCAGCAGGCTGATGGTGAACGCCTCGATGATGAACTGATTGCGGATGTGAGAGCGCCGCGCGCCCACAGCACGCCGGGTGCCGATCTCCCTGGTGCGCTCCAGGACCGTGGCCAGCATGATGTTCATGATGCCGATGCCGCCCACCACCAGCGAGATGCCGGCGATGCAACCCATGACGATGTTGAACAGCCGCTGTGTCTGCCGGCTTTGCTCCAGGAGCGCTTGTGGCACGGTGAGCATGGTGTCCTCCTCACCGCCGTGCAGCCGGTCCAGCAGCCCGGCGATGATAGCCGCCGACTCCACCGGATCGGCCCCCGGCACCAGCGTGACGCGGATCTCATCCAGTTCGTCCTGGAGCGGGTCGTGCTCGAACTTGCGATGCGCGGCGGTCACCGGCAGAAGGACCTGGGCGGCGGACGACTCGATGGAGACGCCGAGCAATTCGCGATCGGAGTCGGACTCGGGGCGCAGCACGCCCACCACCGTCAGCCACACGTCGTTGACCTTGAGGTCCCGCCCCAGGGCATGTTCGTAGCCGAACAGATCCTTGCGCACCTTGGAGCCGATGACACACACCTGGGCATGGGACTCCTGCTCGGCGGCGCTGAAGAAGCGGCCCTCCGACAGGCGCAGGTTGGCGGCCTGGTCGTAGTCGTGGCTGACGCCGAAGACCTGCGGCTTGGTCTTGCCGCCAGCCGAGAGCACCTTGTAGGCGTCCAGTTCCACCCGGGGCAACACCGACTCCACGTGCGGGACGCTCTCCTGGATGGCCCTGACATCGCGCAGCGACAACCCCAGCGATTGCTTGCGGATCTCGCGCAGCTCATCCTCGGCGAACTCGACGCCGTGGATGAGGACGTTGCGCAGCCCCATGGAGTCGATGAGGGCCATGGCCTGGCGCTCGGCTCCGGTGCCGATGGACAGCATGGCGATGACCGCGCCCACGCCGAACAGGATGCCCAGCATGGTCAGGGCACTGCGCAACTTGTGCGTTGCCAGGCTGGCCGCTGCAGCCAGCAGAGCTTCGCGGAGGTTCACGGCATGCCGCCTGCCGGCGGGGCCGGGCCGCTCCCGGAGGAGCCACCTCCCTCGAACGACGCGGCGGCGTTCTGTCGCGGGTCGCGCAGCGCCACCAGGTCGCCCTGGGCCAGACCCTCCATGACCTGGATTCGCGACAGGCTGCGCGGTCCCAGGAGCACCGTGGTGGGCACCAGCCGGCTACCCTCCCGGAGGAACACAGTATCCTCGCCGTTCACCTGGAAGATGGACTGGGGCGGGATCACCAGCGCGCTCTCATGCTCCTCCAGCAGGATCTCGCCGCGCACCCGCTGCCCCGGTTTCATGGTCTTCGGGTCGGTCTCGTCGGGGATCAATGTGGCCTGGAAGTACTGCACCGGCACATTGTGATGGCGCTTCTTCGCCAGCGCGTCGACGCGCTCCACGCTGGCCGGATAGCTCTTGCCGGGGTACGCCTCCACCGTCATCTTGGCTTCCAGCCCGGCCTTGAGCCCCGCGGCGTCCGCCTCCAGGACATACGCCCTCACCTTCATCTCTGACGGATCCGGGATCTCCGCCATCTTCTGCCCGGGCCACACCTGATCGCCGGGGCGCGGCCGCTCACCGCGCCAGTTGCGCTGCAGCACCAGCATGCCTGCGTGCGGGGCGCGTACCTCCAGCGAAGCCAGCCCCTTCCTGGCCTTGCGGATCTTGAGCTCTGCCTTGGACTTCTCGATCTCCAGCAGCTCCAGCCGAGTGGTTCCCTTCTTCTCCACCGTCCGGCTGCGCGAGCGGGCGTTGTCGGCGCGCTGCGAGGCCAGCTCCCGATCGATCTCCGAGTCGAGGATCTCGTGACGCGAGAAAATGGTGCCGTCCACCGCAATGAAGTGCTCCGCCTGACGCAGCTCCTCCTCGGCCACGGAGG
>CBDVAL010000319.1:0-2955 GCA_965371955.1 uncultured bacterium | reverse complement strand
CGATGCCTGCGACGGTGTCGGGGACCGCGAGTCCTACTACGGCGTCGTGGTGAGCGCGGGCCTCAACGGTCGCGTGGACTCGACGCTGGATGTGGATGACGTCCTGGAGCAAATTCCATTTGCGATTCCGCTGTTCAACAAGGTCGTCTGGGCGGGTGACAACGGTATTGCCGACACCACGGCCACCGGCGATGATTTCCAGGCGCTCCTGCCGGGAACCATCGCCGGATGCCCGCAGGGTTCCGGCATGGGCGACAGCGTCCCCGACTTGGACGACAACTGCCCGGCCCGGTGCAACGTGGCGCAGACGGACACCGACGGCGACGGCATCGGGGATGCCTGCGAGGTCAGCGAGGACTGGGACTTCGACCTGGCACAGGACGTGGTGGACAACTGCCCCACCTTTTTCAACTTCGTCCAGAGCGATAGCGACGGCGACGGCCTCGGCGATCCCTGTGATCCGGACTCCGACGACGACAACAACGACGGCTTTCCCGACGACCTGGTCCAGGCGTTTGTCAGCGCCGAATGTGCGCTGGTCACGGGTGCTGTTCAGGTGCTCAACTGGTCACTCTCCGACGGCGGCCTGGGTGATGGCGACGGGGTAGCCGATACCGGGGAGACCCTGGCCCTGGACATCACGCTGCACAACCAGGCCGTGGATGGCGGCGGCCAGCCCATGAAGCTTTCCAATGTCGTTGCCAGCATCGCGCTTCAGGATGCTTCCCTCGGCTGCATCCTCGATGCCACGGCCGCGTTCGGCGATCTGGCGCCGCAGGAGACGCGCACGAATCCTCCGGGCGATCGCTTCCAGCTCACGGTGGCTCTGGACGCGCACACCCTCTCCCTGGATGCCATCCGGGAGATGGATCTGGTCGTCACCGTGGTGGCCGACGAGCTGGGCGGGCTGAACGGCGCACAGACCCTCACTCTGAGGCTGGACCTGGATCTCCTCAACCCCGCCGGCGGCGGCCCCCTGGGAGGTACCGGCGAGCTGTTCGAGGACTTCGAGGATATCGTGGCCACGGCCGGATTGGTCAACAGCCTCGGCCGGACCGGCGCCGACCTGTTCACCGATGTCATCCCGGTGGTGGCGGGGACGAACTGCTCCGATTCACCGCCGTTGCCTTCGGACTGCAGCGTCAACACGCTTGTCAATGACTGGCACCTGCACGACCCCGACACCGAGCCCATCAACTCCGTGGACGGCGGCAGGGCCCACTCCGGGGAGGCGTCCCTCCACATGGGACGACACCTGGACCCCCTGAATCCTCTCAATGCCAGCTACGGGTTCCGCCAGCTCGCCGCGTTCCAGAGTCCACCCATCAATGTGGCCATGACGGGGGGCGACCCTGCCGCGGAATGGTGGCACATCGTCCGACTGGTCGATGACAACGTCATCCATGTCCGCACCGGCGAGACCATGGACGCCGCCATGGTCCAGATCCACCTCGACGAAGACACGGATCCTGCGGCGGATGCGTTCGGCTCCTGGTTCCGTCTGGAGCCGGATCTGAATCCCTACGCCCGTCTCCGGTCCAACGTCTTCACGGGCTCGTGCAAGTTCGACCCGGTGGACGACCTGTACGTGCCCGAGAACCCGGACGACGGCGACCCCGACCAGACAATGTGCGCGCCGCGGCGCGTATGGTCCGATCAGGGCGAGACCAGGGGGAGCGATCCGGAATGCTCCGACAGCGATCAAAACGGCCACTTGGATTGCGGCAGTGCCACCACCACCGGGCCCGGCTTCACCGAGACCGGCAGCCTCGGCACCGGTGTGTGGGTGAAGACGCGGGTCAGCCTGCGGCCCTTCGCCGGGCGACGGGCGCAGATCCGCTGGCTCATCTCCACGGTGGCGTTCGGCGGCAGGCCTGATTACCTGTCCTACAACGAAACTCCAGGCGCCGCGGGCGCCTTCGACATCCGAGAGTCTGACGACGGCTGGCTCATTGATGATATCTCCATCAAAGGACTGCTGGAGGCGGAGGTCCACCTGATCCCCGATAGTGGCGATGATCCGGTCTCCGGTAGCAACGTTCTCTGCGGCGCGAACCAGATTGCCGAGACCATCGCCGTGGGGGATGACCTGCAAGTCCTGTCGTTGAACGCGGCCTGTGTGGATCCCCTGGCGGTGGTGATCTCCTCCGGGCCGAACCTGCTCCTGGACTCGGTGGGAAGCGACATCTGTCCAGCCGTACCGGCGGATTTCTGCCTCGGCGCCCAGGCGCGCATCCAGGGCGGCACATCGGTGACTCTGGCTTCTTCAGGCCCGGGCGAGACCGTCCTCCTGGACGGTCACGGCTCCACGCTGAGCCCGTGCTCAGGCGGCCTGCCGCTCTACGAGTACAGCCGCTGCGACACGCCGAGGCTCGGCGAGCCCTGCCAGGCACCTTCGTCCGCCACCGTGGTGCGTGGGCTCTCCACGGACGGGCTCTTCGCCGCCGCTCCCGCCGTGGAGACTCGCTATCGCCTGCGCGTGCGATGCTCCAGCCAGCCGCTGGGCACCGGCTGCGAGGACACCGCGGAGGCGCGGGTGCTGCTGTACCCGGGCGACAAGGTGGACGAGATCGTGGCCTCGGTGCTGTGCAACACAGCGGAGACCGGCGACACGTCCCTCTGCGACCCGGGCGACAGGGCGACCTTCACGTTCTCGAAGCCGTCCCAGTCCGGCAACTTCGACGGCTTCGGTCTCTACCGGCTTGGAGAAGCAGACCTGCAGTCGCCCATCCTGGACGGAGTGGCCTGTGTGGATCCGGCGTTCGGCGTGGGACTGCCCACGGGAGCCCCGGTGGCTGCTCTGGAACCCACAGCTTTCATCCCGCCGGCCGGCGAGGTCGCCTTCTACGTCATCGCCCACCGTACGGCGCCCCCCGGAGAGATGGCGCCGGCAGGGTTCGCACGCCCGGGAGCCGGCGGCATCGTGGGTCGGTTCGTGAGGCCCCCATGCCCATG
>CBDVAL010000318.1:0-2987 GCA_965371955.1 uncultured bacterium | reverse complement strand
CTCGTATTCCTTGTTGGCCAGCTCCATCTCCAGGTCCTGGAGGGCGCTGGCGATCTGGTTCTGCTTGGCCACCACCTGGGTCTCGGCGTCCAGGATCCGGGTCTCCAGGTCCAGCACGCGGTCGGCCAGGGCGGCATTGTCGAAGTCCAGCAGCGGGTCGCCCTTGCGGACGAACTCACCCTCCTCCGCCAGGAAGGTGATGCGCATCTGGAAGATCGAGGTCTGCGGCGCATTGATCATCAGCGCGCTGACGGCCTCCAGCTCGCCGGTGAGCAGCAGTTCGCGCTGGAAGTGGCCGCGGAACGCCGCCTCACCGGCGCCTGTGTCGGCGGAGACGGTGCCGGAAAGGGCCTCCGGCGTCTCGGCGCAGCCGGGCGCCAGCAGCACCAGGAGCGCTGCGAGCATCGCGTGGGGCAGGCGACGAAGGTGCTGGGAACGAAGGAAAGGGGGTTGTCGCAGAATCACGTTGTTTCCTGGGTGAGTAATATGTACAACGAGCACCAAAAGTTTAGAACAATGTACCGGCCCCTCCGCAGTTCACCAGGTAAAATGTTGTAAAATAACCCCTTAGCCGGAGAATGCGAACTTCCGCACGATGCTGCCGTCGGTTCGCGGTATATTCAGAGGTCTCTGAACCAAAGGAGCTTCGTGCAACGCAGAATCCTTCCGATTCTTGCCCTCGCCCTCCTGCTGCCGGCGGGGCCGAGCTCCGCCCAGACCGTCTCCGGGCGTCTGTTCGAGGATCGCAACGCAAACGGCATCCTGGATCCCGGCGAACTGGTAATGGAGGGGGTCGCCGTGGGTCTGTTCGGCGCCCTCACCGGCGGCGCGGCCTTCGAGGATGCTCTCCTCACCGGTGCGGACGGTGGCTACTCCTTCGCGCCGGGTGACGGCACGTTCTTGATGGAGCTTCCCGACCCCGCGGGCTGGCGCCTGGGCCCGGTGCGACGGGATCGGTTTCCCGAGAGCACCTTTGGCTACGACCTGCCCGTCGGCGTGGCGCGCTTCTCCAAGCTGGATCAGGGCGTCGGGCACCTGCGCGCGGGTGCACTGTCCATGACCGTCCTGGGCGACAGCATCGCCCGCAACTTCAACAGTCCGTTCGGTTGCAGCAACGGCGGCACCTTCTGGTACAGCGACCAGGTGCAGGGCCGGCTGGCCGCTGCGGCGCCGGGGGCGTCGCTGACGCTCCTCGGAGCGGCCGTGCTGGGAGATCACACCGACGATCTGCTGGACGACGATTTCGACAATGCCAATAACGTCTTCCGCACGATTGACGCCCAGTCGCAGCTGATCACCATCTCGGCTCTCGGAAACGACCTGCTGAACGTGGACGTTGCCAATCCCACCCAGGCCGAGACCAACCGCGCGGTGGCGGAGATCCTGGACTCGCGCGCCAACCTGCAGGAGATCCTCTCTTCCCTGACCTCGGAGATCCCCGGCGCCGACATCTCCCTCAACACCCTCTACGACAACCTGGCCGACGCCTGCCCTTCCACCAGCATGTTCCACGGCGAGTGGATCCCCATCATGGGCCAGATCCTGCGCGATCTGGCATGGGGTCAGGCGCGCCGTGTCTCCATCGTGGAGGTGTCCGCAGAGTTCGGGCAGGAGGGGCAGGCGGGGACTTGCAGCGGCTTCTCCGGGCTGATCTGCCACGGTGGTTTCCTGTACCCGGACGGCATCCACCCCACCAATGCGGGCTACGCCGTGGTGCGGGAGAAGCTCTGGGAGAGTGTCGGCGGTCTTTCCATTGGAACGGCGGATGCTATGGCCCGCTCGTTCCATGACGATGTGGACTACGGCTTCCTGCGGCGCGTGCGCAGGCTCCATCCCTCGTTGTGGGCCGTGGGTGCCGGCGCCACGGTGAGCAACCCCGAGTCCGCCTTCGACGACGAGGACGGCGGTGCGGCCGCAGGTATCCGGCTGGGTGTGGGCGGCGAGGAGTTCCGGCTCGCGGGCTTTCCGGACTGGTTTGATGAGATCCAGATCGTCAAGGTCATCGCCGGCGTGCGCTACCGCACCAGCGGCGCGGTCATCGACAACCTCTACCGGATGGAGGCGTCCATCGGCGGTAACTTCCGGCCGCCCCCTGGTTTCGACTACAGCCCCACCGCCTGGAACTTCTACACCCCCATCGTGGGCGGCGGCGGGCCGAACATGCCGCCGGAGAACCCGGACTATCCCGACGCCAGGCTGCTGGTGGTGCCGGACGTCGGGGCGTTTCGCGAGGTCTCTGCCACCCTGACGAAAAATCCGGTGCTGCCGCCCGGCGCTGATGAGTATGAATGGCCGCCGGTGGACGACGTGGATCTCTCCACCACCGCCATCCGTGTTGCGGCCGCGCCGGTATCCGCCACGGCCACCGATGACGGGTCGTCTGTGGAACTCGACGCCGCCTGGCTGGATCTCTATGGATGGGAGAAACCGCGGCCGGGGGAGGTGCAGAACCTCGCCCTGGAGCGCCTGCCTGACGGGACGCTGCAGATCTCCTTCGACGCGCTCCCCGGAGCCGGGCGCCATAACGTTTACTTCGGCCGGGTGGCATCTCTGGGCGCGTACGACCATGGCGCCGGTGCGCCGGCGGGGCCCTGGTGCAATGTCGCCTCCGCGGACATCGGCGGCGGGCGGTTGCAGATCGCGCTGACGGCGGCGCAGCAGCCGACGGAGTTCGCCTACATCCTGGTCACTGCCCACGTGGACGACGTGGAGTCGCCCACCGGACACAGCAGCGCAGCGGTGGAGATCGACCGCTCTCGATCCATCTGTCGCTGAGCCTGTGGCGACTGCCGCTGCAGCGTTACGAGACCATGCGGGAGATCTCCGTTCCCTCGGTGCTGGGGACTTCCAAACCCATGCTGGCCCCGGGGTACGTGGAGTTCGAACACGAGGGCCGGCACTGGCAGCTTGTCCCGGTGGTCTCCGCCGTGGACGATCGGGATCTGTTCTTCATCTTCGGTGACCTGACCAACGGGGTGGAAACCTAC
>CBDVAL010000317.1:0-3060 GCA_965371955.1 uncultured bacterium | reverse complement strand
CAAGGCCTGCGCAAGGAGCAGGGACTCGGCTACTGTAACATCACCAAGTGCTGCACCAAGGTATGCCCGGAGGAGATCACCATCACGGATAACGCCATCATCCCGCTGAAGGAGCGGGTGGTGGATGAAGCATTCGACCCCATCCGGAAGGTATTCCGGATGTTCGGGTCGCGCTGAGGAGCCGCACCATGACCCCCTTCCCGTTGAAGCCGCTGTCCGAGAAGTCGGTGGACGCGGCGCTGCGCAAGGCCGAGCACTATCGGCTGCTGAACGAGCCGCGCCAGGCGGAAAGCATCTGCCTGGACATTGTCGAGATCCAGCCCGAGCACCAGCAAGCGCTGGTGGTCCTGCTGCTGGCCATCACGGACCAGTTCGGCAGGGAGATGGGACGGACCGTGGACGAGGCGCGCGCGCTGCTACCGCGCCTGCAGTCCGACTACGAGCGCGAGTACTATGCTGGAATCATCTGCGAGCGCCGCGCCAAGGAGCAGCTGGCGCAGGGTACGCCGGGGTCGGGCCGCATCGCCTTCCACTGGCTGGAGGAGGCCATGGAATGCTACGAGAGGGCCGAGGCCATCCGTCCGGCGGAAAATGATGAATCCATCCTGCGCTGGAACACGTGCGCCCGGATGATCAACCGGCATCAGCGTCTCAAGCCGGCCACCGAGGATCCGCGCGACACGTTCCTGGAATAGGCGTCGCCGGTCAGCCGCCGAGGGTATGCATCTCGCGATGGGGGTGGCTGTGCAGCTCGTCCGGCGCAAGCAGACGTCCGCGGGACGCCAGCCCCAGTCGCTCCTCGGCACCGCGATCGACGCGCCGCTCCCAGGCCCGCCGCAGGAGCTGCGCCAGATCCTGCGGGGAGGTGCCGTCCCGTAGTGGCTCGCGCAGGTTCATGCCCTCCGCCGCGTACAGACAGCGATACCACAGGCCATCCGCGGTGAGCCGGCTGCGGTCGCAGGTGCCACAGAAGGGCGCGGTGGTGGAGGCGATGATGCCGAAGACGATGCCGTCCGCGAGGACGTAGCGGTCCGCCGGTGCGGCGTCCTGCCTCGGCACCGGCTGGATCGCGCCGTAGCGCTCACCAAGGACCTGCAGGATCTCGTCCCGGGATACCACCTGCTCCGGCGACCAGCGTGTGGCGCCCCCTACATCCATGTACTCGATGAATCGCACCTGGGCGCCCACGCGCCGGCCCAGCTCCAGCATGTCGGCCAGCTCATCATGATTGAAGTCCCGCACCACCACCATGTTGATCTTGAGCGCCTGAAAGGCGGCCTTCGAGGCGATCTCGATCCCCTCCAGAATCCTGCCGTGCTCGCGCCTGCGGGTGAACTCCTCGAAGCGCGCGGGTTGCAGGGTGTCCAGGCTCACGGTGACGCGCTGCAGGCCGGCCGCCTGCAAGCGGGCGGCCTGCTCGCCCAGCAGGATGCCGTTGGTGGTCAGGGCCAGGTCGCGCAACCGCGGATGCCCGGACAGTAGATCGACGAGCACGTGCAGATCGGTGCGCAGCAACGGCTCGCCTCCGGTGAGGCGCACCCGATCCACGCCCAACTCGGTGAACACATCCACCAGTCCCAGGATCTCCTCGAAGGTCAGGAGATCCCGGCGAGGGAGCCAGGTGTAGGTCTCCTCCGGCATGCAGTAGGCACAGCGCAGGTTGCAGCGGTCCGTGACCGAGACGCGCAGATTGCGCAGCGGCCGCCGGTGGGCGTCGCGCACGGCGAGGCGCCGAGCCTCCTGGCGGTCATCGGTCACATGCGGCAACGGGAGTCCTCCTGCTGGATCTTCGGTCCTATTCTAGCACCCTGCTCAGAGATCCACACGTTCGCCCTGCCGGGCCACACGAAACCCGGCCTCGCGCACGGCGCGCGACGCGTCGCTGTCCGGGTCGAGCAGAGGGTTGGTGTGGTTCATGTGAAGAAAACGCACCCGGGCCCGGGTGGTTGCCGGAAGCTCCGCCCAGCGCCGCATGGAGTCGATGACGAACGGGTGCGGGATCTGCGACATGTCCCGTCCCGGCAGCTCCTCGCCGTCGAAGAAAGAGCCGTCCAGATACGCCACGTCCACCTCCTCGAGAAGGTCCTCGATGGCCACGTCCCAGCGTTCCCACTTGTCAATATCCGGAAGGTAGAGAACCGAGCGGTTGGGACCGTCGATGCGGAATCCCACGGTCTCGGTGTACTCATCACGATGCGGCACCAGGAACGGCGTGATGCGCAGCCCCGGGCCGAGAGCAACGGCTGTTCCCTCCTCCATGGTGGTCAGGTCGATGTTGCCCAGAGCGACGAGCTGGCTCCATGGGCCGGAACCGGCCAGAAACGTCCTCATGCGCGGCATCACATGCACCGGCACAGCGCGGGCGCCCATGACCTCACGGCCCAGATGCATGAGGCCCGTGTAGTGACCCACGTGCCCGTGGGTGAGAAAGATGCCGTCGATGCCGGGGCCGTCGGAGACAGGCGCCACCCGGTCCAGCTCATGCAGCTGCTGGGGAAGATCCGGTGATGCATCCACCAGCCAGCGCTGCGAACTCTGCGGATTCACCACCGCCAGGGAGACCACATGGCGTCGTCGGGCTGGATCGTCCCATGCCGCGCGGCAACAAGAACGACGGCAGCCGGCCTGGGGGAAGCCCGCATCCTGGGCAATCCCCAGGACCATGACGAACGGCGTGGAATGCGTGGGAGGGACCGGCGGCGACCCTGCGCAGGCGGCGCCCAGCAGGACAAGCAGCACCGGCGCAGTGCGGAAGGGGCTCAGATGGAACCCTCCGCGTTGGAATAGATCTCGTGACGCGGGCGGCCGGCCAGGATGGAAGCCTTCCCCCAGTCGGTGACCTCGCGGAACAGATCACTCTTCAGGAACGTGGTGAACTCCTCGCGGGAGTTCCACTCGGACAGGATGGCGTAGGTGTTGGGGCGCTTCACCTGATGATAAAGTGCCGTGCGAACGTGACCGGTCTGTCGCTCCAAGGCGTCGAGGACCTCACCGAACCGGTCCTCGAACTCCCCCTCCTTTCCCGCGATCACGTCGTAGTACATCCCCACCGTGACCATT
>CBDVAL010000316.1:0-3060 GCA_965371955.1 uncultured bacterium | reverse complement strand
CTCGCCGTCCAGGGCCAGCAGGCGCAGGATCTCACATTGCACCGGATCCGTATCCTGGAATTCGTCCACCAGCAGCTGGTCCATGGAGGCACGGGCGCTCCGGCGCACCGGCTCCCTGTCCGCCAGCAAGGCCCGCGTGTTGTACAGGAGATCCTGGAACGTCTGCAGCCCCCGCACGCGCAACACCTCGCGCACGCGCCCCAGCAGGAAGTGCAGCGCCGTGCATGCGCTTCGCAGCGTCACCGGGTCGATCTTCTGCCAGCTCTTCAGCCAGTCGTAGATCTCCTCGGTGTAGCGCGTGACGTGCTCGGTGCTCTCCTCGAGCCACTTCAGCTCTGCCTTGCCGAAGTTCCCCTTGCGCCATGCGGAGAGCCGCGACATGCAATCCAGCAGATCCGGATCCTGCACCGCCGCCACCAGATCCTCTACATCCTCCGTGGCGGCGAGGTGGAGCTCCAGCTTCTGCAACGCGCTCAGCGCGTCGGTGGCCTTGCCGGCGCGGGCCGGGCCATGGCCGAACGCTTTCTGCAGCGGCGGAAGCAGCTCGGCCAGCACGGCGCGCAGCAGGTCACGCTCCCGGAGCACACGCTCCCGCGCGTACGGGTCCTGCTGCAACGCGTCCAGCGGGATCGACTCGGAGGCCAGTTGTTGCACGATCTCGGCGACCTCCTTGGGCCCGATCCCCAGCGCCGCCAGCTGGATGAACTCCTCACGGCCCGGGTCGCCGTACATCTCCTGCAACGATCCGCCCAGCGCCTCGTCCACCGCCGAGCGCACACCATCGCCCTCGGCATCCACCTCGAAAGCGGGATCCAGGCCGGCCTCCAGGGCGTGGGTCGCCAGGATGCGCCGGCAGAAGGCGTGGATGGTCCCCACGTTGAAGCGGTCGAGGCAGGTGGTGAGCGCCCCTGCGCGCCCGCGCAACTCCTCGTCGTCCAGGGCGATCTCGGCGCGCGGGTAGCCCACCACCGCCTCGCCGCGCAACAGGCAGGCCAGCGCCCGCGCCACCTTGTGCTCCATCTCCACCGCAGCACGCTCGGTGAACGTGATGGCGGCCACGCGCTCCAGGGTGCGTCCTGCAATGGCCTCGGCAGGGATGTCGCCCTCGCCGTCCTTCTCCAGCGCAGTCCGGGATCGCTCCCACCCGGGGCCCAGGCACCACGCGAGGACACGGGAGATCAGTGCCGCGGTCTTGCCGGTCCCGGCGCCCGCCTCCAGGATCACCGGCGCATGGAACTCGCTGCGCGCGGCCAGGCGGCCGGCCTCGTCGGAAGGGGGCGGCTTCGGAGGCGGTTTCGAGGTCCCCTTGCGGCGCGGCGGCGCCGGCTTCTTCGCCTTCCCCGGGCCGAAGAGATCGAGCTGGTCACGCCGGCTCATGGGGTCTCCTCACCCAGGAACCAAAGCCGGGCGACCTGCGACTCGGCAGGGCTCACGCGCTTACCCTCTGCCTCCTGCCGGCGTGCCCGGCTTGCGATGCCGGCCAGCCGGCGGCGCACACCCGACTCCTGCTTGCCGCACGCATCCACCACGTCACACCACTTGCAGGCGTTGGGCTCCTTCCCCTTCGCATCCTCCAGGCGCGGGAAGAACAACCCCGCATCCAGACCGGTCTTGAGCGTGAGCACCGTCTCACCGAACGCGTCCAGCAACTCACGGTCCTCGCTGTTCATGGTCGCCACCACCGACTGCGGCTCGAGGTCAGGCTTGACGAACAGGTAGCGCCCCTCCACCTTCCCGCCGCCCGGCACGGCGCACGAGGCGTACGCCGGGGCCTGCAACCGGATCCCCTGCCGCACCTGGTGCAGGAAGTGGCCGGCGCGCGTCGCCGGCTTCGTGCCCGCGGTCAGCGGTTTGCCGGTCTTGAAATCGGTGAGAACCGTGACCCCATCCTGCACCATGGCCTGATCCGCACGGAACCGGAGGTTCACCGTCTCGCCTTCGTGCTCGATGACCGCCGAGCCCTCCAGCTCGTTGCCCAGCAATGCGAGCCCCGGCCCTGCCTCCTTATATAGATGATGCACCGCGTTCTCGACGTGCGGGCCGGCCATCTGCACCAGCGCCCGCTGCATCCCCGGCAGGTGGATCCCCTCGTCCCGCGCCACAGCGGCAGCGGTCTCCTGCAACGCCTCCTGCATGGCCGACGCCTGCGGACGCGGCACCATGACCGGCCCCTCCTCCAGCGCCGTGGAAAGCGTATCCATCTCAGCGCGACCGCACTCGAACAGCCGTTCCAGCGTGCGATGGACGGTATTGCCCAGGATGAGCGCATCCAGCCCCGGCAGCGCGCCGAACGGATCCGGCACCGGCTTGATGCGCAGCATGGTGCGCAGGAAGGTCTGCCACGGACAGCGTGCCATGGACTCCAGCCGGGTGACGAACAGCGGGGCATGTCGTGGATCCTGATCCGACCGCGGCAACCCGGCGAAGCCCAGGTACGGTCCCGGCCGCAGGAAGCGGAGCCGGCCGTCCTTGGTGTGGCGGTCGGGCTCCCACTCCTCCAGCACGGCCAGGCGGAGCCGTGACAGATCATCTCCGAGAGCCGGCACCGTACCACCGCCGAGCAACACCGCAACCTCACGCGCCGCCAGCGACAGGAACGGCACCAGCTCGGCGCGCGGCAGGGAGAACGCGGCCAGGCGCGCGGCGTCCCGGGCCGGTCGCGGCCGCCGCCCCTCCCCGGTCCAGGGCGGGCTCAGGAGCTTCTCCTGCTCCCGCGGCACCGGCGTCGCGTCCGGCAGGTCAGCCTCGATCTCCAGCCGGATCAGGAACGGCGACTTGCTCTTCTCCCGGCCCTCTTCATCGGCACGCTGCCAGGAGAGAGTGACGTGCGGCGCGGAGGCGAGCAATGCCACGAACAGGTAGCGCTCCTCCAGGCGCACATCGCCCTTGGCATGCAGATGGGGCAATTGCGCGGCCAGCAACCGACGCACGCCGTCGGGCAGCAGCGGGTCCTGCGTGGGACTGCGCGGGAACAGGTCGCGGTTCAGCCCGAGGACGAACAGTTGCTCGAACGTGCAGCCCCGGTCGAAGAACCTCACCAGGACCTCGCCGCAGGCGCCG
>CBDVAL010000315.1:0-3063 GCA_965371955.1 uncultured bacterium | reverse complement strand
CACTTTTCCCCCCCCCGCCGCTCTCCCCTAACTATTACATGGGGCTTTATGAGATGGACATCGCGGGGCCGCACGCTGTGGTGGCACCGGGGCCCCACCGGCCGGTTGTCTCACGCCCGTAGCCCGCTGCGGGCGTCCTGTTTCTTGAATACCAGCGTCTCACCGGTGGGGATGTCCTGCAGGTGCCCGTATATCTTGATCGGTATGCGCTTGCGAGGGCTGCGGGCCAGCAACCGGACCTTGTCGTGCTCGATGGTGATCGCCAACTCCGCTCCCTGCCACAGGTATGTAAAGGACAATGCCTTCCACTTTTTCGGCAAGCGGGGTCTGATCTGCAGGATGCCCTTGCAGGGGTGCACTCCTCCGAAGCCGGCGATGGCTGCCTGCCACGTGTTGCCCAGAGACGCGGCGTGGATGCCGTCCGCCGCGTTGCCCATGCTGTTGTCCAGATCAATGGAGAGAGCAGCGCGGAAGAACTTGCCGGCTGCCTCCAGTTCCCCTACGTCAGCGGCCATCACCGCGTGCATGCCCGCGCTCAGGGAAGACATGTGCAGCGTGCGGGGCTCGTAGAAGTGATAGTTGACATTCTTCGTCTTGGTCCCGAAGACGTCAGACAACAGGTGCAATAGCATCAGCACATCAGCCTGCTTCAACAACTGCGTTTTTCCCACGTCCTGCCACAGGAAGTTCTTGGGCGGCTCGGGCAGGCCGTACTCATCGCGGCTGTTCAAACGGACCCGCCGCTTCTTGAAGTAGCCGTCGAACTGCTCGATCACTCCATCCTTCCGAACCTTCATGGCCAAGCGTGGCGCGATTTGCTTCCAGCTGTTGATCTCACTGCTCTTGAGGTCTATGCGGCGGCACAGAGCCGCGAAGTCCCTGGGGAACTCCGACTTCATGTGGTGTGCCATGCGGCGGGCGATGAGCAGATTCCACTTGGCCATCATGTTGGTGTAGGCGTTGTTGTTCACGCCCTCGTGGAACTCATCTGGTCCGATCACATTCTTGATGTCGTAGGAGTCAGTTCGGGGGTTGTACTCAACCCGGCTGGCCCAGAAGCGGGCGGTCTCGAACAGCATTTCGAAGCCGCAGGCTAGCATCAAGTCATCATCGCCGGTAGCCACATAGTAGCGGTGTACGGCAAAGGCGATGTCCGCCGTGATGTGGTGTTCCTGCTCATGGGTGTGGATGGGGATGACGGTACCGTTCAATCCCTTGGCCCAGGAGGGGGTCTCTTCCTCCCCCGTGCCGGCAGACTCCCAGGGGTACATGGCCCCGCGGTAGCCGTGTGCCTGGGCAATCTGCTGGGCGGCCTTGAGGCGATCATACCGATACAGCAGCATCTCCGCCGCTGCCCACGGGTGGGTGTGGGTGTAGAAAGGCAGCAGGAAAATGTCGGAATCCCAAAAAATGTGCCCGCGGTAACCGTCGCCGCTCAGGGTCTTGGCCCCGATGCTGCCACGACTGCCAGGGGCCGGAGCACAGCACAGCAGGTGATAGGTGTTGAAGCGCAGCGCCTTTTGCACGTCGGGGGCGCCTTTGACCGTAATGGCAGCAGGAGCCCACATCTTCTGCCAGGCCCGGACGTGACTGCGAGTCAATTGAGGGATGCCTCGCCGGACGGCTGCCTTGAGGTGGGTCTTGGCCAGTTCAGCCAGCTTGGTCGCGCTCAGTTCTCCGGAGCCGTGGATGACAAAGACCTTGGCCAGCGATACCGTCTCGCCCTTCTTCAGTCGGATGTGGAAATGGCTGTCCCGTGCCGTCCGACGCTTGCCCCCTTGTTGAATGATCACGGTGGTGGCGAACGCCACCGAATACCCTCGGTCCAGACCGGCGATCCGTACGTATTCGATTCCTGCTCCGTGCGCCACCTCGCGAATCCGCCAGTGCTTCTTCCGCCCCTCTGTCACCGTTCCCGAGTTCCACACGGACAGATCCAGGGCTGCTTCTACGCTCAGGTCGGCTGCGCCCTCCAAGGCGGTGAGGTTTACTTGCATCACGCCCAGGTTTCGATCGGCCATACTCAGGAACCGGACGGATTCGTAAAGGAACTTCCTCTTTCGGGTGTCGCGATAGGTGGTCCGTCGAAAGAGGAGTCCGTGTTTGAGATCCAACTCTCGTCGGTGAGCTGTGAAATCCATGGCCACAATCCCCAGTTTCTCACCTTTGAGGGCAAACCAGAGGCGGAAGGGATTGGGTATGTTGACAAGTTCTGCCACCAGGGAGCCGGTCCGATCGAAGAACCCGGCCAGGAAGGTGCCGGGCTGGGAATCCTGGGGCAGTTCCTCATAAATGCCACGGCTGCCGAGAAGCCCGTTGCCGAGGGTGAACTGGGCTTCTCTCACCTCTTGGTGGGAGGGATCCCACGAATCTTCGGCGATCACCCACTCCTTATTCGATGTGTGATAGCGCTCGAAGTGCTTTTGCCTCATCGAACCATTCCCCTCAGCTTTGCATAACCGAACTCTCGCAGGTCACCCTTGCAACACATCCACCTTAGCCAGGCGCCTCCGTTTTCGGTAGCGGTGGATCCCGGGAGACGGCAGGAGAGCGTCCGCCGCTGTAATTTCCTAGCGAGACCATGCCCGGACCGGTCAACTCCCTCGTCCAGCGCTACGCCGGCCGGCTACGCTATCCCCGGCTGCTGCTGCTGATGCTCACGTTGTTCGGCGCGGACCTCGTGTTCCCCGACGCCGTCCCCTTCGTGGACGAGATCCTCCTCGGGCTCGGGACCGTACTGCTCGGCAGCCTGCGCAAGCGCCGCTCGGAGAAACCGCCCGCGGCAGATCCCGGCGACTGAGCCGACATGGATCTCTGGTCGGCACTGCTCGACATCCTGATCCTGCTGGGAGCCGCCATGCTCCTGGGGGCGCTGTGCGAGCGGTTCAAGCAGAGCGCCCTGCTCGGCTATCTGCTCGCCGGCACCCTGCTCGGCCCCAATGCCTTCAACGTGCTGCCCAGCTACGAGGCGGTGTCCGCCATCGCCGAGCTGGGGATCGCCCTGCTCCTGTTCAGCATCGGCCTGGAGTTCTCGTGGCGACGGCTGCGCAGCGTGGGCGCCAT
>CBDVAL010000314.1:0-3090 GCA_965371955.1 uncultured bacterium | reverse complement strand
CAATGATATCTTCCCGAAGTCATCGCGGAATTCCGGTTTTCCCCACTCTTCCTCGCCCCAGGGACGCATTGGAGGTGTCGTCATCGTGGAAACGGCAGTCATCGTCTCGGCGGTCCGCACCCCCATCGGACGGTTTCTGGGCTCCCTCAAGGACGTTCCCGCCGTGCGGCTGGGGTCCCGGGTGGTGGCCGAGACGCTGCGGCGCGCCTCCCTGGATCCGGGGGAGGTCGACGAGGTCATCCTGGGCAATGTGGTGTCCGCCGGGTTGGGCCAGAACCCGGCGCGCCAGGCGGCGCTGGGCGCCGGTCTGCCCGACACCGTGGCGGCGCTGACCATCAACAAGGTCTGCGGCTCCGGCCTCAAGGCCGTGGTGCTGGGTGCCCAGGCCGTGGCGCTGGGTGATGCCCGTATCGTCATCGCCGGCGGCATGGAGTCCATGTCCAATGCGCCGTATCTGCTGCAGGGTGCGCGTACCGGGCTGCGCCTGGGGCACGGCAAGATGCTGGACGCCATGATTCACGACGGCCTGTGGGATGCCTACGAGGATTACCACATGGGCAACACCGGCGAGGTGGTTGCGCAGGAATACGGCATCGGCCGCCAGGCGCAGGACGAATGGGCCCTGTCCAGCCACCGCAAGGCCCTGGCCGCCATCGAGGCCGGCAAGTTCCAGGCGGAGACCATCGCCGTCGAAGTCCCGCAACGCAAGGGCGACCCGGTGCTCTTCGAGGTGGACGAATCGCCGCGGGTGGACACGTCCCTGGAGGCATTGAGCAAGCTGCGGCCGGCGTTCCAGAAGGACGGCACCGTCACCGCTGGCAATGCGCCCGGCGTCAACGACGGCGCCGCCGCGCTGGTGGTCACCAGCGCCGCCGAGGCGCAGCGCCGCGGCCTGCAGCCGCTGGCGCGCATCGTCGCCTATGCCACGTCGGGTATCGCGCCGCGACTGGTGATGATGGCCCCGGAGCGCGCGGTACGCATGGTGCTGGACAAGACCGGCTGGTCCATGGACGAGGTGGATCTGTTCGAGTTCAATGAGGCGTTCGCGGTGCAGCAGTGTGCCCTGGTGCAGGAACTAAAGATCGATGCGGCCCGGGTCAACATCCACGGAGGCGCTGTCGCCCTGGGCCATCCCATCGGCGCCAGCGGCGCCCGCATTCTCACCACGCTGCTCTATGCGCTGCAGGATCGTGGACTCGAGCGCGGCATTGCCGCCCTGTGCCTCGGCGGTGGAAACGCAGTGGCCATGGCCGTGGAGCGCGGGTAGTTGTCTTCTTCATCATCGGGGGAGATGAGCCAGCCGGTGGAGCGTCTGCGCACCCGTCACGGTGAGGGTGCGCTGGAGTTGTGCGGCGAGGAGGCCGCCGCGCTGGGCTCTCGCGCGCTGGTGGTCTCATCCAACCATCCCGAGCCGAGCGAGAAGGCCGCCCTGGAGACCATGACCCGCGCACTGCGCCGGGCGCGAGTGGGCAACCATCCGTTTCCGCAGGTTCCCCGGCCCGGCGTCGCCATGGGCAGGTGCGCGGAGCTGGCGGCCGAGGCCGCCCGGGAGAGCCGCTGCCGCCTGGTCATCGGTCTGGGCGAGGGTGACACGCTCAACGCCGCGCGCGAGGCCGCCGGGCGGACGCTCCTGCCTTGCCTGTTGCTGCCCACCTCGGTGGGCTACGGCGAGCCGCGCGGATCCCAGTTGCGTCCGTTGCCCGAGATCCTCATTGTGGACCCGCGCCTGGCGTTGGGCGGTGCGCCCGGACGCACCGCCGTCCAGGGGCTGGAGCTGTTCGCCGCGCTGCTGGAGCCGTACGCTGCCGGCCCGCCGGTCGAGGTGCAGGATCTGTTGCCGTCGGCACTTCGCCTCCTCGTGGACTCGCTCCCGGCTGCGGTGAACGAACCGGAAAACCCGGCTCATCGCAGCGGCCTCGCCGAGGCCACAGCGACGGCCGCACGGGTGCTGAGCCTGGTGGAATCGCGGTTCCCACCGATGAGGGAACTATTGCGCCGCCTGGTTCCGGACGGCCCGGTGGAGGCAGGTGTGCTGGCAGCCATGATACCGGCGATACTGGCGGCGGGCAGCGAGGACAAGGGCCCGTTTCCGCGCACCCGCGTGGCGCAGCTGGGGCGGCAAATCCTGGGAGTGCGTGAGGACGATGATGGGCGGGCTGCCAGCTGGGCCGCCGGCGGCATCCGTCAATGGATCGTGAACCTGGGTCTGCAGCCCACCCTGACCGGCGCCCCGGCGGCGCGGGCCCGGGAGGACGAGCAGTTGCGGGCCGTCCTGTCAGGGGCATTCCGGAGGAAGCGATGAGCATCAAGACCATCGGTGTGGTCGGCGCAGGAACCATGGGCAACGGCATCGGTCATGCGGCGGCTCAGTCGGGACACCAGGTGATCCTCGTGGATCTGGAGACGTCGTTCGTGCAGCGCGGGATGGAGACCATCTCGCGCAATCTACAGCGCGGCGTCGACAAGCAAAGGATGACGGCGGCGGAAAAGGACGAGATCCTGGGCCGTATTCGCAGCGGCACCGACCGCCAGCTCCTGGCCGAGGCGGACTTCATCGTCGAGGCCATCGCGGAACAGTTCGAGGCCAAGGCCGAACTCTTCAGACAGCTCGACGAGATCACATCTCCCGAGGTGATCCTGGCCAGCAATACCTCCTCCATCTCCATCACCAAGCTCGGCGCGGCGAGCCGGCGTCCCGAGCGCTTCATCGGCATGCACTTCATGAATCCCGTTCCGGTGATGGAGTTGGTGGAGATCATCCGTGGCCTGGAGACCTCGGACGAGACCTACCGCACCGTGCATGCCCTGGCCGGGAAGATGGGCAAGACCGCCGTGGAGGTGAATGACGCCCCGGGCTTCGTCAGCAACCGGGTTCTCCTGCCCATGATCAACGAAGCCATCTTCGCGTTGATGGAGGGGGTGGGAACCGCGGAGTCCATCGACACCGTGATGAAGCTGGGGATGAGACATCCCATGGGCCCGCTGCAGCTGGCCGACTTCATCGGCCTGGACGTGTGTCTGCAAATCATGGACGTGCTCTACGATGGCTTCGGTGACCCCAAATACCGGGCCTGCCCGCTGCTGCGCAAG
>CBDVAL010000313.1:0-3110 GCA_965371955.1 uncultured bacterium | reverse complement strand
CGCCCATGGTGAAACCCTGGCTCTGGCAGCTCTCGCCGTTCAGCACGGCGCCGTCGCACAGTTCGCCGCACTGCAGCGTGCCGTCACCGCACACCGCGCCGGCCGGCAGCGCGGAGGCAGGAAGCTGCGCCCCGAGGTCGTCGATGATGCGGAAGATGGCTGTGGCGGTGTTGGTGCCGGCAGGGCAGCCGCCACAGTGATGCAGTGCGATGACCTTGTGATTGCTGTAAGCGATGACCGGCGCGCCGGAAGCCCCTGGATTGGTGTCGCAGAAGTAGCCCACATCGCCGGGGCCGCCGGTGCAGGATGAAGCAGAGTTGGTGAACACGCGGCAGATGCCGCCCTGATCGTTGGGATCGCTGCTCTCCAGGGCCAGCTCGCGGGCCAGGCCGCCGCTGTGTTGCGGCAAGTAGATCTGCTCACCGAGGGACGCACTGCGGTCATCCAGCACCAGGGAGCCGTAGGTGTTCTGGGGATTGCCCTGCAGCAGGACCAGCGCGTAATCCAGCGCCAGATCCCGGGCCACCAGAGAGGCACTGCCGGACCAGACGGTCCCCGGCCAGGCGAGCTGGAAGTTGGCCGAGCCGCAGAACGGTGCCTCGGCCAGGAACTCGTAATCGGTGTTGGCGGCGGCGGTGGCCGGGTCGGAGAGCGCCGGATCGTCGAAGCAGTGGTTGTTGGTGAACAGGTGCCCCTCACAGCCCACGAGGAAGCCGCTGCACAGCAAGGTGCCTTCCACCAGCAGCCTGGCCACCGGGCGGCCGTGGTCGTAGGCGTCCGGCTCGGAGCCCTGGTAGCACACTGCATTGCGGCGGTCGTCGGGAGAGCAGATGCTCTCCGGAGCTCCTGGGCCCAGGTTGATGCTGCCGGCCGCGTAGCGGTCGACCGAGAAGCCCCAGGCTGCCACGGAGGAGCGCCCGGGAGTGAAGAGTTCCAGCACTACCCGATCGCCGTTGATGTGTGTGGCCCAGAATGCCCCGAGACCAGCCCGGCCGCGGCCGGTGAAGACGTGACGCTGGAGACCGTCCGGCGAACGCACCACGAGGTGATGGTCCCGGGCCAGCTCGAACCGGTCGAAATGGAGCGCGAGATACGTCGCTCCGGGGTGCTCCACCGTGAGTTGCAGCGCGAGCCCGCCATCAGCCCTCCGGTAGGGATGGGGCGACTCGGCCTGGAGTGGGAACACCTCTCCTGCCCGCAGCGCCTGGGCAAGGACGGGAGAGGCCCCGCTGAGCAGGGCCAGGGATACGAACAGTGGCGCGGCCAGGGCGCGCAGAGCTTGGAGTCTCATTCGCAAGGTCGGAGGAACGCGGTCCAGAGGGACCGTTCGGGGGAAGGTACGGCAAAACCCCGGGCAGGACAAGGAGCGATTCCAAACTTAAAGTAATACTTTAGGTTCAGTTTCTCAGGCGCCTGTGGCGTCCGCCTCGAGATCCTTGACCTTCTGCTCCAGCAACCTGTCCACCGAGCTCTTGTAGACCTCGGCCACGAACTCGAAGCCCGAGCGCGCCACATAGGCCCGGTTCTCGTCGTCCGCCGGCGCACCGCCCACCCAGACCGTGACTTCCTCCTCGACGGGCTCTCCCAGCTCACCGGCGGGCTCGGCGTAGCGCAGCAGCGCGGTGGCCCGGGGAGAGGCCAGGCCGTGGGCCTCATCGTCGCGCCGTCCGGCGGGCTCCGTCGCGCGCAGGGAGGCCACGGAGCGCACCAGCGTCTCCACCTTCGTCGCATCCAGGACGTTGCCCTGCAGGCTGGAGGGGGAGGTCACGGTCCAGACACCGTCCTCGGAGCGCTCCAGCTCGAAGGTCCCTTCCCCGTTCTCCAGACGGAACAACTTCAGGTGCTCCATCTTCACGTCGACGAAGGTGGCCTGGAACCACGACATGGGCCGTGCCTGGACATCGTAGGAGCCGATGCCCTGGGCCGCGTAGACCAGGCCCTCGTCGGCCTTGCGGAGATGCGTGCGCTGGTAGTTGGGGGACGTGCCGAGGAAGAAGTCGATCTCCGGTTCTCCGGACGCGTCGTTCCAGATGCGCACACGCCGCTCGTGCTCATCGTCGGCGACCTTCAGTGCCGTATGGTAGCGGCTGGAGGTCACCACCGGCCGGCGCACCTCGATTTCCTTGAGCTTGTCCACCAGCTGGTCGATCTTGTCGCCCTGCACGGGGTAGCCGTCGGACTCCTCGATGCCCCAGCCCTCCGCCTCGCGGGTCAGGGTGATCTTCTCCTCTCCGGGTCCCTGGATCTCCAGCTTCGCCGGTGAGAAGGACTCCAGCGCCGGGAACAACACTTGCGCCTCCGTCGGTGCCATGTCGCCTGCCATGGATCCTTGGACCAGCAGCACGAGCAGGATCTGGACGGCCAGGATGGCCGTGAGGGTCCACTGGTTACGAGTCATGCCCTTGCCTCCTCATCGGTGCGGGCCACCGGCCTTGCCACGCTCGCACCGCCCACCAGGGGCGCCACCTGTCGCCGGCGCAGGAAACGAACCAGCGCCAGCGTCAGCAGGAGCGCGCTGGGGATCACATAGTTGGCGATCTCGATGGCCGTGCCGTTCTCCGTCCGCGCCAACGTTCGGGCCACGGTGCTGTGTGCGCGGATCTCCATCATGTCGTTGTCCAGCGTCATCCAGTCGATGGCGTTCTCAAGGAAGCGCAGGTTCTGCACGAAGAAGCCGCCGTCCAGGTTGCTCAGCGCCTGGGCGACGAAGTCGCTGAGGAATTCGGCGTTGCCCACCACCAGGACGCGCGTGTCCGGGGACTCCTGCAGTGCGGCCTCGCCCGGTCCCGCCGGCTCCTCCCCATCTGCCGGCGCCGGGGCAAAGGCCGCTGCGGGGATCTCGCGATCGGTGAAGTAGCTGGCGAACTTGCCCTGCAGTGCCACCGACAGCGTGATGGGGCGTGTGCCCTCCTCCGGAACCGAGTACTCGATGTAGCCCACCTTGGCGAGGTCGTTGTCGGTCCAGGACTTCTCCGACGAGCGCAGGATGGTGGTCACCTCCAGGTGGCCCGTGTTCGCCTCGTCCACCTCCACCGGGTTGCCCCAGTAGATCCCCACCGAGTCCAGACCGGCAACGATCCCCTCGCCCGCCAGCCCCTCGTCGCGCACCT
>CBDVAL010000312.1:0-3120 GCA_965371955.1 uncultured bacterium | reverse complement strand
CACGTTGTTGGGAACATCCCTCTCCTTTGGGTCCACGGCGCTGTTGATCAGCATCGCCTTGTTCAAGGCAGGAGAGGGAAACAGCCCTGTGCGCGTCTTGTGCCACTGAAAGAGAACGGCGGAGCCGCCCGCCACGCGTGGCACCGCCTGGCTGGTCCCGGAGAACCGGGTATAGGCGAACGTCCCATCGACCCCTAGCGAATCGCAGCACCCGTTGCCGGCGCCACCGTCGCAGGTACAGCCGTAGGAGGCCACCGAGGACTGCGCCCCTGCGATGACATGCCCGGGTGCCACCACATCCGGTTTAATACGACCGTCCGAGGTCGGGCCATGCGATGAGAAGTCCGCCACATGACCGATGTCATCGGCGGAGCCGGCACAGCCGGCGGAGTTCGGACACTCGGCGGGTCGGTCATTCTCGGTGGCCCCGACGGTGACGATGTTCTTCGCCGCCTTGGGGCTGGTGAGGCCGGACGTCCCCGAGTTTCCGGCTGAGAACAGCACTGCGTACGGCTGGTTCCCCGGCGAAGCAGTATCCGCATCACGCACCAGCGCATCCCATGCCTGGGCCTGGGAGTTGTAGCTGTCCCCATCGAGAAGACCATCCCTGAAGGAATGGGAGCCGATGAGCGCGCCGCCGGTGCCTACCGCGTCGGCTGCCAGCGTGACGGCATCGCTGTTGAAGGAGCAACCGGATGCGAGGGCTCTCTGGAAGTACAAGAGCGCGCCCGGGGCGCTGCCGCTCCCCCAGTGGAAGCCACCTGCATCCAGTAGACCGGTGCCGCCGGAACTCGTCCTGGGGTCCCCCACCGCGATGGAGCTGACGTTGGTACCGTGCCCTTCGGTGTCCTGATGGGAGGGGCAGAGGGGCGAAAAGCTCACCCGACCGGAGAAATCCGGATGCAACGTCAGGAGATCTCCCGTATCCAGCCCGGTGTCGGCCACGGCCAGGGTGACTCCCGTGCCGTCCGCGCCCACCTCCGAAAGCCAGGCATAGTAGTCGGGAAGGGCCTTTCCCAGACTCACGTTGCCTGCGGTGATCTGGGCAGCGCGCTCGCCCTCGGGCTGCGGTGGCGCCCAGCGCTCGGCCCAGTACACCGACGGGAGAGCCAGGATGGCAGGCAAGCTGCGCGTATGGACGTTCTCGAACAGCGCATAGTGCAAGCTGGTGCGCTGGCTCGTCGCTTCGGCGTCGGCGCGGTTGACCAGTCGCGCACCCTGGCCCACCATGCGCTCAATGCCTTCCTGCCAACCGGGGAGGTCGAAGAAGACTACCCGCAAGAGGATCCGGCGGTCCTTCTCCGCCAGCTCCCGCAACGAACGGTCCGCCTTGTACGCAGGGTGATACTCACCATGAAACTCCACCGGCCTCCATGAGGCCAGTTCGTCCGAGCTGCCCTCGGTGAGGAGCACCAGGTAGCCGAATGCGGGCAGGTACTGCACGGGCTCGGCCCCCTTGCGGCGGAGTTCCTCATGCCAGCCCGCCGCGGGCGGCGCATGGAACTTGACCACGTAAGGGCGGACCCCCTGCGGCGCCGCCTGCCATCGCTGCGGCAGCGACGGCTCACCGCCGCGGACGTCGAACCGCTCCCCGCCCACCGAGAGCATCCACGCCCGGGCTGTCTCCCGGAACTCGAGTCCGGACAGCGATGGATCTCTGGCCAGCGCGCCCGGCATCTCCACAAACAGCCGGTCGCCCCGCTGTTCGAGGACGACGGCTCCCGGAGGCAGCTCACGTCCATCGGGAATCGAGAGCCAGCCCCGGACCAGTGGAACCTGTTCAGAAGCGGGTGCGGGCACGGCGGGCGACGACGAGAGGCCGAAGAGGGCCAGGAATGCCAGTGGAAGGATGCGCATGAAATGCTTTCTCGGACATGCCGGTTCACCTCTAGATACCGGCAATGAAGTCCCCCGTCAAGCAGAAGGACTCAAGTTCCGCCGTGAATGTCCAGCGAACCAGGGGATGCCCCAACGGTAGCGCACATCTGCTACTATCTTCCGGAGCTTTTTTTCTCCCCTTGACGATCCACGGAGCCTTGCAATGCTGAACAAGATCGGTGTCATCGGTGGCGGCTATATCGGCGGAGTCCTGGTGCAGGAGATCGCACAGCGGCGGCTGGCGCGCGAGGTGGGACTCTCCGATCCCGCGCCCATGGTGAACCCCAATGACCCGCCGGAGCGCCAGGAAGTGGCCCGCGGGCAATCGGTCTCCATCGGCAAATCGCTGGATATCTCGGAGGGCCTGCCCACCATCAACAGCGACGTCCGCCTGGTGGGTTCCAAGGACTACAGCGCTCTGAAGGATGCGGAGCTGATCATCAACACCGCCGGCATCCCGCGCAAGGCGCGCCCCGACGGCACCTTTCCCAGCCGTGAGGAGCTGCTGGCCATCAACCTCAAGGTGACCAACGCCGTGGCCGGCGGTATCAAGGAGCAGTGCCCGGACGCCATCGTCCTGTCCATCGCCAACCCGCTGGATGCCATCGTCTACACCCTGGACAAGCGGCTCTCCCCGCCCAAGAACAAGCTCATCGGCATGGCCGGCGTGCTGGACTCCGGGCGCTATTGCTCCTTCGTGGCCGAGGCGGCCAACGTCTCGGTGGAGAACGTCAACGCCATGGTGCTGGGCGGTCACGGCGACACCATGGTGCCGGTGCGCAGCTCCTGCCAGATCGCAGGCATCCCGGTGGAGAAGTTCCTCGACCAGGCCACGCTGCAGGCCATCGAGGCACGCACCCGCAAGGCCGGTGGCGAAGTGGTGGGCCTGCTGGGCTTCGGCTCGGCCTTCGTGTCCCCGGCGTGGTCAGCCCTGGAGATGGCCGAGGCCATCATCTATGACAAGCGCAAGATCATCCCGGTGTGCGCCAAGCTGGAGGGCGAGTACGGCGTCGACGGCCTGTTCGTCGGCATTCCCGGCATCCTGGGCAAGAACGGTGTCGAGCAGATCATCGAGCTCGACCTCACCGACAAGGAGAAGGAGGCCTTCGCCCGCTCCGCAGCCGCCGTCCGCAAGACCTGCGACGAGGTGGATCGGATGCTGTAGAACCTCTAAACTCTTGACTTCACACCTTAAACGGAACGGGGTCAACGGAACGGGGTCGGAGCCAAGACTTATACCTC
>CBDVAL010000311.1:0-3146 GCA_965371955.1 uncultured bacterium | reverse complement strand
GCAGATCGGAGGTTCCCGGGGCTCCCCAGGGGCCGGCGAAGTCCACCAGCGGGATGGTGTCGTCGGACGGCACCAGGTACGGGAAGGAGTAGCGCAGCACCGGCGAACGGCTGACGCCCCCGTTCCTGCGGATCGTCTGCAGGTAGATGCCGTCCTGATGCAGTGAGTACAGCGCCTGCCCTCCATCCGGTGCCACCACGTCCAGGGCGGCGACGGAGGCCTCCAGTTCCCAGACCACGTCGGGGTGGGGAGGTAGTGAACCCGGCTGATCCTGCCAGAACACCGATACGATCTTGCGGGCGGACCGTCCGTGCCCGTCCACCGAGAAGACCAGCACCTCTCTCGCCGAGTCGCCGTCCAGATCCAGGGTGCGAACGTTGCGCACCCGGCCCTCCACCTCGAGCACCGACTCCGAGACCGCAAGCAAGGGCGGCGAGGGCACGAGCGCCGCGAGCAGCAGGAGGCTCCGTAGCGGTAGAACTCCACGCACGGAGAAGCGGCGAGCCGGGCCTCTAGTTCGTCTCATTGCGAGCATCTTCTATCATAATTTACTGGACCACGGAACGATTCCCTGGGATACTCGGGTTTTCCGGAGGCTGTCCATGCGAAACACGAAGATGGGTTGCTGTCTAGTGGTGCTCCTGGCCTGCGCGGCGCCGGCTGCGCCGGCCGATGAGCCCCTCCCCACCATTGCCGAAACCACCGCCGCACTCGACTGCCAGTCCGGCTTCGTCCCGTTGTGCTGGGACGGGAGAAACGGCAAGCTGTTTCTCGAGGTGGAGCGCCTGGAGGAACCGTTTCTCCATATCATTTCGCTGGCCAGCGGCCTGGGGGCCAACCGCATCGGCCTGGATCGTGGCTACAGCACCCGGGGCCTGGTCCACTTCCGGCGCGTGGGCCCGCGCGTTCTGCTGGTACAGGAGAACACCCGCTACCGCGCCAGCGCCGGGTCGGAAGCCCTGAAGGACGGCGTTCGTGCGCAGTTCGCCACCTCGGTCCTGGCCGGCTGGCAGGTGGAGGCCGAGCAGGATGGGCGCGTACTGGTGGACGCCACTGATTTCTTCCTCTCCGACACCCTGGGGCTGGCCCGGCAGCTCAAGAGCTCGGACCAGGGCGACTTCAGCGTGGTATCCGAACACAGCGTCCTGCACCTGCCACGCACCCGCGCCTTTCCGCGCAATACCGAAGTGGAGGCGTTGCTGACGCTGCGCAGTGCCAATCCCGGGGATCTGGTGCGCCAGACCGCGCCCGCCGGCACCACGCTCACGCTGCGCTTGCACCATTCTCTGGTAGCCCTGCCCGAGGAGCCGCTGGCGCCGCGCCGCTTCGATCCCCGTGTAGGCATGTATCCACTCACCTTCCAGGACTACGCGCAGCCCATGAGCGGCCGGTTGCAGCAGCGCTGGATCGTGCGCTGGCGGCTGCAGGGGAGGAAGGGCCGTGCCGACAGGCCCATCGTGTACCACCTGGATCCGGCGATGCCGGAGCCTGTGCGCAGCGCCGTTCGTGAAGGCGCATTGTGGTGGAACGGCGTGCTGGAGCGCGTCACCGGCCTGCGTGAGCCATTGCAGGTGAAGGACCTGCCCGACGATGCCGACCCCATGGATGCGCGCTACTCCATCATCCAGTGGGGTCATCGCATGGATCGCGGCTGGTCCTGGGGCGATGCCATCATGGATCCCCGTTCCGGTGAGATCCTGCGCGCGGTGCTGTTCATGGACTCGCATCGCATGCGTAGCGATCATAACCTGTGGTCCGGCCTGAATCCGGCCACGGACACAGGAGCTCAGTCCGGCTGGACACACTGTCGTGCCGGGGCGTGGGGAGTTCCGGACTGGGCTGCCGACCTGGATCCGGATCTGTCCGCACAGGAGTTCGTCCTGGCGCGTATCCGCCAACTGGCGGCGCACGAGGTGGGGCATACGCTGGGCCTGGCGCACAACTTCGCCGCCAGCACCTACGATGGCCGGGCGTCGGTCATGGACTATCCTGCCCCTCTGTTGCGCGTCGAGGACGGAGATCTGGATCTATCCCAGGCGTACCGGCCCGGGACCGGCGCCTACGACGAGTTCGCCATCCGCTACGGCTATTCGCCCTTCGCCCCCAAGGACGAGGAAGCAGGGCTGGCGGGGATCGTGGAGCAGGGACTGCGCGACGGCATGATCTTCCTCAGCGACCGGGACGCGCGGCCGCCCTCCGCCTCCGACGCCCGGGCGCAGCTATGGGACAATCGGAGCGAGCCGCTGGCCGAACTGCGCAACGCGCTGCAGGTGCGGCGGGTGCTCCTGGATCGTTTCAACGACGTGGCGCTGGCCGAGGGAGAACCGCTGAGCCTGCTGGAGGAGCGCCTGGCACCGGTGTACTTCCATCACCGCTTCGCCCTGGAGGCCACGTCCAAGCTGGTGGGTGGGATGGAGTACGCGTACGCGGTGCGTGGGGATGGACAGCAGCCCACCCGTTGGGTGGATGCATCGATACAACGGCAAGCCCTGGGCCTGCTGCTGCAAGCTCTGCAGCCCGAGGCTCTGGCGCTTCCCCTGGAGGTCCTGGAGCGGCTTGCCCCGAAGGCGTTCGGCTATGAGGCCAACACCACCGCGGAGGAGTTCCGCTCGCACACCTGGCCGGCGTTCGATGAGCTCGGTGCGGCGCGCACGTTGGCGGCAAGCATCGTGGATGCCGTTCTGCAGCGCAACCGAGCGGCTCGTCTGGTCGCGTTCGGCGCGCACCATCCCGCTGGCCCGGGGCTCACGGACGTGGTGCAGAGCCTCCTCGACGCCACATGGCATCAGGCTGAACCGCGCGATCCGCGATTGCAGGCACTGAGCCGGGTGGCGGAGCGCGTCGTCCTGGACCGGTTGCTCGAGTTGGCTACCGATGCCGAGGCCACCGTCGAGGTCCGCGCAGTCGCCGAGTGGGCGCTGTCCGGCCTGGCTGCCGGGCTGGAGGCGGCCGAAGCCCCCGATGCCATGGGCGCGGCTCTGCAGGATCTGGCGCTGCGCGACATCCAGCGCTTCTTCGGCCGCACCGACGACGCCACCGGCCGATCCACGCCGCTGCCAGCGCCGCCGGGAAGCCCCATCGGAGACCAGCGCTAGCAGGCTACTGAAAAATGGTGCATAGATACGTCGATTCGGGAGCGGGAGGCT
>CBDVAL010000310.1:0-3162 GCA_965371955.1 uncultured bacterium | reverse complement strand
GGCCCAACCAGGTGCGCCGGTTGTTCCGCAACTCCCGGGTCATCGGGCGCAGGTTCCAGCTGGTGCACATTTTCTTCCGCGGGCCGGGTGGGCGAGCCGAGAAGATCATCGAGGTCTCCACGTTTCGCGCCTACCACGGCGGCAACCACGACCGGGACGATCTCCTGATCACCCGGGACAATGTCTTCGGTACGCCGGAAGAGGACACTTTGCGGCGCGACTTCACGGTGAACTCGGTGTTCTACGATATCGAGCGCAGGGAGGTGATCGATCATCTGGGGGGCGTCAAGGATCTACGGGGTGGCATTATCCGCACCGTGGGAGACCCGGACATCCGCCTGCGCGAGGATCCCATTCGTATCCTTCGCGCCATCAAGTTTGCCGCCAGGCTCGGATTCGAGATCGAGCCGGCGACGCTGGAGGCCCTGCGCGCCCACCGCTGGGACATCCAGCGCGCCGCGGCGCCCAGGACTCTGGAGGAGATCCTGCGTATCCTGCGCTCCGGTGCCGCGCTGTCAGCGTTCTCGTTGCTGGGCGAGACACGTACGCTGGAGGTGCTGCTGCCGGAGATCGATGGAGCCCTGCACCGGGATGAATCGCTGGTCGAGGTCTACTTCGGAGTTCTTGCCGAGATGGATCGACGGGTGGCGGCGGGGGAGGAGCTCAGCAACGCAGTGGTGCTGGCGTCCATCCTGCTGCCGTTGACCCCCTGGCCGGCCGGCGATCCGCAGCGCAGCTTTGCCGAGGTGCGATCGGCCGCGCTGGAGCTCCTGGAGGGTGTCTTCCGGCGACTCCGGGTGTCCCGCAGGGACAGCGAATCTGCGCGCCAGCTGCTGCTGTCCATCCGCAAGATGGCACCGGGTTACCGGGCGCGACGCTTCTCCCGTACTGCCCTGGCCCAGCGGCCGTACTTTCCCGAGTTGCTGACCGTGTTCTCCATCCACTGCCGCGCCCTGAGATGCTGGACGGAAGTGCTGCAGGCTTGGGAGGAACTCGTGCAGCCGGCCGGGCAGAGCACTCCCGGTCCGCGACGTCCGGGTTCCGGTCCAGGTGGTGTCGCTGGGGGTGGAGGCAGGCGCCGGCGCCGCCGCAGAGGCGGCCGGAACCGACACAGCCCTGTCGGTTCCCGGGCATCGGGAACCCGTTCCTGAACTCCGGTGTCCAAGAAAAGCAAGGTGTAGCAGTCCGCTGGCTTGCCTGATGCCCCGCAGGGCCTTATCTTTTCAGGATTCACCGCTTTCTTCTGCAGCGAGAGTTCTCATGATCCGGACGCGCGCCATGTTCCTGGCTTGCCTCAGCCTGTGGTTCGCCCTGCCTGCTGTGGCCCAGCAGGATGTGGAGACTCCGCTGGCGCGCTCGTTGGTGGGCTCCTATCGCAAGCTGATGGAGATCGAGGGCAAGATCCTGCTGGCCGCGGAGCGCCATGACGTATCTCCGGTACTGGCCCGGGCCCTGTGTCTCTACGAGTCGGGCGGCAATGCCAACCTGACCTCGCATGCCGGGGCTCAGGGCTACTTCCAGGTCATGCCCGGTACCTTCCGACGCATGGGCGTGCGCACCAACATCGAGGCCGGCATCAAGTATCTCAGCCAGCAGATGCAGCGCTTCCGGCGCGAGGATCTGGCACTGGCGGCGTACAACGGCGGCCCAGGCGTGGTGACTCGCAGGCGGGCACCGCTGGAGACGATGCAGTACGTTCTCGGAGTGGGAAACAACAAGAATGTTCTCCAGCAGCACGAGGCTCGGATCCGCAGCAAGGCCCTGCACCTGCGCATGCTACGCACCGAAGAGGGTGACTCCTGGTGGAGTCTGAGCGATCGCACCGGCATCCCGGTGTTGCAGTTGCGCCTCTACAATCCGTTCCTGGCACTGCGGCCCCTGGCCCCGGGCCGCCTCGTCGTGTATCCGCCGGCTCCCGAGCCGGCGGCCGTGACGTTCGCGCAGGATTCCATCGGCTATGTGACCCGTCACGGCGACCAGTACCTGCTCCTCGCCGCTGCCTTCGGCGTGGCACCGGATCGGATCCGGGAGGCCAACGGCCTGTGGCATGTGGACCTGGTGTTGCCCGGTACGGCACTGGAGATCCCGCTGGATCGCGACGAGGCCAGGTGGGTCCAGCACACCGTCGAGCCCACCGATACGGTGGGACGGGTGGCAGAGCGCTACGGCGTTCCTGTGTGGGACGTGATCCGCGACAACCGGCTATGGGATCAGGAACTCACCGAGGCACAGGTAATGCGGGTGGATCTAGCTCGCAAGATCCCGCGCTTTGTCAGCTACAAGGTGCGGCGCGGCGACACATTGACCGGCATCGCACTGCAACATTCCGTCGCGCTGGCCTCGCTGCGCAAGGCAAACGGGTTTTCCGCGGGCCACTGGCGCATTCGCATCGGCGATGTGCTGCTGGTTCCCCTCAATTGATCCCGGCGGGCGAGAGGCGAGAGTGGTTATGAAACCACTTCCCGTCCGTCGCCCAGTGCGGAATGCACGGCGTCGATGAGCTCGGCGGGGCGGAACGGCTTGGCCACGAATGCGTTTCCCGAACGGCGCAGGTATTCCACCACCGCCGGTTGGTCCGTGAAACCGGTGGTGAAGATCACACGCATGGACCGGCCCGGGGCACTGCTGCGGATCTTCTGGCGCAGCAGCACGCCGTCCGAGTCGGGGAGCATCAGATCCAGGATGGCGACGTCGTAGCGGTTCTGGCCGATCTTTTCCATCGCCCCCTCAGCGTCCGCGGCCGTGTCCACCAAGAAGCCCGAGGCGGCCAGAGTCTCCTGCATGGTCGCGCTGGTGGGGCCGTCATCCTCCACCACCAGGATGCGCTTGCTCGCTGCTCTCATTTCCGGTCCTCCAGGCGCCCATGCGCCGGCTTCAATATCGGGTCCCGGCGGGGCCAGGTCAACGGCCGGCCTGTCCACCTGCCGTCATGAGGGGACAACAGTGTCCACTCCAGCACACACGCTGCCGCACACGGCATCCGGCACGCCACTACCGGGATCCGTGTAACTATATATAATAGAGTGGTTTATGATTTTTTCGTCGATGGTCCGCGGGAGCCTCGCAAGTGGTATGGCTCTTGCTAAACTGAAGGAAGAGTCCGCAAGGACTCGGCAGACAAACAGAAGGCTTCGCATTGACCGGTGTCGTTCCTGCCGTAGT
>CBDVAL010000309.1:0-3169 GCA_965371955.1 uncultured bacterium | reverse complement strand
GTCGCCCAAGCGTTCGGTCATGGCCGTCGACCCTTCGATGTCCGTGAACAATATTGTCACCGTACCGTCGGGTGCGGCGTGACGCCGCATGTCCGGCCGCTCCTGTTGCACGGCGGCGGCGACGGCATCGATGGAGATCTTGTAATCGCCAGAATCGACACCCTGGGCACGCAGCTTCAGCGCCAGCGCCTGCTCGACCACCCGCTTCATGCCGAGCTCCTGAGCGATCTCGAGTGCCTGGTTGAGCATCTCCAGCGCCTTCTTACGATCACCGCCCGCGCCGCGAGTGAGGAGCAGCTCGGCATACTCTGTTTGGGTGCGGGCCAGTGCATGTCTCGTTCCCATGCGCCGGTTCATCTCCAGGGCGGCCTCGAAATGTCCTGCCGCTTCCTGTGTACGGCCCATCGTAGCGGCCAGTAGACCCAAATAACGCGATGCCGAACCAAAACACAGCACCGGATCTATGGTGACGTTGTGCGCGGCAAAAGGCAGCAGCATCTCATGCAGCACTTTCGCGCGCCGGGCATCGCGCAGGAACGCACACACTTCTGCGAGGTAGCTGAGGCTGTACAGCCACGCCGCGTTGCGGGGCAGGTCGGAGAAGTCGTGCGCAGCCAAGCTTTCGAACTCGCTACGCGCCTCCGCTTCCCGGCCCTGTTCTTGGTGAAAGAGAGCCTTAGCACAGCGCAGGCTCATGGAAATCAACGGATACATGTCAGCGAAGGGCGAGAAAAACGCCTCCAGCTCCTCAATCCGGCCTTGCTCGTAGAGCAACATTGCGGTGTGCAATCCAAAGACGAGGGTCGCATTCTCATTTTGCGCTTCCTGGCCGAGCTGGAACGCCTGCTGGGCCAACGCCTCGACCTCTCCCAATCGCCCCTGCGCAAACGCCGCCAAGACCGGCAGAAGACTTGCTGCCCACCGGTAGTATGGCTGTCTGAGCTCCGCGGCCACACGGGTGCATTGATCAAACCCCTGCTGCGCACCGGCGACGTCTCCCAGCTCCAGCATGCCGGAGGATCGCAACCAATGACCCTCGTATAGCATCGGCCGGTCACCGGTCTGCTCCGCCAGCTGTATCACCTCGCCAGCCAAGGCCATGCGTTCCTCGACGTTGTCCGGCGAGTAAAGGGCCCAATGCGCGTTGCGCAGCACCTGCGCGAGCACCACGGGGTCACCGATCCGCCGGGCCATCTCGATGGACTCGCGACACAGGGGTTCCCGACGTTCGTACGGGTCCGAGTAGGTTATTCTTTCAGCCAGACGGCCGAGCATCCTGGCGCGGAGCGGGCTGTCTTTCGGTCCGATCGCTTCCAGCGCCTCCTCGAGCAGACCTATCAACGTCTCGTCGCGGGTCAGCGCCGCGAAGCCCGGCAAGCGCCCTCCGTAGCTCAGGGCGGCGCGCGCCAGCTCTTCTCCCGCGCCCAACTTGCGCGCTATCTCGGCCGCCTGCAGTGAGACTTCCTTGGCCCGGTCGTACTCGCCCGTCTTCCACAGCGTATCGCTCAAGGTCAGCATTACCGCACAGCGATCCTCGTCGGCGTGCTCGCGCAGCTCCAGGGCTTGCAACGCCACTTCGTACTGCCGCGCCGCTTCCTCGTGCGCCATCGTGGCCGCGGCCCGGTCGCCGGCTCTCACCACGTAGGCGATCGCCTTGTCCACATCACCACCCTGCGCCGCCTCCAAGAAGTGATAAGCCAGCTCCGCCAGGTGCGGCTCCGGGTTCGCTCCGTATAGACTCTCCAGAGTCTCCCCTATCTGCCGGTGCAAGCGCACGCGCCGGGTGGTGGTAAGCTCCTCGTAGAGCGTCTCGCGGATTAGGGCGTGCGAAAACCTGTAGCGCCCAATTGTGCGCGGCTGCTCTATGATCACCCGCGCGGCCACCGCCTCGTCTAGCACCTCCAGCACCCGGTCCTCCGACAAACCGCTCACTCGTTCCAGGGCATCGAGCGCGAAATCCCGCCCGATCACCGCGGCAATGGTCAGCAGCCGATTGCACTCCGCCGACAGATGATCCAGACGCCGGCCCACCACCTCACGCACCCCCTGCGGAATGCTCACACTCCACGACTTCACCTGCTCCGGGTGCTCCAATCGTCCGTCGGAAACCAGCAGCCGCACCACTTCGTTGACGAAGAACGGGTTGCCCTCGGTCTCCTTGTAAACCGCGCTCACCAGTGCCTCGGGCGGGCTGATGCCGGCGGTGACCTCGATGAAACGTCCGACGTCGTGCTGGGTCAGACCACGCAGCAAAATGCGCTGGCTCAGCTGCTCTCGGGTCAGCTCCCCGAGGGTCTGAGAAAGCGGGTGCTGGCGCTTCAGGTCCACGTCCCGGTATGTACCAAGCACCAGCAATCTGGCGCCGCGCAGCTCGCGGGCCAAGAACTGCAACAGCAGCAGCGACGGCTTGTCGGCCCAGTGCAGGTCGTCGACTACGAGAACCAGCGGCTGCTCTTTGGCCGCGTTCCTGAGAAAGGTGGTGATGCTGTCGAAAAGCCGGAAACGTGCCTGCTCGGGCTCCAGGGTCGGAGGTGCGGGCAGGCCGGGAAGCCGCTCGCGCACGTCCGAGACCACCTGCGCAATGTCCGCCGCCCCCGATCCCATCTCCGACATCAGCGCCTGCGGATCGCGTTCATGCACGTAAGAGCGCACGGCTTGTACCCACGGCCAGTACGCCGGCGCGCCGTCGCCCTCGTAGCATCGGCCCCACAGTACCTGCGCCTTGCGAAGTCGCGCATAGGTCACCAGCTCCTCGGCGGTGCGCGTCTTGCCGATCCCCGGCTCACCGACCAGCATCAACAGCCGCCCGCGCCCCGAAAGCGCGTCCTCCAAGCCGCCGCGTAGCTCGTCCATCTCCCGTTCGCGCCCCACGAACACACCGCCAGCCAGCCGGTCGAGCGGATTGGCTTCCTGTTGCACTACCGGCTCGGGGCTGGCCGTCGCCGTCGAGGCTATCGCAGCCAGCGCCTCGCGTACCATGCTCGCACTCTCAGGCCGGTCCTCCGGGGCCTTGGCCATCAAATGCAAAATCAGCGTCTCCAGGGCGCGCGGAATGTCCGGGTCGTGCCAGGAAGGCGCCACCGGTGGCGTGTTGATGTGTTGTGAGATGATGGCCACGGCATCGTCGCCGAGAAACGGCGGCCGGCCGGTCTGCATCTCGTAGAGCATT
>CBDVAL010000308.1:0-3180 GCA_965371955.1 uncultured bacterium | reverse complement strand
CGCCTGGCTCATGCAGGTGCGGCTGCAATCGGAGCGCGGCGACCACCAGGCCGCGCAACGTTCGCTGCTGGAGCTGCTGCAGCATGTGGAACGGCGCCGCGCGACGGGCGCCGTCATCATCGACCCCATGGCGGAGGGCAGCGCGCGCCTGCAGCTGGGCCGGCTACAGCGCCGGTTCCACAGGCCCGAGGACGCGATCCAGGAGTTCCGCATCGCCGCCGACCTCCTACCTCAGCAGGTCACCGCTCTCATCGAGCTGGGGATTACGCTGCGAACCATGGGACGATCGGAACAGGCGCGAGCCGCCTACCTCGAGGCGCTGCAGCGCGACCCGCAAGATCCCTTGACCCTGTACAACCTCGCCAACGTGGAGCTGGAGGCCGGAGACGCCCAGGCGGCCGGCGCACGGCTGCAGTCGGCGCTGCGCTCCTGCGGCGCGCGCCGGCCCGACCTGTGCGACGAGATCCGCAACCGCCTGCAGGCGCTGCCGGGTTCAAGCTGATGGCACAACGTTCCATCGAGACCATCCGCAATCTCGGCATCATCGCCCACATCGACGCCGGCAAGACCACCACCACCGAGCGCTTCCTGTTCTACAGCGGCGAGAGCCACAAGCTCGGTGAGGTGCACGACGGCGAGGCCACCATGGACTTCCGCCCGGACGAGAAGGAGCGCGGCATCACGATCTCGTCGGCGGCCATCACGTTCTACTGGCGGGAATGCGAGATCAACCTCATCGACACCCCCGGGCACGTCGATTTCATGGCCGAGGTGGAGCGCTCGCTGCGTGTCCTGGACGGCGCCGTGGCCATCTTCGACGCCGGGGAGGGCGTGGAGCCGCAATCGGAGACGGTGTGGCACCAGGCCGACCGCTACGGTGTGCCGCGCATCTGCATGATCAACAAGATGGACAAGGTGGGCGCCGACTTCGAGGCCGCGGTGCGATCCCTGGAGGGGCGTCTCGGCGCCCGCACGCTGCCCCTGCAGATCCCCCTGGGCGCGGCGGAGACGTTCACCGGCGTCATCGACCTGCTGGAGCGCGAGCTGGTGATCCACGACGCCGACTCCCGCGGCGCGAAGTTCGACACGAGTCCAGTACCCGACGAGGCGCGCGCGGCTTGCGAGGCGGCGCGCGACCGCCTGGTGGAGACGCTGGCCGATTTCTCCGATGCCATCGCGGAGCGTTACCTGGCCGGCGAGGACGTCCCGGCCCCTGATCTGCGCCCGGTGATCCGGCAGGCCACCCTGGAGCGTCGGGTGTTTCCCGTGCTGTGCGGCTCGTCGCTGCGCAACATCGGCGTGCAGGGGGTCCTGGACGCGGTGTGCGACTACCTGCCGTCTCCGGCGGATCTGCCGCCGGTGGAGGGCCACCTGCCGGGTTCCGAGGAGATCCGCCGGCGCTACCCGCGGGCCGACGATCCCTTCTCGGCCTTCCTGTTCAAGGTCAATACCAAATCTTCCGCGGACCTGTACTACGCGCGCATCTACTCCGGGCGGGCGCAGACAGGGGCGGTGGTGCTCAACGTTCGCACCGGCAAGAAGGAGCGGCTGCGCCGCGTCCTGCAGGTCCATGCCGAGCGGGGCATCCCCCAGGAGACGGTGGAGGCCGGTGACATCGTGGCTCTGGTGGGGCTCAAGGACTGCGCCACCGGCGATACACTGTGCCACCCGGATCATCCGGTGGAATACGAGCCCATTCGCTTCCCCGACTCGGTGGTCTCCGTGGCCATCGAGCCGCGCACCTCCCAGGAGCGCGAGCGCCTGGCCAACGTGCTGGCGCGGCTGCGGCGCGAAGATCCGACCTTCCGCCAGCACATCGATCCCGACACCGGCCAGACCATCCTGTCGGGGATGGGTGAACTGCACCTGGAGGTCCTGCTGAACCGCATGGAGCGCGAATTCAAGGTGCAGGCCCATGTGGGCAAGCCCCGGGTGTCCTACCGCGAGACCATCCTGGAGGAGGTGGAAGCGGCGGGAGAGTTCCAGCGCGCGCTGGGCAATCAGAACCTGCACGGCCAGGTCACGCTGCGGCTGACGCCCGAGCCGGCCACCCGCGGTGTGCGCGCGACGCACGGGCTGCGCGAGGGCGAAGTGCCGCGGGAGGTCCTCCCCAAGCTGCTGGAGTCGGTGCGTGGCGGAGCCGAGGGCGGCGGCGCCTATGGCTTTCCCCTCACCGGCGTCCATGTCCACGTGGTCAAGGCCCGAATCCTGGAGGGCAAGGACGTCCTGGCGGCTCTGAACGCCGCGGCCAACAAGGCGTTGTTTCACGCCCTGGCCCAGGTGCGCTCGGCGGTGCTGGAGCCCATCATGCGCATGGAAGTGCGCACCCCCGACGACTACCTCGGCACCGTCCTGAAGCACCTCAACACCCGCCGGGCTCTCATCAACGAGACGTTGAGCCTGCCCTCCCACGTTCTCATCCAGGGAATGGCCCCCCTGTCGGAGATGTTCGGATTCTCCACGGAATTGCGCTCCCTGACCCAGGGGCGAGCGTCGTTCAACCTGGAGCCTCTGGACTACCAGCCGGTGCCGGACAACCTGGCCGACCAGTTCACCAAGCGCCGCCTGGAATAGGCGATTTGCGATGACATCGGTGCCGGGTGGCGGTAAAATAGCACCAGCGTCGCAGGGAATTAGCGCCTCGCCCTCGACGTTGCCATGATGAACTCGTGCCCCGGCTGCAGCCGCGGGCCCCGAAATGGATGAAAGCCCTGATGAACCGCAACTTGCGACAACTCCTGAAGACCCTCCCCGCCCTCGGCCTCTTCTGGCTGACGGCTGCGCAGCCCGCCGCCGCGGCGGACCCGGTGAAGCTGGAGTCCTTCGTCTCCACTGACGCCGCCGCACCCGGTGACACCTTCCACGTGGCGCTGCGGATGATCATGGAGGAGGACTGGCACGTCCAGTCGAACCAGCCCTCGGACGAGCTGTTCATCGCCACGGTGCTCAGCCTGGAGCCCCCCGAAGGCCTGGAGGTGGGCGCGCTCCTCTACCCGCCCGGGCACGAGCTGGACGCTCCGGCGCTGGGAGGAATGCTGTCGGTGTACAGCAACGGTGACATCTTGGGCGCGGAGATCCGTGTGGCGGACAGCGCCCCTGCAGGCGAGCTCATCCTCACCGGGGGACTGCGCTACCAGGCGTGCAATGACCGCACCTGCCTGTTCCCCAAGACCAAGGAGG
>CBDVAL010000307.1:0-3189 GCA_965371955.1 uncultured bacterium | reverse complement strand
GGTAGAGTGCAACCTTGCCAAGGTTGAAGTCGCGGGTTCAAATCCCGTTTCCCGCTCCAACTTCTGAATCCGGGCAACGGCTCTCCATGGGTCGTTGCCTGTGTTGTCTTGCAACCGCTTTTCTTCCTCCCAGATGCAGGCGGCGTAGCCAAGTGGTAAGGCAGAGGTCTGCAAAACCTTTATTCGTCGGTTCGATTCCGACCGCCGCCTCCAAAACCGCCACGCCACCGGCCTTTTCCGTGCACGCGGTTTGACTGGGATCCGGAGCGACCCTATACTGAACCTTGTCCATTTCCACCGGTTCCTGAACGGCAACGGCGCGTGCGCAAGTTGGCGGCGCGTCTCGTGGTCCGGGTCGACAGGAGGCTTCCATGCTGCATTCACTCCGCTCTCGAACCACCGGTGCCTGCGCAATGATGGCGCTGGCGGCACTGCTGAGCCTCTCCCTGGCCGGGCCTACCCCGCGGCCCATTCCGCAGGTTCGCGTGGTCTATGTCACCGACAGCCATTGCGGGGTGGCCGGTATGGACAAGCGGAATCAGCACGCCGAGACCCTGAAATGCCTGGCCAAGGGCGCCCACCTGCAACTGTACGACCGGAGACGAGACATCCTCTACGAGATCGAGTACGTCTCCCAGGACCTGTGGATCGAGCTTCAGAACGACTACGCCGGCCGGGAGGTCGCTGCCGAGGGGCTGTGGGACGACAGCGAGCGCCGCGTCAAGCTGCAGACCCTCTGGCCTACAAGCGATCCGGCGAACCGACGGGTGCCGGGAGACGAGTAGCCGCCGTCGTGGCCCGGCGGGGACTGCGGCCATGATTCCGGCCATGCATCAGCGTGGATTCCTTCTCGGGCGGATTCTCGGGATCCCCATTCGCGTCGATCCCTCCTGGTTCTTCCTCTTCCTGCTCATCGTCTGGAGCCTGTCGCGAGGTTTCTTCCCCGGCAGCGTGCCCGGCCAGCCCGGCTGGCACTACTGGGCTGCCGGCGTGCTGGGCGCGCTGCTGTTCTTCGTCTCGCTCCTGTTGCACGAGCTCAGCCATTCCGTGGTAGCGCGAGCGCTGCGCGTGCCGGTGCTGGGCATCACGCTGTTCCTGTTCGGAGGGGTGTCCACCATGGCCGCCGAGCCGGAGGACGCCTGGAAGGAGATCAAGATCGCGGCGGCCGGGCCGCTCATGTCGTTCCTGCTGGCCGGATTCTTCTTCGGCGCGACGTTGGTGGTCCTGGTCCTGGCACTGCCTTCGCCACTCGTGGCCCACACTCTGGGTTACCTCGGGTTGGTCAACCTGGTCCTGGGATTGTTCAATCTCGTTCCGGGCTTTCCGCTGGACGGTGGCCGCGTGCTGCGCGCGCTCTGGTGGTTGCGGACAGGCTCGCTGGTGCGCGCCACTCGTGTGGCCTCGACTTCCGGCAGGATCGTGGCGATGATCCTCATCTCCCTGGGGGCGTCCCAGGTGCTGTGGGGCGGCCAGATCCAGGGCCTGTGGCTGGTTCTCATCGGCATGTTCCTGTATCGCGCGGCGCGCTCCAGCTACCGCGATCTGGAGATTCGCCTGCTACTGGAGGGCATCCCGGTGGCGGATGTGCTGGAAAGCTTCGGCACGCCCATCCCGCCGGAGACCCCGCTCTCCCTGGCCGCGGAGCAATACTTCCTGCGCTCGGGCCGGGACGCGTTCCCCGTGGGCGAGCCGGGAAGGAGTCTGGGGCTCGTGGAACTGCGGCGGCTGCGCGAGGTTCCTCGGGAAGCTCGCCCCGGGCTGACGGTGGAGCAAATTCATACGCCGTGGTCGCAACTTCCGGTGGTATCATGGGAGGAAGATGTGGGTGCCGCCCTGCGAAAGATGGTGCTGTCGGGCAGGGACGATGTGGTGGTCACGGATCCTGGTGGATCGCCCTGTGGGCGGATCTCCCGAGACGGCATCGGTCGCTTCCTGCGCAACCGGCAAGCGCTGACTTCCCATGTAGGGAGCGGCCCTTCCCAGGGATCAAACGCTCGCTAACGCACTGCAGGAGGGACCGCAAGGATGGCGCATGACTCGCGGGGATACTACAAGCTCCTGGGCCTGGAGCCAGGCACCGATATCGAAGAGATCAACCTCGCCTACGGCTTTCTCAAGTACGAGTCGGAGAAAGACGGCAACGCACCCGACCGCAAGACGCAGGAGGCCTACGCATGTCTCAGCGATCCGGCGCGCAAGGCGGCGTACGACCTCCGAGGCCGCGATGTCGCCGATTCCTCCCCCAAGCGGATGACCGGCTATGTGGTCCTGCTGGTGGCCCTGTTTGTCTTCGCTGCATTCATCTTCCCCGGCTTTCTCAAACCGTCACCGAGGCCGTTCCACTCCGGCGATCGCCTGGTACGATCCACCACGGGTCTCTTCCTCGGCGAAGTGATCCGCCGGGAGGAGTTCCACAGCTTCGCGAAGGGCAAGGTTGGAGCCGCTTATCTCGTGCGCCTGTCCGACGGCAAGGAGCGCTGGTACCCCGGGAGCGATCTGGAGCGCCATTTCCACAACTAGGATTCTCAGTTCGACGGGGTCAGTGGGACGGTCGCAGGCCGGAGGTCCGGTCCGGGACGCCGGCAAGGATGCTCTCCGTGGTGGGATCCAGTCCCCGGCCGTCGTTTCCCGGGCACGGCGGGCCCCGTGGGGCAAAAGCCAACGCCACGGCGTTGATTCCCGCCGACCGGCGGTGCTAGATTACCTCTTACCAATCCCGGTATCCGCGGCCGCCCAGGGGGGAGGGTCGAAGTCGCCTGGAGTCCTCCGACGTGACCAACACTACCCAGCCTCCCACCGGTTCCAGCCCCTCCGGCGGGAAGCTCCTGGTTGCCCGTGTGCTGCGGGGCGTGCTGGGTCTCCTCTTTCTGGTGGCAGCGGCCTTGAAAGCCGTCCAGCCGGCGGGATTTGCCGCTCAGATCGAGAGCTATGGCTGGCTCCCCGGCTCGCTGACCTACCCGTCCGCCCTGTTCTTCATCACGCTGGAGTTCCTGCTGGGGGCGGCGTTGCTTCTCAACGTCCTGCCGCGACTCGCCACCGCCGGCACCGGTGCCCTGCTGGTGGTGTTCACCGTGGTGCTGACGGAAGCCTGGTACAATGGAAAGGTCGTGGATTGTGGCTGCTTCGGCGCCGATGCCGGGCTGGGTCCGGGGGGCGCGGTCCTGAGGGACATCGCGTTCCTGGCCCTAC
>CBDVAL010000306.1:0-3194 GCA_965371955.1 uncultured bacterium | reverse complement strand
CCATGCGGTACGGCTCCGTCTGCAGGTAGCGCACCACCTCGATCTTCCAGCGGCCCTGCACCTGTAACGTGTAACGCCCATCCGGCAGCCGCGTCACATTCTCCATGGGTCCGGCACAGCCCACCGGATAGGCGGCCGGCGAACCATAGTAATCCTCCTGCCAGCCTGGCTCCAGCAAGATGACGCCCAGCACTCGCGCACCGGGAAGATGCTCGGCCACCATCCTGCGGTAGCGCGCCTCGAACACGTGCAGCGGCAACACGGTGCCGGGGAAGAACACCGTGTCCGGCAATGGAAAGATGGGAATGCGGCTGGGCAACTCGGAGGTCATGACGTGACAACGTCCGCGGACGGACAGTCCCGGGCCAGCGTGCAGGAACCGCACAGCGGCTTGCGTGCCTTGCACACCTGCCGGCCGTGCAGGATCAGAGACTGGCTGCCGAACGACCATGAATCCTCGGGCAGACACGCCATCAGGTCGCGCTCCACCCGGTGGGGATCCGTCTCGCCCGTGAGGCCGAGACGGCCGGACACGCGTTTGACGTGGGTGTCCACCACCACGGCCTGCTCCTCGAAGCACGCCGAGCGCAGCACGTTGGCCGTCTTGCGCCCCACACCGGCCAGCGCGGTCAAGGCGTCCATCCCGCGTGGCACGTCGCCGCCGTGCTTCTCCTGCAGCATGCGGCACGCGGTCTGGATGGAACGGGCCTTGTTGCGGAAGAAACCCGTGGGCCGCACCGCCTCCTCCAGCTCCGCCAGGTCGGCCGCGGCAAAGGCACGGGCATCGGGATAGCGGCGGAACAGGGCCGGCGTGAGCGCGTTCACCCGCTCGTCGGTACACTGGGCGGACAGGATGGTGGCCACCAGCAACTGCACCGGCGTGCGGAAATCCAGGGTGCACCCGGCGTCAGGATACGCCACCCGTAGCGACCGGAGCAGCCGTCGGGCCCGCACGGCGAGCTCGCCGGACGCGGCAGGAGTGGCGGATTTTGTGCGTTCTCGGACCATGGAGGCATCTTAGTCGGCGCCCGGCGGATCTGTCAAAAGCCCCGCTTTCTTGCTTTTTGCCGCGCTTTGCGTCATAAGTTTAGAGCGATCCTTGCCCGCGAGATTCTGCCATGAGACACACTGCAACCCGCTTGCTGCTCCTGCTCCTCGCCATGCCCCTGGCCATGGCGCAAGGCGCCGACCCGGACGGCGACGGGGCGACCGTATACGTTATGCCGGACTTCAAGGCCCGGGCCCTGGATGGAAGCCAGGTGGACACGGAGAAGCTGCACGGCCATGTGGTCCTTGTGGACATCTGGGCCGTGTGGTGCGCCCCGTGCATCCAGGCGGCGCCGGCCCTGGATCGCATGTACCAGGACCTGCGCGGCCAGGGCCTGGAGATGATGGGCATTGCCGTGCAGTCCGGCGCTGCCGAGAAGGTGAAGGCGGCGGCCAGCAAGCTCGGAATGACCTATCCGGTGATCCTGTGGGACCAGGAACTCGCCAAGAAGATCAAGGGCATCGAGGCGGTACCCACGTACATCCTGATCAACCACGATTGGCAGGTCGAGAAGATCTTCGTGGGCGCCACCGCTCCAGGCGTCATTCGCGACAGCGTCGTGGCCGCCCTGGCCCGCAGAACAAGAACGCAAGGCGACTCACGCTAGAGGCCCGGCCTCCAGCCCGGACTATCTCCACCAGCGTCCCCAGCAGCGCCGCGGTCATGGCCTTGGTGGTGGAACCGATGGCGAACAGCGTGTTCTCGTCCACTTCCCCGTCCACTCCGCGCTCGCGCACACCATAGCCCTGTGCGAATACGATCTCGTCGTCCTTCACCACGGCGATGGCCAGGCCCGGTACCTCCCAGTCCCGTGCCGCCCGGGTCACATCGGCGTCGAACTTCCTGCCGAGCTTCGCCCCGAACTGCGCGCTGGCAAGGCTGACGGACAGCAAGAGCAGGACAGCACGTTCCACAGGCGGGTTCGCACGGAGAGTTCCTTCCTCGGGGCCCATCAGCGCTTTGCGGAATCACGAGACGAAGGCACCAAACTACTCCATTGTCCTCGATCAGGACAACTAGGAACAGGAGCCCACTGCCTGGGGTAGGCAGGCGGAACCGCCAGGCGACCTGGGCGTGTCATCACCCTCGCGTCCGTACGAACCCTCCACGCCGCCGTCGGCAGGGACCACCAGGTAGTAGGTATCCCCGGCGGCCGGCGTGAGCGTCTTGGTGGTGGCCCCCCCGGTGCCGCAGCCGGCCGCCGGTCCATGGCTGGTGAAGTCCCCCAGGGTGCCCTCGTAGACGTTGTAGTCGGTGTCGGTGGGATCGCACGAGCCGGCCCAGGAGAGTTTCAGGCTGCTCCCTGCCGCGTGCTCCACCGTCAACGGCGCGCCCGGGGTGTGGGCCCAGCCGTCCGGAACGGCTCCCGCGGTGCCGGCGCCCGGGCACGCGGGAAGGGGCGACCCGCACGCCGGCTCCGAGGCCACCAGCGTGGCGTTGCGCGCCACGTCGAGGAACTCCTGCACCGCGCCGCTGGGCCACTTCACGGTGACCTTGTACACCGGCGAGGCGCCGTCTCCCAGGCCGAAGTGCGCCACGCGCTCGCTCTGGCCCAGGAAGTGGCCGGCGGTGCCCATCTCGCGCACCTGCACCGGCCCGCCCGGCGCAGCCTGCAGGGTGATCCACGCGCCCACACCGTCACGGTTCGACACGCTACCCACCGTCTGCACGCGCAGCCAGTCCTTGTTGTTGCCGCCGTCGTTGCGGTACAAACGCGGCCCTGCGGCGTTGTTGACCACGAACAGATCGAGATCACCGTCATCATCGTAGTCGAAGGTCAGCAGTCCCTTGCCCGAGCCGGTGTCGGTGAGCCCCACCACCGCGGATTTCTCCGTCATGACGCCGTTACCGTCGTTCTCCCAGAACCGCATGGGGTCATCCCGGTAGTTGGCATCGAGAGGGATTGAGAAGTTGACGCCGTTGGTCATCACCAGATCCAGGTCGCCATCATTGTCGTAGTCAAAGAACACCGTCCCCCAGCCCCAGTAGCCGTCCCGCACGCCGGCTGCATCGGTGGCGTCGGAGAAGGCACGACCGCCCTCGTTGCGGTAGAGGCGGTTGCCGCTGTAGCCCCAGTTGCAGGACTGGGTTTCGCAGGTCTCGTCAGCATCGAAGATGGACGTGACGAACCAGTCGAGATCGCCGT
>CBDVAL010000305.1:0-3217 GCA_965371955.1 uncultured bacterium | reverse complement strand
GGCGCTGGGGACGCCGGTGGTGGCCGCCAACACCTCCTGTTTCCCGGAGGTCCTGGGCGATGGTGCGCTGTTGGTGGATCCTCTCGACGAGGAGGCGCTGGCCGAGGCCATCCAGCGTGCCGCCCGGGACGGGACCGAGCGTGAAGCCCTGCGCGAGCGCGGCCGACGGCGCGCGGCGCGCTACTCGTGGGAACGCGCGGCGAAGGAGACCCTGGCAGTGTATCGAACCGTGCTGGAGCGGGCCTCGTGAGGGCAGACCCTTCAGCCCGCACCGATCGTGTGTCGGTGGTCATCGTGTCCTGGAACAGCGCTGCGTTCCTGTCCCGGTGCCTCGAGTCCTTGCGGGGACAGACTCTGCCGCCGGTCCAGGTGGTGGTGGTGGACAACGGCTCGCGCGACGATTGTGTCGGTGCGGCGCGGGCCGCCGGCGCCGAGGTCGTGGAGAACCGCGACAACCTGGGGTTCTGCCGCGCCTCGAACCTCGGCTGGGCGCGTTGCAGCGGCGATGCCGTCCTGTTTCTCAACCCGGACGTGATCCTGGAGCCCGACTATCTACTGCGCGCCACGGCGGCGCTCGAGGCGCATCCGGAGGCCGGCATGGTGGCCGGCAAGCTGTTGCGCTTCGACGGTGTCACGCTGGATTCGGCGGGGCAGTTTCTGGCGCGCAGCCGCAAGACCGTGGAACGCGGCTACGACTCCACCGACGAGGGGCAATTCGAGGAAGCAGGCTATGTCTTCTCGGTATGCGGTGCCGCAGCGCTCTACCGCCGGGCAGCGCTGGAGCAGGTGGCCCCTGACGGACAGGTATTCGACGAGGATTTCTTCGCTTTTCACGAGGATCTGGATCTGGGCTGGCGGGCGCAGCGCCTGGGCTGGCGCGGTTGGTACGAGCCGCAGGCCCGGGCGCGCCATTTTCGCGGCTCCACTGACGCCGCGCGGCGCGCGGGAAGCCGCGGGCGCCGCTTGACCACGCTACCTGCCGAGGTGGCGTACCACGCGGTGAAGAACCGCTATCTGGCCATGATCAAGAACGACACTGCGGCCCGTATGCTGGTGGACCTGCCGTTCATCCTGGGTCGGGAAGTCCTGCTCTGGAGCTTCCTGCTGCTGCGCCGGCCGCAGGTGGGCTGGCGCGTGCTCACCGATGGGGATTGTCGTCGGCGGGCCTGGCAGCATCGGCGCCAGCTGGCCGCCATTCGCCGCAGCGCGGCCTCACAGCGCACCGAGGTGGTCCCGTGATGCAGGTGGTGCTGGCATTCCTCATCGGGCTGGCCATCGCCCGCTGGGGCACCCCCGTCGTGCGGGCCGCGGCGCTGCGCTTCGGCATCGTGGATCGGCCCGACGGGGTGCTCAAGCGACAGCGCGAGCCGGTGGCCTACCTGGGAGGCCTGGCGGTGTATCTGCCCTTCCTGGTGGCCCTGGCTCTGGTGTTCCCGTTCGATCGCCGCGTGCTGGGGCTGCTGCTGGCCGGCACGCTCATGCTGCTGCTCGGCCTCATCGACGATCTGGGAGTGCTGTCGCCCGGGGTCAAGCTGGCGGGCCAGATGGTTGCGTGCTGGGTGTTGATCAAGAGCGATGTGATGATCCATGTGGTCTGGCTACCGTACTGGGCGCAGGTGTTGGTCACGGTGCTGTGGCTGCTCACGGCAGTCAACGCGCTGAACCTCATGGACATCATGGACGGTCTGGGCCCCACGGTGGCCCTGGTGGCTTGCCTGGCGCTGATGGTGGTCACCGCTGCCGGCGGGGATGCGGCGATTCCGGTGATGGCGGCGGCGCTGGCCGGCAGCCTGCTGGGCTTCCTTCCGTTCAACTGGAGGCCGGCGCGGATCTATCTCGGCGACTCCGGCAGCCTGTTCCTGGGCCTGATGCTGGGCGCACTGAGTATGACCGGCCAGTACACGGCGTACAACCGCCTGGGCTTCGTGGCGCCGTTGCTGATCCTCGCTCTGCCGCTGTTCGATATGACGTTCGTCTCGGTGGTGCGGCTGGCCCGGGGCGCGTCGCCGTTCCGCGGCAGCCCGGACCACTTCCCGCTGCGGTTGCGCCGGCTGGGCCTCAGCGTGCCGCAGGTCGTGCTGGCTTGCGGTGTGGCCAGCGTCGTGCTGGGCGCGCTGGCGTTCGTCAACGTCTTGGTGCTGCAACCGCGAGGCGGCTGGTTCCTGCTGGCGGGGACCGTTCTGGCCGGTGTCGGATTTGCGACACTCCTCATCATCGTGGAGGTCCGATCTCGACACCGTAGTGGCTCGCGCGTGGAAAAGGGTTTAAGATCGAGGCGGTCTGACCGGTCTCCGGTCGGTTCTTCGCCGGAGCGGCGGGCGGCGGAAGGGGAGTTGCCATGATCTTGATCCTGGGCGCCGGTCTCACCGGTCTGAGCACCGGTTGTGCCCTGGGCTCGCGGGAACATCTCATCGTGGAGCAGGAGAAGGAGCCCGGCGGTCTGTGCCGGTCGTTCCAGGTGGACGGCTTCACCGACGACCTGACCGGACACCTTCTCCATCTACGGGACGACAAGATCCGGCGGTTCGTGGACAAGCTCATGCCGGAGGATTCGTGGAACTTCATCCAGCGCCGATCCTGGATCTATTCCCATGACATGTACACCCCGTATCCGTTCCAGGCCAACACCCACGGGCTTCCCCCGCAGGTGATCCGCGACTGTGTCCTGGGTTTCGTGCAGACGCTCCTGGACAGCCGGGGCGAGGACGAGGTGGACATGTCCGCCCTGTCGTTCCGCGACTGGATCCACCGAACCTTCGGCGAGGGCATCGCGCGTCACTTCATGGAGCCGTTCAACGAGAAACTGTGGCGGCGAGACCTGTCGGAGATGACCTGCGACTGGGTCTCCTGGTCCATTCCTCGCCCCAGGCTGGAGGATGTGCTCAACGGCGCCCTGGGGCTGGGCAACGAGCCCATGGGCTACAACACCAACTTCCGCTACCCCAAGGAGGGCGGTATCTCCGCGCTGCCCAGAGCCGTGGCCTCCCAGGCCGGGGAGATCCGCACCGGTTGCCGGGTGACGAAGATCGACGTGCGTCGCCGTCGGGCCACCTTCCAGGACGGCACCTCCCTGGAGTACGAGTCCCTGGTGAGCACCATGCCGCTGGACCGCCTGTTGAGCATGACTGACGGTATTCCCGATGGTGTGCAGCAGTCGGCGGGCGGCCTGAAGAGCATCTCCGTGATCAACCTGAACCTCGGAGTGGATCGTCCGGAC
>CBDVAL010000304.1:0-3259 GCA_965371955.1 uncultured bacterium | reverse complement strand
CCAGGGCACAGGTTCCCTGGCCCTGGCCCTGGCCGCAGTCGGCATCATCGACGCACGGACCTTCGGCGTTCACGTCCGAGTCCACGGTGCAGAACAAGTCGACACAGCTCCCCGAACCCTGGCAGTCGGTGTCGTCGGCGCACACGTCGCCGGCGTGGAAGTCGGAGTCGGCCGTGCACAGGAGCAGCCCGGAGTAGTTGTGCGTGGAGCTGTTACCAGCCGTGTTGCCGAAGACATCGTTGTGCTCGAAGTGCATGCCCGCGGTTCCCGGCGCCGGGAAGACATCCACGCCGCCGCCTTCGTCCCTGGCGCTGTTCGAGGTGATCAGGTTGTTGAAGACGGTGGGCGTGGAGTTGACGATCTCCATTCCACCGCCGAAGCTGAAGTTCGCCGGCGCACCCGGGGGCAGGTCAGCGTGGTTGTCGTGAATGGTGTTGTTGACCACCGTGGCGCCGGTCAGGAAGATGTCGATGCCGGCGCCGCCCAGGCCGGCGCTGTTGCCGAGGATGAGGTTGTCCGCGACGCGCGGGTAGCCGCTCTCCATCTCCAGCCCACCTCCATAGCCGAACAGGTAGGTGGAGGTCCTGTCCTTCTGCACCCAGGCCGTGTTGCCGCACACCAGGTTGCGGGTGATGGTGGTGCTGCTGGCCAGTGCGAAGATGCCGCCGCCGTTGCCACCGTGGTTCCCCCCGCGGGAGGGAGGCGGTTCGCCCACCACGTTGTGGCGAATGATGTTGTTGAGGACGAGCGGGGCGGCGCGCAGGATGTAGATCCCGCCTCCCTTGGCCGGATCCAGCGTGTCCGAGGTTACCGTGTTGCCCTGGATGACATTGTCGGAGATGAACGGGTTGGCGTCGCCGATATAGATGCCGCCGCCGCCTGCGGGCATGCCGGTGGTGGTCACCGTCACATGGTTTTCCGTGATCAGGTTACGGGTGATGGTGGGCGATCCGAAAATGATGCGGACGCCGCCACCGCGTAGGCCACCGCCGCCGGTGATCTTGAACCCTTCCAACCGGTCTCCGGCTCCGCCCGCCCCCAGAGCGTTGAACAGCACCACCGGGCCGTTGCCCAGCCCGTCGATGGTGGTGGAGTCACTGCCGGCCCCCACCAGGGACACCCCGGTCTTGGTGATCACGTCCTCGTCGTAGGTGCCGGGTAGCACCTGCACCGTATCGCCGCTACCGGCGGCGCCCATGCCGGCGGCGATGGTGCGGAAGGGCAGCGCAAAGCTGCCCTCGCCGGGCACGGTCTGGCTGCACGCGCCCAGCGCCTGGCATTGGGTGAATAGAGGGGTAACGGTGCAGTCCGCGTCCATGGTGCAACCCGTTCCGTCCGTCTTCACCGGGTTGGAATTATCGACGCAGACGGAGCCTGAGCAGTCGGCGTCCGTCCCGCACGCAACCTCGACGACCCCGGTGCAGAAGGGCCGCAAGACGACCCAGGTCTCCGCGTCCACGGGCGAGCCGAGGGCCAGCACCACCAGCGCCAGGAGTACGGTACGGCGAGGCCAGTGCAGTCGGAGGGGTGGGCAGGGGTCAACAGCGCGGGAGTGTTTCAAGCAGCCGATCCTGTGTTCGCGAAGTCCAATCCGTGAAGATTTCCTCGAAATCCTGTGGAGACTATAACATAGACCATTTGGCGCGCGGCCCGCCAGCGCGTCGCGATCGCCTGCTTCCAGTTGACGGGTTTCCAGCCCACGTCTATCCTGAGGGTCTACCCCGAGCCGGGGCCTCACCGCACTTCCGGGAGTCAGATGCCATGCTCGAACTGTTGAAGAGCGGAGGGCCGGTGATGATACCGCTGGCCCTGTGCTCGGTGGTGGCGCTTGCCATCACCGTCGAGAAGCTGTGGAACCTGCGGCGCACCAAGATCCTCGGCTCGGAGAGCTTCGAGACCCTGGTGGCACTCATCGAGGGGGGGCGCGTGGACAAGGCGGCGGAGATGTGCCGCCGCAAGCCGGGCATCTTCCACCGGATCATCGGCGCCGGTCTGGAGGATTACCGTTACGGCCGGGATGAGGTGAAGCAGGCCATCCTGGATGCCGGACGGCAGGAGATCCCGCGGCTGAGCCGCTACCTGGGTTCGCTGGGCACCATCGCCGGGATTGCTCCGTTGCTCGGTCTCTTCGGGACGGTCACCGGCATGATCAAGGTGTTCCAGGTCATTGCCGCACTGGGGGTCGGCCATGCCAGCGACCTGGCGGAGGGGATCTCGGAAGCGCTCATCACCACCGCTTCCGGTCTTCCCATCGCCATCTTCGCGCTGGTCATGTACAACTACTTCTCCGACAAGGCCGAGTCCATCGTCCTCGAGATCGAGAAGCGTGCCATCGAGGTGACTCGCCACCTGTTTGCCCCCGAAGTCACGGAAGCCGGACCACCGGCAGCCGCCCGCGAGGAGGGCTAGAGGTTGGAATTTCCACGTCCGCCTCGCCGGGATGTGCGCATCGACATCTCCGCCCTCATCGACGTGGTGTTTCTCCTGCTGATCTTTTTTGCTGTGTCCACCACGTTCCTGGAGAGCACCGGACTGGATCTGGAGTTGCCGTCCGCCGATACCTCCGCGACGCCGCAGAACAGGGATGTCACCGTGTGGATCGGCGAGGAGGGCAACCTGCGCTTCGACGGCCGCGACCTGCAGCTTGCTGACCTGGAGACCGACCTGAAGGCGGCGCTGGAGCAGGCGGAGCGCAAGTTCGTGGTCATCATGGCCGACCGCAACGCCCGGCTGGAGCAGGTGGTGCAGGTGATGGACCTGGCCCGCAAGAGCGGAGCCGTGGGGCTTACCATCGCGTCCAAGGAGTCCTCGGACGCCGGAGACTAGCGCGTTGCGGATCATTGCAGGCAGCGCTCGCGGCCGTAAACTCCTGGTGCCCCCCGGGCGTTCGGTGCGGCCTACCTCTGACCGAGTGCGCGAGGCCTTGTTCAGCATTCTCGCCGGCGAGGTGGCCGGGTGCCGGTTTCTGGATCTCTACGCGGGCAGCGGGGCGGTGGGCATCGAGGCGCTGAGCCGTGGCGCCGAGCACGTGGACTTCGTCGAGCAGGCTCCGGCCTCGCTGCAGGCGCTGCAGGACAACCTGGAGCGCACCGGCCTGGGAGGGGCCGCCCGGGTGCATCCCATGGCGGTCCGCCGGGCTCTCACCCTTCTGCGCGGTGAACGAGCCTTGTTCGACCTGATCTTCGCCGATCCGCCCTACGGGGAGCAGCCGGAGCGCGCCGTGCTGCTGGAGCTGCTTGGCGGGGCGGAACTCCTGTGC
>CBDVAL010000303.1:0-3264 GCA_965371955.1 uncultured bacterium | reverse complement strand
TGCGCCGCAGGAACTTGAGCTTCTTGTCGATGGTGCCGACCTGCGACACCCCTTCCACCAGGACCTCGAGCTCCGGCGGGTAGCACTCGGAATCGAGTCCCTCCTTCTGGATCATCCCGGCGTCGCAGAACTCCTTGAACTGATCGATGGCAGTGCGGATCTTGCGCAGCGCGTGGCGCAGCTCGATCTCCTTCTGGCGCCGCATCCCGGTCTTGGCAATGGGGATCACCGCAGCGGTCAGGATGGACAGCACCACCACGGTCACCAGCAGCTCGATATAGGTGAGCCCACGCTGCTTGCGCTCTCTGCTCATCGGTTCTTGGATTCCCTTCTTGCCTTTCATGATATCGAACTCAAGGTGCTTCCTGCACGTGAACGACGGCCTCCTCCGGCACCGCCGGGATGGGCATGCCCTGCGAGTCCAGCGCCTTCACCGAGCGGAACATCAGTTGCGTCTCGCCGGGCAACTTCGCCTTGAAGCGGCCGAGGGCGAGGGCACCGTCACCGCTGGCGCCGAATCCGGACGGCAGCCCCGTGTCGATCTGCACCCGCCGCAGCCCGGTGCGGCGCGCCTGGAACGTGGCCTTCTGCCCGGATTTCGACAGCAGGTTGCCGGCGCCGAAGCTGCGATACTCGATGGAATCACCCACCCATTCCACCTCCACCACCAGCTGGCTCAGGTCCGCCGCATTGACCACCATCAGGATCAGGTTGAAGTCGCTGCCCGGCTGCGCCACCAGGCTGGCCGGCGCGAACGAGATGCGCAGCGGCGCCGCGGTCTCGGCCGGTTGGGGCTCCGGCGACGGCGCTTCCGGCGGCGTTTCCTCGGCGGGCTCCTCCGAGGGCTCCTCCGGTGCCGGCTCCTGCTGCATCCCGGGCACGTCCGCAGCAACGATGGCAGGAGCTTCCTGTTCTTCCTCGAGTGCCTCATCGAGGAGGCCCGTGGGCCGAGCCGGCGCTCTGGGAACCTCATCGGACAGGATCACCGGCGAGAGCGAGGTGGGCTCCAGCAACTCCAGACCGGGGACCGAGGTCAAGGAGTCCAGCAGCAACGGATCCACCGCGGCCTCCTCGGCGCCAAAGGGGGTGCCGAAGGCGCTGCCCTCCGAGCCCTTGAGCTTCAGGTTGCCCTCGCGGCCGATCCACAGCGCCTCCATGTCGCGTTGGCGGATGTCGGGAAAGCGGATGATGTGCGGCGTCAGGGTGAGGACAATGTCGGTCTGCCGGATCTCGCTGTCGGTGCTGCCGAACAGGCGCTTGAGGAAGGGAATGGACGAGAGCCCGGGGACGCCGCTCAGGCTCTTGCGCGTGCTCTCGGAGTACAGGCCAGCCAGCAGGTTGGTCTCGCCGTCCTTCAGGCGGATCACCGTGGTGATCTCGCGACTGCCGATGATGGGTTGCGCCACACCTCCCCCGGCCTGCACCGAGCCGGTGACATCCGAGACCTCCAAGCTCAGGTTGAGAGTGATCTCCTTGTTGTGGTGCACCCGGGCCTCGATCTCGATGATGATCCCCACCTCCTGGTAGGTGAACGAGGTGATGGGCACCACGTTGGTCCCCACGGTGGAGGCGGTGTTGAAGGTCGTGGTGGGGATGGGAATGCGGTCGCCGATGTGCAGGTTGGCCTTCTCACCCTCGGTGAGCCGCAGCTGCGGCTTGGCGATGGCCTCGGTGTCCGAGTCGCTCTTGAGGAAGTTGATGATCAGGCCGGGGATGGGCGAGAGGATCCAGTTGCCGGTGTTCTTGAGGATCTCCAGGTTGTTGAGGGCGACTCCGCCGTCGGCGCTGTTGAAGTTGATCCCCACCAGCTTGGAAGTCAGGTCGATGCCCAGTGTCTTGAGGCTGGTGCGATTGACCTGCAGCAGTTCCACGTCCACGATGAGCTCGGCCTTGGCCTTGTCGTTGGCCTCGATGATGCGGCGGGCGATGGCCACCTTCTCCGGCGAGTCACGGATGGTGATGGCATTGAGCTGCGGGTTCTGCGCCACCTTGCGCGCATCGAGGAGCGTGCGCAGCAGGCTCTGCACCTCCTTGACGTCGGCGTTGGAGAGGAAGAAGGTCTGAATCACCTCGTCCTGGTACTCCTGGCGCTTCTGCCGGTTGTCATCCGCGATGATGAGGGAGTTTTCATCGATGACCTTGTAGAAGTGCCGATTCTGCAGCATCAGGATATCCATGGCCTTCTCGAACGAGACGTTGGCCACGTCGATGTCCACCTCCTTCTTGAGATCCAGCTTGTCGTCGTAGAAGAAGTTGATGCCCGAGACCCGGGACATGATGTCGTAGATCTTGCCGAGTTCCTCCTTCTTGAACTTCAGCATGATGGGCACGTTACTGGCCGCATCCAGGCGCGGCGGCTCCGTACCGATGACCTGCATCTTGTCCTTGAGCAGCTCCATCTCGGACTTCTGTTCCGTCGTCAGGCGCGCCTCCTCGTATCTGCGCACCGCCTCGCGCAACTCGTCTGCGGCGTACTGGTTGCTGGGGTCCAGTAACACCGTGGCCTGCAGTTCGGCGATGGCCAGCGCCACCTGATCGTTGGCCAGAAATTTCTTGGCCAGGCCGAAGTGTTCCTGCGAGGCGCGGAACTTGGTGCGCACCAGGGCGAACTCGTACTTGCGGTTGGTGGGATCCAGGGCCGCGGCCTTGGCGAAGCCCAGCACCGCCTGGTCCCAGTTGTGCTTGCGCGCCTCCAGCTCAGCTTGCTGGAACGTCTTGCGGGCCGGGTTACACCCCAGCGCCGTGAACAACAGGAAAATCAACAGTGCGAAACGAACAGGTCTGGTCAAAGTTCTCTCCCAGGGCCGCCTGGACATCGCCTCTCGCCGTCAGTCCAGATCCGGGACTGTAGGCGGCGTAAGACTAGTCCTTTCCCATTTGCAGGATGCGGCTCTCCTCCTTGAACTGCGGATCGGTGTAGCCGATCTGCAGCGTGTCATATCCAATCCTCATGATACGAAAATCTTCCTTCACGTCCTCTCCCTCCTTGGCCAGGAGGAAGTCCTGATCGTCCAGGAAGACGGCAATCTTCGACCCGGACGGACCCATCACGCCGATGAACTTGTACGGGAAGCTGGGCGGCACCGGCTTGGGCGGCTCCATGGGCGGGGGCTTGGGCCTGTTGGCGCGCTCCTTGGCCAGCTTCGCCTGCTCGGCCAGTGCCGCCAGGCGCGCCTTCTCCTGCTCCTCCTCGCGCCGCTTGCGCTCCTTCTCGGCGTGCGCGCGGGCCTCCGCGGCCAGGCGCGCGCGGCGTGCCCGCTCTGC
>CBDVAL010000302.1:0-3269 GCA_965371955.1 uncultured bacterium | reverse complement strand
TACCTCGCTCCCCCGAACTGTCCCGACGGCAGTCGAGACCGAGGTATAAGGTTTGGCTCCGACCCCGGTCATCTTACACCGGCTGATCGAAGAGGACCTTGCCGTCCCTCAGGCGAATGATGCGCTTGGCGCGCTCGCCGATCTCCTGCTCGTGCGTCACCAGGAGCAGCGTGTGGCCCTGCTCATGCAGCTCCTCCAGCAGGCCCATGAGATCCTCGGTGGTCTTGGAGTCCAGGTTCCCGGTGGGCTCGTCCGCAAGGATGATGGACGGCTTGGTGACCAGCGCCCGTGCCACCGCCACCCGCTGGCGCTGGCCGCCGGAGAGCTGGTTCGGCATGTGCTTCATGCGGTCCCCGAGCCCCACCGACTCCAGCGCACCCTCGGCCCTCTGGTGGCGCTCCGCGCGCGACACGCCGGAGTACACCAGGGGCAGCTCCACGTTGAGAAGCGCGGTGGTGCGGGGTAACAGGTTGAACGTCTGGAAGATGAAGCCGATCTCGCGGTTGCGGATCTCCGCCAGCTGGTTGTCGTCCATCTCGGCCACCTCGCGCTCGTTGAGACGGTACGAGCCGCTGGTGGGCGTATCCAGACAGCCCAGGAGATTCATCAGGGTGGACTTGCCCGACCCCGACGCGCCCATGATGGACACGAACTCGCCCTTCTGCACCGACAGCGTGACGCCGTCCAGCGCATGCACCTCCTCGGTGCCCATCACGTAGGTCTTGCGCAGGTCCTGGATGTCGATCATTGCCATGGCAGCGTACCCCGCGTCGCTCACCGGCCCGATCCGGACAGGCCGTGGCCCCCGCCGGCGAACTCCTGGCCGCCGAGGTCGTGCAGGCTGCTGATCTCGATGTTGCGCGCCTGCAGGAGCGTCCCCTTGGCGCGCTCCAGCGCCGCCAGGGATTTCTGGAAGTCCACCTTGGCGCGGCTCTCCCGGCTCTCGGCGGTGGCCAGATCCTCCTGGATCTCCAGCACCTGGAACGACGTGGACATGCCGTTCTGGTACTTCTTCTCCTCGGCGTCGACGTTCTTCTCCTGCAGCTCGCGGTTCTTCTGGGCCGCACGCACGCGCTGCGTGTTGACCTTGACGTCGCGCACCTTCTGCCGCACGTCGATCTCCGCCGCCAGCATGAGATTCTGCATTTGCATCCGGGATTGCTCGTGGCGCAGGCGGCTGGAGCCGTAACGCGACTTGGCCTGGCGGTTGTGAATGGGGATGGTCACGCCGGCCTGCAGCCGCCAATCCCGGAACGTGGTGTCGTTCAGCTCGTTGAGTGCATCGCCGAGGTCGGTGTCGAGGAGGTTGACCTTGCGGCAGGTATCGGGTGAGGGGAAATCGGGATCATCGCAAACCGTCGTGGCGAGTCTTCCTTCCACACCTTCCTGCCCGTAGAAACCCTCCACGAACAGATCCCAGCGCTTGGCTTTCCGGTCGATCTTCTCCTGCAGGGCGTTGCTCTCGATGGTGATCTGCTGCTGTTTCAGCTCGGGACGGTTGGCCTTGGCCACGTCGATGGCTTCCTGCTCATTCACTTCCACCGGAACGTATTCCGGCTGGTTGGACAGCACCAGGGTGGAACTCCAGATGGGATGATCGGAGCCCGGATTCAGCAGCTGGCGCAGGGAGTCCTCCGCATTGAGCAGGCTTCCCACGGCGACGATGAGATCCTCCAGCCGGCTGGCCACACCGGCCTCCGCCTGGGTGACGTCGATGGGGGCCAGCGTGCCGACCTCCACCTTCGCCTTGTTGATCTTGAGGAGCTTCTGGGCCAGCCCGTGGGACTGCCGCTTCACCTCCAGGTCGCGCCGGGCGAACGCCAGCTCCCAGTAGGCAGCCTCGGCCGCTTCCAGCGTGACCATCACGGTATTCCGGAACTGGCTGTCGCTGATCCGTGTATTGTTGCGGGCAATGACGATGGGCGCTTCGTTCACCGCCCTGCCGAAATTCCGCAGGAGCGACTGGCGATAGGTGAGGTTGAGGACGGCCTGGTACGACGGGATGAGCGTGGACGCACCCTCGGTTGACCTCTGCTTGAAGGCCTGGAAGAAGATATTGAAGTTCCCGCCCCACATGGTGGGATCGTTCCAGTTCGTGTCGAACGCCCGGGTCTTGAAGGTGAACTGCGGCAGCCCGAAGAACGGGTTGGCGTTCTGGTTGTTGCTCTCGCTCTCGGTGAAGTTGCTCCGGATGACCGAATCAAATGCGGACTTCGCGGTGCCCACGCCGGTGTCGCTGATGCCGCGCTCGTAGCCCTGGACGATGATATCCAGGTTGTGGTCCATGGCCAGGCGCAGGCATTCGTCCAGGCTCAGGGAGTATTCCGGACGGCTCTGCCAGTCGCCCAGGAAATCGGCGGGCTCGCTCAGATCGTCGATCTGGGCGAACAGGGCCGTCCCCGGCGCCAGGGCCAGCAGCGCGGCCAGGCCCAGGGCCAGCATCCGGGTGAGACGGCGTTTTCCGGTGAGGCTTGTTGCTGCAAAGGCACTCATGGATATCCTCCATTCCCCTTGTCGAACGGACCGCCTCGGGGCCATCTGCCCCGCCGGTCCGGCTCAATCATCTCATACGCATGACCCAGGCGAGTCGCTGAAGGTTTCGGGACGACAGCGGCAATTCTCATGGATTGTAATGACATACGGCCGTCCGGCTCGATTGGTTTCACCCCCGGGGAGGGTTTTCCTCAGGCCCCCTTGTGGCGCGGGTCCTCGAGGAAGCACGCCACCCTCCGGCCGGGGGCCATGCCGTCCAACGGCGGCTCCTGGCCGGCACAGGGCTCGAAGACCTCCGGACAGCGGGGGTGAAAGCGGCAGCCCGGGGGAGGGTGGATGGGCGAGGGGACATCCCCTGTGAGGACGATGCGGCGGCGTCCGCTGGTGGGATCCGGAACCGGAATGGCGGACAGCAGTGCCCGGGTATAAGGATGCCGGGGGTCCTGGAACAGCTCGTCTGCCTCCGCCTCCTCCACGATGCGTCCCAGGTACATCACCGCCACCCGCCGGCTGACGTGCCGGATCACCCGCAGGTCGTGCGAGATGAACAGGTAGGACAGGCCGAAGCGTTCCTGCAGCTCGAGAAACAGGTTGACCACCTGGGCCTGCACCGACACATCCAGCGCCGAGACCGGCTCGTCGGCCACGATGAGCCGCGGTTTCACCGACAGCGCCCGGGCGATGCCGATGCGCTGACGCTGGCCGCCGGAGAATTCGTGCGGATAGCGCCGCATGACGGAGGGGTCCAGGCCCACGGTCTCCAGCAACTCCGCTAC
>CBDVAL010000301.1:0-3279 GCA_965371955.1 uncultured bacterium | reverse complement strand
GCGATTCCGCGCCCGTGGGTGTGGAAGGCACGCTCCGGGCTGATCTCCAGGTACCTCTTCCAGTCGAACCCCCCTCCTTGATCCTCGATGCGGTAGTGCAGGTCCGCACCATGGCGTTCGACTTCCAGCACCACCCTCCTGTCCCGGTAGTCGGCAAGATCCAGCCGGCGCTCCACCTCCTGCAACAGCGAATCGTCCTCCAGTAACCGGGTCTTCTCCTGGTAGGAGATGCCCAGGTTGCCGTGTTCCACGGCATTGGCCAGCAGCTCGGCCAACCCCAGCACCACGCCGTCCGGGTCCGAGCTGCAGCGCGCCAATAGTGTTGCCAGGAGCTGGCCCTCGCTCAGAGTGCGGAAGTGATAGACGCCGCGCTGCATGAGGGCAAACGAACCCATGGCCTTGCGAGCCTTTTCCTGCAGTGCACGATGACCCAGGCTGTCGGCAACCGCCGTCTTGACGATTGCCAAGAGCATTTTTTTCTGGAACGGCTTGGTGAGATAGTAGTAGGCTCCCGCCTCCAGCCCCTGCCGGATGTCGTCCGGAGAGGACATGGCGGTCTGCATGATCACCGGCAGCACCTTCAGCAACGGATGCCTCTTGATGCGCGCCAGAACCTCCATGCCATCCATGCGCGGCATCATGCGGTCGAGAAGCACCGCGTGGAAGCGTTCCGGGTCTTCCTGCAGGAGGTCCCAGCCCACCTGACCGTCATCGGCGGTAACGGCCCGGTAACCGGCTCGCTTGAGGTTCCACGCCAGGGCCTCACGGTTGGATGGATCGTCGTCCACCACCAGGACCAATGGTTCAATCTCGGCCATGACCGCTCCGCATCCGCCGGGCCGCCGGCCCGGTCCTCTTCCTGTGAGAATGCCGTTGCGAGGATCCTAGCCGGTGGCACCGGCAAAGGGAAGTCCTGCCCGCCCGGCGGGAATGTGCTACCATCATCCGCAGGATGGCTTCTTCTCCTGGACAGGCCGAAACCACCATCGAGATGCGCTGGAGTGGCGATCTCTGCATCATCGAGTTACGTGGCGCGCTGCGTTACCCGGAGGCCACCGCGCTGCTGCGCCGCAACTGCAGGGAGCTCATCGCAAAGGGCGAGCGCTTTCTTCTGCTCAGCATGCTCCACGTCCCGTTCATGGATAGTTCGGGCATCGGCGAGATCGTGGCGTGCTACAAGCGAGCCCGGGAGCACGACGGCGTGGTGAAACTGGTGATGCAGAAGCCCTCCTACAAGCTGTTCACGTACACGCACCTGGAGAAGATGTTCGAGATCTTCCACGATGAGGCCGAGGCCATCGCCAGCTTCGGAGCCTCGGTGACCGGCGAGGAGACGCAATGACGAAGATCCGGACGCAGATCTCGGTTCACATGGAGAATCGACCCGGCGCCCTGGCCGAGCTCACCGCGGTTCTCACCGATGCAGGAACCAACATCCTTGGGGTCTCGGTGCCGGACAGCGGCGAGTACGGAACGGTCCGGATCCTTACCGACGACGTCATGGCGGCCCGGGACGCCCTGCAGGATGCCGAGCTTCCGCACGCGGCATCCGATGTCCTGGAGGTGGTCCTTCCCCACGAGACCGGAGCCCTGGCGAAGATGACCCGTCTGCTGGACGAGGAGCAGGTGGTGATCCGCTACGCCTACTGCACCATCTCCGAGGGCATGGACAGCGCCACCTGCATCCTGCAGGTGGACGACATCCACAAGGCAGAGAAGGTCCTCAACAAGAAACTGGGCTGACAAGAAGATGCCGCATATTCGCACCATCCCACCGGAACAGGCCACCGGCGAGCTGAAGGAGTTCTACGATGCCGCCGAGCGGCGCGCGGGACGGGTGTTCAACGTCCTGCGCATCCAGAGCTTGAACCCACGCGAGATGGCCGCATCCATGGGCCTCTACCAGCAGCTCATGCAGGCGCCAGGGCGACTGTCGCGCAAGGTGCGCGAGATACTGGCCACGGTAGTCTCGCGCGAGCAGCACTGCTTCTACTGAACCCAGGCTCACGGGGAGGATCTCCGTGCCGTCACGAAGAACGATGACCTCGCCGACCAGGTGAAGCTTGACTACCGCCAGGCGGACCTGGATGGCAAGACCCGGGCGCTCATGGACTATGCGGCGCTGGTCACGCAGGATCCGCATCAGGTCACGGGAGAGACCATCGACGGCCTGCGCGATCTGGGCTGGTCGGACGAGCAGATCCTGACCGCCACGCATATCGTGGGGTTCTTCAACTACTACACGCGGCTGGTGGATGCGCTGGGGGTGGAGCCCGAGGACTTCATGAAGACTCCTTGAGCTCGGCGGCGTTCAGAAGGCCGGAAGATCAGGGGCAGCCAAGCCCAAGCGGGACAACTCTCTCCTTGGCCGCGCTCTCGGTGCCGTAGCCTCTCGGGAAATTGTCCATGTACTCCACCAGGTAGAAGAAGGCCTCGCCGATGGGCGGCGAAGCGTTGTCTTCGAACCCCGCGGTGTTCGTCTGCGTGATGCCGGAGGCCATGCAGGCAGACTGGGCCAGGAAGTAGGAGTTCTTCTTCTCTTGAAGGTTCTTCAACTCTCCCCGAACCATGTTATAGAACAGCGCGCCAGGCACTGCCTCCCATTCCACCACCGTGCCCAGACCATTCTCCTGGAAGGAGATCATCAGAGGCTCGGTGACTCCCGCCTGGTCATGAGGAACCATCACCGCGGCAGTGGCCGTCGCCACGTTTCCCGACCCATCTGTGACACCATAGGTCACCGTGTAGGTCCGACCCTCTCCGGTTGCCGAGCGCTCCGCACGTAGCTGGAAGCTGAAGTCTGCGGTTCCAGCAGCAGCGCCCTGAACATCGTCCACTGTATCACCGTCCCCACCCCCCTCCGCGTTGTCCGGTTCATCGCTCTGGATCAACTCCAGAAGGACGCTGGGTGTACTGCAGAGATCGCTGGTGCTCACAACAGTTGTGATATCCACCATCTGGTGGTTGGGGGGCCAGAGCATCGTTGGGACGATATTGACCAGGATTTCTGGGGCTACCGTGTCGACCACACTGATGATAATCTCATCCGTGTCGGTTTCACCAAGACTGTCCGTGACCCGGAGCGTGACAATGTGAGTTCCGAGAGGCAGCCCCACGGTGAATACCTCGCCCGGCCCCAAGAAGATTTCAGTTGGCAGGCCGAAATCCTGGAACCATTCGAAGGACACGATGTCGTTGTTCATGCCCAGAGTGGAGTCGACGTCTGTCGAGGCGGATCCGTCCAGGCTCACCATCGCTCCTGCCTGCGAGGTGCACTCC
>CBDVAL010000300.1:0-3302 GCA_965371955.1 uncultured bacterium | reverse complement strand
GCCGCAACCCCCATCGGCCCGGAGGGTTGCGGCGGCATGGGCCCGTCTTCTTCGTGGACTCGCCCAAGGGCTCGTCGACCGGTAGGGAGTGCCCTGCGGGCAGGCGCTGGTCAGTGGCTCGCGTACGCGAGCACCGCCCGGTTCCCGCTCCTCGAATACGGGCCCATGGCGCTCGCAACGGACGATACCGGACTTTCCGGCCGGGCCTCTAACGCCCATGGAAGAATTGCCGGCATGGATCCTATCTTCATCGGTTTCGTCGCACTGGCTGCCCTGGCGGGCGGTTTCGTGGTCGGTCAGTTGCGGCGCCGGAGCTTCCTGCTGCGCCGCATCGGCGATGCCGAGGAGGAGGCCCGTCGCCTGCGCGAGGAGGGAGAAAGCGCCGCGGCAACCCGGCTCCAGGAGGTGGAACTGGAGGGACGGGAGCGCGTGGCGGAGCGGGAGCGTGAGTTTCAGGAGGAGAGCAAGCGCCAGCGCAAGGACCACGAAGCCACCCGCAAGGACCTGGAGAAGCGTCAGCGCAACCTGAATCGCCGTCATGAGCTCGTGGAGAGCAAGGCCGCGGAAGTGCAGGCTCTGCAGGCCGAGCTCGCAGAGCATGATCGCGAGACCAGGGAGGCCCACGCCCAGGCCCTGGAGATGCGCGATCAGCAGCAGGCGCGCCTGGAACAGATGGCACGGCTGACCCAGGAACAGGCGCGCCGCGAGCTCGTCTCCCAGATTCGCAACGAAGTGCGGCGCGACGCCGCAGCCTACCTGCGCAAGGTGCAGGAGGAGACCCGCCAGGAAGCGGAACAGGATGCCACCCGGCTGGTCATCCAGTCCCTGGAGCGGCTGTCGGCCAGCCAGGTCATCGATGCCACGACGACCGTGGTGGAACTCCCCAACGAGGAGATGAAGGGGCGCATCATCGGCCGCGAGGGCCGCAATATTCGTTCGCTGGAGCGAGCCACGGGCATCGATGTCCTGGTGGACGACACCCCCCACGCCATCCTGCTGTCGAGCTTCGATCCCGTCCGCCGCGAGATCGCGCGCCTGTCGGTGCAGAAACTCATCGAGGACGGACGTATCCATCCCGCCCGCATCGAGGAGGTGGTGGAGAAGATGGTGGAGTCCTTCGACGAGCATCTGCTCGAGGAGGGCGAGAGCGTGGCGTTCGAGCTGGGCCTCAGCGAAGTGCATCCTCGGCTGATCCGCATGCTGGGTCGCATGCGCTATTGCCACTCCGGAGGACACAACCTGTTGCAACACACCCGGGAGACCGTGCTGCTGGCCACCAACATGGCTGCCCAACTGGGCGCTGACGTGGATGTGGTGCGACGGGCGGCTTTCCTGCACGAGACCGGCACCCTGGACGACTCCAGCACCGAGCATCACCCGGCGCAGCGCAGTGCCGACCTGGCCTCCAAGTTCAATGAGTCGGAGGAGGTCGTACGGGCGCTGCGCAGCTTCGACCCTACGCAGCAGGAGCGCTCGCTGGAGGGGCTCCTGGTTCAGATGGGGCACTCGATCTCCGAGGCCCGGCCGGGCGCCCGCAAGGAGAATCTCGCCATCTTCACCCGGCGCCTCACCGACATGGAGGAGATCGCGCGCTCGTTCAAGGGCGTGGTGAGCGCCTTCGCCGTGAAGGCCGGCAAGGAGCTACGGGTCCTCGTCAACAGCGAGAAGATCTCCGATGCCGACGCCATCTGGCTGGCCCGGGACATCTCGCACCGTATCCAGTCCTCCGTCAAGTACCCCGGGCAGATCCGCGTCAGCGTGGTCCGGGAGATCCGGGCGGTGGACTTTGCCATGTAGGAACCGCATGCGATGAAAATCCTGATGGTGGGCGACGTGGTGGGCGGACCCGGGAGGCGCGTCTTCAAGGCGATGCTACCGGAGATCGTCAGCAACCACGGCATCGACTACATCGTGGTCAACGTGGAGAACCTCGCCGGCGGCTTCGGGATCACCGCCAAGACGTGCACCGAACTCCTGGAACAGGGGGTCCACGTCATGACCTCGGGCAATCACATCTGGGACAAGAAGGAAGCGCTGGCCTACATCCCCGGCGAGCCGCGCCTCCTGCGCCCGTACAACTACACAGATGATTGTCCCGGCACCGGGCTGCACCTGGGTAGCGCCGCGGATGGGACGCGAGTCGCGGTCCTGAACCTGCAGGGACGGGTGTTCATGCCGCCTGGTGACTGCCCATTTCGCGCGGCAGATCGCGCGCTGCAGGAGATCGGCGATGGTGCGGACGTGATCCTGGTGGACATGCACGCCGAGGCAACCAGCGAGAAGGTGGCCATGGGCTGGCATCTGGATGGACGGGCCTCCGTGGTGGTGGGAACCCACACCCACGTTCCCACCGCTGATGAGCGCGTCCTGCCTGGAGGAACCGCCTACATCACCGATCTCGGCATGACCGGCGCGTTCGACTCGGTCATCGGCGTGGACAAGAAAGTCATCCTTGGCCGGTTCCTGAACGGAATGCCGGCGCGCTTCGACACCGCCAAGGGCGATCCTCGGCTGTGCGGCGTGGTAGCGGAGGTGGATCCCGCCAGCGGCAAGGCGCTCTCCATTCAACGTCTCATGCTCGCCCAGGAATAGGCCAAAGCGATGGAAGATCTCCCGCTGTTCGCTGAACCCGGCCCCCTCAGCGTCTCCGAGCTGGTGGGCCAGGCCCGCGCGCTCCTCGAGGGCCGGTTTCCCTCGGTGTCGGTGAAGGGCGAGATCTCGCGCTTCCTCCGCCACGGCTCCGGGCACATGTACTTCCAGCTCAAGGACGCCGGCGCGTCGGTGGCCGCGGTGATGTTCCGCGGTGACAATCGCCGCCTGCGCTTCCAACCGGAAGACGGGTTGGATGTGCTCCTGGAGGGGCGCATCAGCCTCTACGAGCCGCGCGGCCAGTTCCAGCTCATCGCCACACACATGGAGCCGCTGGGTGTGGGCTCGCTGCACCTTGCGCTGGAGCAGCTCAAGAAACGGCTGGCCGCCGAGGGTCTCTTCGACGAGGAGCGCAAGCGTCCCATCCCCGCCCTGCCCCTTCATATCGGCATCGCCACCTCGCCCAGCGGTGCCGCCATCCGGGACATGCTGCGCGTTCTGGGCCGGCGTTTCGCCGATGTGCATGTGACCATCGCGCCTTGCAGGGTTCAGGGCGAAGGCGCCGCCGCCGAGATCGCCGAGGCGCTGGCGCGGCTCAACCGCCAGGGCGTGGACGTGGTGCTGGTGGCGCGCGGCGGTGGCTCCATCGAGGACCTGTGGGCCTTCAACGAGGAACTCCTGGCACGCGCCATCGTGGCGTCGGAGGCACCGGT
>CBDVAL010000299.1:0-3331 GCA_965371955.1 uncultured bacterium | reverse complement strand
CCCCCTCTCCGGCCGCGGCGTCGGTCGGATCGGCGCCGCCCTGACCACCTTCGGCTACGACGGTGGGGAGCAAAGCCACCTCTACAGCAAGGCCGAGGATACCGGCGGTGGCGGCAGCCAGGTCCTGTTTCATGACCTGGGCAGCCTGCAAGTCATCAGCGGCGGCGGCCTGGGCGGCGATAGCAGGAATATGGGCGGCGTGGCGGGTGCCGAGGACGGCAGCGTCGAGATTGCCAGCGGCAACACCTTCGAGGGCATGGCCTACTTCACGCGCTTCCGCTCGGACGATGGCCGCGGCGAAAAGAACCGCCTGAGTGGACTCACCTGGGAGCCGTTCGGCGTCTTCCCCCGCCGTTGGATAACGGACGATGGGCCCGAGAACTCCGACGTCATCGGCCTCGCCACTGACAGCACCAACCTCTACGTGAGCCGGGAGAGGTTTGACCAGATCTTCGTCTACGACCTGGCGGAATATCACAGCACGACGGAAGAGCCCATCGGCGCTCCGGTCAACATCATCGTGGACCCATCGCCGGGGACCATCATCTCGGCCATTGCGGCCTCGTTTGGCGACCTGGACTTCGACGGTGTGTCGGATCCGGAGGATAATTGTCAGTTGACCCGCAACTCGAGCCAGGATGACTTCGGCGACGGGGACGGCGTGGGCAACGCCTGCGACAACTGCTTCTCGGTGGTCAACCCGGATCAGCTCGAGTCGGAGCTGTTCGACAACTTCGACGGCGTGGGCGACGCCTGTGACAACTGTCCCTTCCTGTTCAACCCGGGGCAGGAGGACGACGACAACGACGGTCTCGGCAATCCCTGCGACTTCGCGCCGGGCTTCGTGGATGACTCGGACCTCGAGGACGAGATCTTCGGTCCGGACATCCCGGCCGTCTGCGTCGAGACCGACGTGAAGCGGGTGATCACGCGCGCGGACATCTGTGACTTCAACTGCTCCGGCGGCCCGGACGTTTGCTGCGGCCTGCCGTTCGGCAGTGGTGAGGCTGCGTTGGTGGCCCGCATCGAGGTCATCGGCGGCGACGGCCAACCGCGGCTGTTTGCGGGTGAGTTCCAGATGAGCATCGATTTCGGTGAGGGCACCGATTACGGCGCCGGCCCACTGTCCCTCCTCGACCAACTGGAGGAGCCGGGCATCACGCCGCACAACAATGCGGATTTGACCCTCACAGCGGACTTCGCGCAGTCCATCAATCCCAACAGGGGAGGCCGCTTCGGTCTCGAACCGCATTTCAAGTCAGCCCAGGGTTTGTCCAAGGAGGTCGCGCTCCTCTCCGCCGTCAACCAGGTGGATGGCAGCGTCGAGCTCGTACTGCGCATGTCGACCCTGCTGGGCCAGATTGACACCGCAACTGCGGAAGGTCAGGCGCAGTTCGACGCGGCGGGGGTCACGGATCCGCTGCAGACGATCCGTCTGGTCCTGTGGTGGGAGTCGCGTTGTACGGGGAACGCCGATGACTACATCCCCAATCGCAATGACTCTCATGCCCCCTCCATCGTGGGTGAGACGTCCATCTTCAAGGCGTTCTTCCTGGAGGTGTTCCTGAACAACTCCGGGGGCTTCCCGGATCCCGCCGTCGAGGACGTCCGCGGCACGAATCCGTGTGCTGACGGCGACGGCGATCGTACGGTGGTGGGCAGCACCACCACCACGTTCCTGACGCTGGTCAACCCGTCGTTCCGTCCCATGACGGTGACGGACGTGACCTTCTCGGATCCGGCATTCTCCTCGGCGGTAGCATGGCCGCAGACGCTGGATGAGCTGGGCGGGACGCTGCCGTTCGTGGTGGCGTTCAGGCCCACCGCGGTGGGCGTGGTCAACGCCACGGCCCAGGTGGTGAGCAACGATCTCACTTCGCCCAGCATCGAACTGGTGGGCGAGGGCCTGCCCAACGATCCGCCGGTGATCACGGCGTGTCAGATCAACCCCAGCCCCGCCATCTTCGGCCAGGTGGTCACGGTGACCACGGACGCCTCGGATAGCGCCACGCTGGCGAACATCACCGGTTGCACCGCGTTCGGCGTGCGTACCAGCCCGTCGCCGCGGTTCGTCCAGTTCAACCTGGTCGATGACGGCAGCACGCCGGGCGACGTGGCCTGCGACGGCACCTACTCGTTCTCGCAGCAGACCGGTGGTCGCTTCGGTCGCGGCGTCTGGTCGTTCACCTTCGACTGCGCCGACAAGCAGGGCCAACGGGCCACCGGCGCCTCACACGGCAACGCCGGCACCGGTCCCACCTGCGTGCTGCTCATCGGCGACGATGGCGACGGTGACGGCATCGAGAACACCGTGGATGTCTGTCCGAACGACCCGGTCAACGACCCGGACAGTGACAACATTTGCGACACCAACGGGGCGCTGGGCTTCGGCAGCAACGACAACTGTCCCGACATCGCCAACAACGGCGCGAGCTCCGATGACGCCTTCGGCGCCCCACGGTTTAGCCTGGGTGATCCAAGGGACCAGTGTGACGCGGTCGGGTGGGATACGTGCGTCGACGGACCAGTGGTCGGCGGTGGTCAACTGTTGTGTTTCAATGCGGACAACGTGTTCGATGGGACGCGTTGTGAAGACGCAAACAACGATCCCGACCCCTCTCTCTGTCCAGCGGAGTTCCCCACCTGTCGCCCGCGAGCCTTCTGCGTCGATTCGGGCTTCTCGGCGTTCGCTCCGGGGAACCAGCTGTGCCGCCTGGATGGTCTCAACGGACCGATTCCGTTCGTCTTCGAGACCGGGAACGCGGACTGCGCGACCACACCCTCGTCCTGTACCTCGCCGTTTGACTTCGGTTTCGGCGGCGGCAGGACCACGTTCCCAGGTCCTGACCCGCTGCCGAGTCCGTGCTCGTCCGACGGCGAGTGCAGCGACGTCCAGAATGACAGGGACGGCGACGGCATCGGCGATGTCTGCGATCCCTGTCCGGACACGGCATCCCTTGATGATGCCGACGGCGACTGTGTCGCGGACGCGGTGGACAACTGTCCGAACGTGCCCAACAACAACGACGCCTTGCCGGACTTCCCGACCTGCGGCAACGGCTTCCCGCTATGCTTCACCCCCATCGCACAGTGCGTGGATCTGCTGATCCAGTTCACCGATGGCACGCCGTGTGCCAGCGATGCGGACTGCGTCAACGCCACCACCGCGTGCGTCAACGCGGCCGGTGAGGTGGACGGTAGCGCCAGCGGATTCGAGTGCTTGGGGACCAACGAGTGCTTCGACCTCCAGTTTGACCAGGATGGCGATGGCGTCGGCGATGCGTGCGACAACTGTCCCGCGGGCGCCAATCCCTTGCAGGAGGATGCGGAC
>CBDVAL010000298.1:0-3348 GCA_965371955.1 uncultured bacterium | reverse complement strand
GGGGCTGCACAACGTCTGGGTCTGGCTGGACAACCCGGAGCAACTCAACTCCTACACCACCGGGATGGTCAAGGAGGTCATCCTGGCATTCCGGGCCGCCTCCAACGATCGCGCCGCCGTGGCCGTGATCTTCACCGCCACCGGGGACCGGGCCTTCTGCACCGGAGGCAACACCAAGGAATACGCCGAGTACTACGCCGGACGCCCGCAGGAGTACCGGCAGTACATGAGACTGTTCAACGACATGGTGTCGGCCATCCTGAGCTGCGACAAGCCGGTGATCAACCGGGTGAACGGCATGCGCATCGCAGGCGGGCAGGAGATCGGCATGGCCTGCGACTTCTCCGTGGCATCGGACATGGCGCGCTTCGGCCAGGCCGGTCCCAAGCACGGCTCCGCCCCGGACGGCGGCAGCACCGACTTCCTGCCGCTGTTCGTCGGCATGGAACGCGCCATGCAGAGCGCCACGCTGTGCGAGATGTGGTCGGCGCATCAGGCCTACGACTACGGCCTGCTCACCGGGATCGTCCCGGTCTGCAAGGTGGAGGATCGCTGGCTTGCCAACCCGTTGGTGTGGACCGACCGGCTGGTGGACGAGCATGGCAGGCCGTGTCATGGCACCGCCAAGCAGGGCGACGACCTGGCCGAGGCGAAGAAACTGCTGGCAGGGGCGGCCACCGACCTCTCCCTGCTGGATGAGAGCGTGGGCCGGCTCACGGCACAACTGCTCATGACCATGCCGGATTGTCTCTCCAAGACCCTCGAGTCGGTGCGCAAGCACAAGCTGACGTTCTGGGACCGCAACCGTGAGACCAACCGGGCCTGGCTGGCGCTGAACATGACCACCGAGGCCAAGGCCGGTTTCCGCGCCTTCAACGAGGGGCCGCGAGGCCGGCGCGAGGTGGACTTCGTGGAGCTACGGCGGCGCATCGCCGCGGGCCAGACCTGGGATGATGACCTGGCCGAGGCCATCCTTCCCACGACCCGTGGGGTTGCCTCATGAGCCTGCTGCCCCCCGCACTCGCGGACCTCACGAAGGTGACCTGCCGCCTGGAGAACGACGGCATGTTGCTGTGGGCGCAGCTGGACAGCCCGCCGGGGAACATCCTGGACGGCGAGATGATGGCCGGCCTGCGGCAGGTCGTGGAGGCCGCCAACGGCCTGCCGGCGCTACGGCTGCTGGTGTTCTCCGGGGCCGGTGCGAACTTCTCCTTCGGCGCCAGCGTGGAGGAGCACCTGCCGGATCGCGTCGGCGGGATGCTGGAGTCGTTCCACGGACTGTTCCGCGACCTCATGGAGTGCGACGTCCCGGCCCTGGCGCTGGTGCGCGGCCAGTGCCTGGGGGGAGGGCTGGAGCTGGCCGCCTTCTGCGACCGCGTGGTGGTGGAGGATGGCGCGCAACTGGGGCAACCGGAGATCCGACTGGGAGTGTTTGCACCGGTGGGTTCGCTGGTTCTTCCCTGGCGGTGCGGTGCGCGCAGCTCGGATCTCCTGCTCACCGGCCGCAGCATGAACGCCTCCTGCGCCGTGGAATGCGGGCTGGCCGACGAGAAGGTGGCACAGGGACAGGGGGAGAGGGCGGTGGAGAGCTGGTTCGGCGAGACGCTGGCGAAACTGTCTGCCTCGTCGCTGCGCTTCGCCCGCCGCGCCTCCCGCTGGCAAATGCATCGCATCCTGCGCCAGGGGATGGAGGAGCTCGAGCAGCTCTATCTCGATGAGCTCATGTCCACTCAGGATGCGGCCGAGGGCATCCGCTCCTTCGTGGAGAAGCGCAAGCCGGTGTGGCGCCAATGACTGGTCCAGGGCGCTTCGCCGGCCGCACGGCGTTGGTGACAGGGGCGGCCCAGGGGATCGGGCGCGCCGTGGCCCGGCGCCTGGCCGGCGAGGGTGCGGCGGTGATCCTGACGGATCGCAACGAAGAAGTGCTGCATGCCACGCTACGTGAGCTCCAATCCGAGCAGGGAGACTGGCAGGTGAGCGCCGAGCTGCTGGACGTTACCGATACGGCTCAGGTGAACGAGGTGGTGGGGCGCATCCGGGAAGATCGCGGTGCAGTAGACATCCTGGTGAACAATGCCGGCATCGTACGCGACCAGTGGGTGGATCGAATGGAGGACGAGGCGTGGGACGCAGTGCTGGCGGTGAACCTCACCGGTGCCTTTCGCTGCTGCCGCGCGGTGGTTCCGGCCATGAAGGAGCGTGGCTATGGCCGCGTGGTCAACGTCTCCAGCCGGTCGTGGATGGGCAACCCGGGACAGGCGAACTACTCGGCCTCCAAGGCCGGGCTGGTGGGGCTCACCCGCACCCTGGCGCTGGAGCTGGTGCGCTTCGGCATTACCGTCAATGCGGTGGCTCCGGGTCTCATCGACACGCCACTGGCCCGCGGTCTGCCGGACAAGGTGAGGGAGGCGCTGGTGCAGGCGCAGCCCGGCGGCCGCATGGGCACGCCGGGTGAAGTGGCGGCGGTGGTGGCGTTCCTGGCCTCGCAGGAGTCCAGCTTCGTCACCGGTCAGGTGGTGAACATCTGTGGAGGAAAGAGCGTCGGCATGGCCGGCGTGGCATAACCATGGCAGACAAGACAGGCGGAGCGGGCAAGGGGGCGGCGGTACTGGTGCGGCCGTCCGGCGGACCGGCCTACGAGGCCAAGCATCTCGAGGTGCTCAAGGCGGCGGCCTCCCTGTTCGCTCGCCACGGTTATCACGATGCCTCGCTGCGCGAGCTGTCCCGCGAGACCGGGCGCAGCTTGTCGGGCCTCTATCACTACTTCACCGGCAAGGAGGAGTTGCTCTACCAGATCCAGCACCACTGTTACACCGGCCTGCTGTCCAGCGTGCGCGAGGTCCTGAACGATGCCGGCACGCCGCACGAGAAGCTGGTCTACTTCATCAGCCACCATATCGCCTACTTCCGCCGCCAGATGGACGAGATGAAGGTGCTTGCGCACGAGGACCTCACCCTCACCGGCCAATACGGCAAGCGCATCCTGGAGCTCAAGCGGGAGTACTCGCAGATCCTCATCGACATCGTGGCCGACTACGCGACCATGGTGGTCGCGCGGCCGCGGCGACCGCCGGCGGAGGTGGCGGCCTTCGTCCTGTTCGGCATGATGAACTGGCTCTACACCTGGCCCAAGTCGTTGCGCAACCTGCCGCCGGAGCTGCTGGCCGAGCACATCGCGCAGATTTTCCTGTGTGGCTTTCCCGGCTGCCCGGGCACCACCCTGGCCACGGTGCGCGATAGCCTGCTGTGCGCGCCGCAGCGCGCGTTCTGGAAACGGAGGCCCAACTCACGTGACGAATGAGAAGCCGGACTGGCGCCTGGAGGAGATCCTCGGGCGTTGCAGCGACC
>CBDVAL010000297.1:0-3350 GCA_965371955.1 uncultured bacterium | reverse complement strand
GGGCGCCGCGGAGCGCTGGATGTCCCAGCGGTGGGCGCGCAGGGCCTCCAGGGTCGCCGGCTCGATCTCGAAACCGAGCCTGGCAGCGAACTTGATGGCGCGAAGGATACGAATGGGATCTTCGCGCAGGCGGATGTCCGGGTCTCCCACAGTGCGGATAATGCCGCTCCGTAGATCCTTGACGCCCCCCAGGTGGTCAATCACCTCCCTGCGCTGGATGTCGTAGAACAACGAGTTCACCGTGAAGTCGCGCCGCAAAGCGTCCTCTTCAGGAGTACCGAAGACATTGTCCCGTGTGATCAGAAGGTCGTCCTGGTCGTTGTTGCCGCCGTGATAGGCGCGAAACGTGGAGACCTCGATGATCTTCTCCGCTCGCCCACCCGGCCCGCGGAAGAAGATGTGCACCAGCTGGAACCTGCGCCCGATGACCCGGGAGTTGCGGAACAGCCGGCGCACCTGGTTGGGCCTGGCCGACGTGGAGATATCGAAGTCCTTGGGACAGCGGCCCAGCAGGAGATCGCGGACGCATCCACCCACCAGGTAGGCGACATGGTCGTGTCTGGTCAGACGCCGTAGAATCTGGATGGCATCGTCGTCGATGTCCGCCATGCGGATATCACGCACCTCCGCGCGGGCAGGCGGAGATGCCGGCGAGTCGTCCGGTTGGGCTGATGTTGCGGCCGGCGAGCGCGCGCTCTCCAGCGCTCCCGCTGGAGAATCGCCAACCTCGGTGGAAGGAGACGGCGCGACCACTCGTCTGCCGAACAGCCTTTTGAGGCGATTCAGCATGGTTCTCACTGGGCTCGAGTCAAAGCCCGACTTGGCATGTCAGGTTATCCCAAAGGTAGGCGGGTTTCCAGGAATCATCCTGCCGGTGCGGCGGGCCTCTATCTCAGAAACGGATGGCGATGCCGCCGTAGAATCCCTCCTGGGTGATCTTGGCCTCACCCTCGTCTTCCACATCCAGGTCCAGATCCAGATAGCGATACCCGGCGGTCAGACCGAACGGACCGTCGACAATGTACCAGGTCACTCGAACCTGCGCATCCAGCGCGCTCGCGTCCACGTCGCTGACGTCGAGGCTGGTGCCCGTCGCCTCGGCATAGAATAGGAGGCCGAGCTTGGGAACCTTGACCGTCAGGTTGAGCCCCGCCACGGGGAACGGTGCACTGAAATCGCTGTCCTCGTCGGGGAACCCCGCGATGGTGGGCATCAAGCGGCCTTCTCCCTCATAGAGATCCACTCCCACGAGGACGCCCAGGTCCACGACCTTGAGGTTCAGGAAGCGGAAGTTGTAGTGCAGGCGCGCCAGGGAGAAATCGAACTGGCTGTCCACGGGCAAACCGGCGTCAAACAGCTCGTTGCCGTAGAGGAGGGGTTTGCTGAGCGTCGTCGAACCGTCATAGCTGCTCGTGAAATACGAGACCAGGATGGAGTTGCGCCGCAGGATGTGGAACCACAGGTCCACCGACGGTACACCATCGTCGGTGTCGACGCCCAGCGTGTCCTCCAGGTCGAACCGAGTGCCCACGAAATCCTCGATGGTCCGACCCTCGGCTTCGATGTCGCTGAAGAAATAGTGGATCTGTGCCGAGAAGAACTTCCCCTCCTTGGCAACGGCGGCGTCGGCGGAGAGCAGCAATCCGACCAGAAGACCGGTCAATGCCCATCGGTTTCTCATGGTGTAGCCTCCCGTTCAAGACTAGGAATGTTCTCACGTGCCGGGATCGTAGTCCACCCACAGGTCCCCACTGGCAGCAACGTCTCCACCGTCCAGCACCTCCACGTGCAGGCGATGCTCCCCCTGAGCGAGTCCCGCCATGGAGTACAGGATGCCGGCCGACTGGGCCCTGCGATTGATCTGCGCCGTCGCCTGCGAGATCAGGTCGGTGGTCTCGGAACCATCGGGGGCGGTCCGGGTGATGCGCACGAGGAGATCCTCTGCAACAGCAGGCCGCTGGAGCGAGGCCAGGCAGTAGAAGAAGATGTTGCGGTTCAGGGCGTAGTCATCACGCCCCACGTGCAGGCGGTCAACCGAACCGGTGCGCGACCTCCACTCGTCCAGGGTTCCGGTGAAATCTTCTATTTCACGCAGGGTCCGGACCCGTTCCTGGGTGACCTCGGCCACGCGCTGCGGCGATTCGCTGAGTTTCGAGCCGTGCGTCCAGGGGTAGAACAGCATGCCCGCGCGCAACTCCTCCACGGCAGGGTCCGGGGCACACGCCATGGCAAGGAGCCAAAGCAGGGCTGCGGCGGGCTTCACAACGCGTGGCCTGGAGGCCCGCGCGACAGAAACCACTCCTAGCGCCCCTTCTTCTTGCCCCTGGGCTTCGACGCCGGGGTTGCGTCCACTCGCCCCAACTGCTTCTCGATGAGGGCTGCGAGGAACTCCTGCTGCACCGGGAGCTGGGCCGCACGCTGGTAGAGCTTGCGCGCTTCGCCCGGGCGGCCAAGCCGGCGCATCAACTCGCCCTCCAGGTATACGGACAGCGTGGCGTTCTCCGCCGGAACCAGACCCTCCTCTTGCGCCTGTTGCAGATACTCGAGCGCCTTCTGCTGGAAGTCACCCTCCTTGATGCACAGCGCCAGCTGGCTGCGGGCATCGCGCAGCAGCTGCGGGCCCAGGGCAGCGCCCTTCAGCAGATCCTCGAAGACGGTGGCAGCCTCGCGGTATTCTCCGGCGCGTCGCAGGGCATCGGCCCGGAGGTAGCGGATGGAGTCGACGCTGTCCTCGGCCAGGTTGCCCTCCTCCAGTTCCTGCGCCACCCGCGCTGCCAGGGCCAGGTTCACGTCCTCCACGCTGAAGCGTGTCTTGTGCGGCCAGGACTCCTTGATCCAGTGCTCGCGCAGGATCTGGAACTCCGGCGTGCCCTCCACGACGGTGATGCGGCACGAGTACGTGCCGCGCAGCATGAGGTCGTACAGGAACCAGGCGTCACGCCCCTGCTTGCGATAGAAGGTCTCCGCATTGTGGTACTTGACCCCCACGAAGATCTCGCGCTGCTCGATCTCGGCCGGAGCTTTGCCCAGCGGATAGTGCCGCAGCTCCATCTCCCGGAAATCCGCCGGCAGTGGCTTCAGGTAGTCAGACTGATACGCGGAGAAGAAGCAGTAAGGGCAGGTCCAGACGGCCAGGACGTACAGGCTGTGATCCAGCGGACGCCTGCACAGATCGGAGTCGAATGCCGCAAAATCGTCACCGCTGGCCAGGGCCTGTGCGGTGAACGGATGGCCGAACAGTGGGCAACGAGTGTCCACGTCTGCCAGCCTCGAACGAGCCTGCAGGGAAAGGGCGGGCAGGAACAGGGCCAGCAGAATGGCAAGGCATAGGCACCGAGCTAGGCGCATGG
>CBDVAL010000296.1:0-3389 GCA_965371955.1 uncultured bacterium | reverse complement strand
CGGCCTTGGGCCGACGAAGGAGGTTATGAAATGGGTTCCAGCGACTGGGTGATCAGCGCTACGGGAGTTATCAGCGCCGCCGGCGCCGGCGGCGAGGCGCTGCACCAGGCGTTGTGCGCCGCGGCACCGCTGGCGCGGCCCGCAGGCGACGATGCGCCGGGTCTGCTCACCGCCTCCCTGCAGGACTTCAAGGCCAAGGACTACATCCAGCGCCGCGGGCTGCGCGATCTATCGCGCACGTCACAGCTGGCGTGCGTGGCCGCGTTCCCCCTGGCCCGCGCGCTGGAGAACGCTGATCCCGTGGATGTGGGCGTGGTGCTGGGCACCGGCTGGGGCTGTCTGGAATCGGTGGTGGAGTTCGAGTGGGAGACCTGCTCGCTGAAGCCGCGCTTCCTGAACCCGCTGCTGTTCGCCGAGACGGTGCCCAACGTCCCCGCCGGACAGATCTCCATCTTCTTCGGCTGGTCGGGCTTCAGCCTGACCGTGTCGTGCAGCGGTGCCTCAGGGCTGGAGGCACTGCGCGGCGCCGTGGAACTGCTGCAGGAGGAGCGCAGTCCGATGATCGTCGCCGGCGGCGCCGACGCCATCAACCTTCCCGCGCTACGGGTGTTGCAGTCCGATGGGCAGATGGCATCCACGGCGCCGTCGCTGCCGCTGGGACGCGGCCGCAACGGCATCGTCGGCGGCGAGGGCGCCTGCCTGCTGCTGCTGGAGTCCACCGACCACGCCCGTACCCGGGGGGCGCAACCGCTGGCCCGGCTGCGCGCCACGGCCGGTCGATCCGACGGCGGCGGCGACGGACAGGCAGGACCGCGCTCCACCGACATCGCCGATGTCCTGCTGGAGCTGCTGGAACAGGCGGAGTTGAAGGCAGGCGACGTGGACCTGGTGGCCTCGTCGGCGGACGCGACTCCGGCTGATGGGGAAGAAGCGTTGGCCCTGCACGAGATCTTCGGCGAGGGAGCCGATGCGCCGCTGGTGATGACCCCCAAGGGAATCCTGGGTGAGAGCTGGGGAGCGTCAGGACCGCTGGCCGCCGCAGCGGCCATCGAGTGCATGCGCACCGGTCAGGTGCCGCCGCGGCCGCAGGGATTCGTGACGGATCCGTACCTGCCGCCGTTGCGCCTACCGTCAGAGACCACCCGTGCGCAGGTGCGCAATGCGGTAGTTCTGGCGCGCTCGGCCGGAGGCCAGACGTCGGCGGTGCTGCTGTCATCACCGGGAGCTTCCTGATGGATGCGCCGCTCGAGGAGCTACTCCCCTGGCGCCATCCGTTCGTGATGATCGATCGCATGATCGAGTGCGTCCCGCACGAGCACATCGCCACCGAGAAGGTGGTGGACGGGACCGATCTGGGGGGCGTGTCGCACCGCCGCCGGCAGCACGGCTTCGCCGGCGCCATGGTCCTGGAGGGGATGAACCAGAGCGCCGCCCTGCTCTATCAGATGACCTACGGCAAGTTCGAGCCGAACAAGGTGCCGCTGCTGGGATACCTCACCGCCGAGTTCCACGGCACGGCCGGCCCCGGCGACTCCATCCGGTTCGAGGTAAGAGCGGTGAAGATGACGCCCACCCACGGGCTGTTCCAGGGCGAGGCGCAGGTGGACGGGCGCACTCTGGCCTGCAGCGAGCTGGCGTTCGCCGTGGCGTCGGAGCGGAGCGAGCCATGATGCTGACCTACGCCGCCGGCAGCGCGCTCATCGCCGGAGGCTCCGGCGGCATCGGCGCCGCGGTGGTGGCATGTCTCGCCGATGCCGGTGTTCCGGTTGGCTTCACCTACCACAACCGGAGAGAGGCGGCAGAGGAGATGGTGAAGACGCGCGGCGACGGTGCGCCGGTGCGCGCCTACGCGCTCGCCGGTTCCGGTGCCGAGGAGGCAGCCGCGCTGCTGGGGCAGGTGAAGGCGGACCTCGGAGACGTGCGCTACCTGGTGCACTGCGCCGGCATCGGACAGCAGTCGGCGTTCTTCGGCATGGGCGAGCAGGAGTGGCTTCGCATCCTCGATGTGAACCTGACCAGCGCGGTGTCGCTGGCCCGCGCGGCCATTACCCCGTTCCTCAAGGCAGGCGCCGGGCGCATCCTCTTCATCAGTTCCGTCTCGGGCCTGCGCGGCATCAAGGGTCACACGGTCTACGCCGCCAGCAAGGCCGGCCTCGACGGCCTGACGCGATCGCTGGCACAGGAGTGCGCGTCGTTCGGCGTGACGGTGAACAGCATCGCGCCGGGCTACATCGACACGCCCATGGTGGCGGAGCTCCCGGCCGCGCAAAAGAAGGAGTTGTTGCGGCACATCCCTGCAGGGCGGTTCGGCAAGCCGGAGGAGGTGGCGCACCTGGTTGCCTACCTGTGCTCCGAGCAGGCCGCGTACGTCACCGGCCAGACCTGGGTCCTCGACGGGGGGATCTCGCTGTGAGCCTGAGACGGGTGGCCATCACCGGGATGGGCGCCGTCTCCGGCTACGGCCGTGGCGTGGAGGCGCTGTGGCAGGGGCTGAACTCCGGCGGCACCGCGGTGCGGCGGCACAATGCGCGCTTCCGCGGGCGCGCCTGGGTCACCTATCCCATGGCGTCGCTTCCCTGGGAGCCGGATGCGCGCGGACTTCCCAATCCGGAGTTCGTGCGTGACAACCACCTGCACGAGGACCCGGACTTCCTGGCCATCGCCGACTGCGTGGACCAGGCGCTGCAGGACGCGGGGCTGCGCGACGAGAAGCAGCGCGACGACATGGGGCTGGTGGTCACCCACGAGAGCCCCGGCCTGGCGCCGCACGTGATGAGCTTCTTCCGCTGGGGCAAGATGTTCCATTCATGGTGGCGCTCGCGCTCCAAGTTCAGCCCGCCGGACTTCCTCTACGAGCAGCAGGCGGACAGCGTCTACCGGTTACACTCGTTCCTCTACCTGCACTACCTCTCGGCGCTGTTCGACATGCACGGCTTCACGCTCTTCAACAACAACGCCTGCGCCTCCGGGGTGTTCTCGATGGCGGTGGGCGCCGATCGCATCCGCAACGGCGAGGCCCGGGCGGTGGTGGTGGTGGGCGGCGACGTGCCCCAGGACGGCACCAAGTACCGCTGGTTCCGGGACCTGGGTCTGTACTCTGCGCGCGGCGAGTGCAAGCCGTTCCAGGCCGATCGCGACGGTATGATCCTGGGCTCCGGCGCCGCGGCGCTGGTGCTGGAGGATCTGGAGCAGGCGAAGCGGGAGGGCAAGACCGTGTACGCGGAGTGGCTGGGCGGCGGCTACTCCTCCGACGGCTGGAAGGTGACGTTGCCCGACGTGCTGGGCAAGCGCTACGGGACCACCATCCGACGCGCCCTGCAGTCTGCCGGTGTGACCGCCGAGGAACGCCTGGCCGAGGTGCGCCACCAGCCGGCGTCCGCGTTCGCTGC
>CBDVAL010000295.1:0-3397 GCA_965371955.1 uncultured bacterium | reverse complement strand
CGTTGCGTCGGGCTATTCAGCTCTAGGCTCCTCCTCGGCGCTCGGCTGGCGCTCGCTTCTCGTCGTCGCCACGCCGCAGCATGGGGCCTGCCGCCACCGCTGGCCTTCCAGTCTCTAGAAGCCTTTGACCTTCGTCGATCGCCGGTACAGGTGCCAGACGATGTGCCACCCCAGCAGGATCACCACCAGGAACCCTACCCAGGCGTAGTCACTGGGGATTCCCAGGTTGCTGCCGGCGAAGTAGGTAGTGTGGTAGTTAATCATGGCCCAGAACAACGGCACCGAGAGGTACGTGTTGTGCTTGGAGCGTCCCCCGGCCATGGCCAGGTCGGCGCCGACGGGCGCGTTGCCGTCCTTGATGGCGCGGATGATCCTCTGCTGCGCCGGCCAGATGCGGTACCACACGTTGAACGCCATGATGGTGCCGAACAGCGCGCCCACGTGGATGATGTAGCCGCGGTAGCTGAAGCCGCCCCAGGTATCCATGAGGTAGAGCGTCACCGCGATGAGCACGAAGCCGATGCTGCCGCCCACCTTGTTGGTCTTCCCCAGCGGGCTCTTGAACAGCGCGTCGTAGAGGAACACGCCCAGGAACGTGAAGGCCACCATCACCATGGTGCCAATGGTCCAGGCCTGGTCGGTGCCCTCCAGGAGCAGTCCCCCGTGGTAGAAGACCAGCACCAGCAGGAACACGCCGGTGATCCAGGTCCAGGCTGCGCCCCAGCGGAACCAGTACAGCGTGCGCGGCATGAGCTCCGGGACCACCTTCCTCTTGGTATCGGCGTCCAGGGTGGGCACGAACGCGGTGTTGACCCAGTTGAAGAAGTACAGCAGTCCGATCCAGAGAACGCCGGCGAGAATGTGCATCCAGCGGAATAGAGACTCGAGTCCAGTGATCAAGAATTCTTTGAGTTCACTCATGGCTTTCCCCCTTGCTCAGAGTGTCGTGGCACAAAGGGGAGTAGTATACGCTCGTTCTACGGCTGCTGGAACAGCACGCTGGGCGCGTCCTGCAGCAGGATGCCCTCCACGCTGACGGAGGCTACGCCGACACCGGTTACCGTGGAGGCCACCGGGAAGCGGTAGGACCCGTTGCCCAGGTCCTGCACCGCGCCGACGAGCACGCCCGGCAAGAGCTGGAATTCGTCCACCGACAGCGACAATCCGCTGCCCAGTCCCACGCCGTCGGCGTCGCGCGGCACCACCACCACCATGGTCACGGACACACCGTCGGCGGGGATGGTGTCCGGCGTGGCCTGCACTGAGCACAGCACCGGGTCCGGGTTGGCGGAGGCAGGGTCGCCGTCGTTGAAGCCCAGGCGGACGGCATCCAGGCCGTGGTTGGCATGCAACGACAGGCGCAGCACCGTCTGCGCGGCACTCTCCACCACGTAGAAGTACAACTGCCCATCGCTCAGGCTACCCGAGTCATCGTCGAAGGGCGCGGTGAGCGGCACGGCGTGCACCGGCGCGCTACGCACCGTCGCCGGATCCCCCGAACGGCGCACGCCGAAGGAGGTGCAGGGCTGGGCGGCATTGTTCAGCAGCACCACCGCCTCAGCCCCCGCCGACTGGGTGGTCAGCAGGTCGATCTTCAAGTCACCATTCAGATCGGCACAGGTCATCGCCTTGGGGCTAGCTCCCAGATCGAAGCTCTGCACCGGCCAGAAGCCACCATTGCCGTCGCCTGCCAGAACACCCAGCCGACCCGAGGGCTGGCCGTTGGTCACGGCCAGGTCGGCGACGCAATCGCCGTCGAAATCGCCCCAGGCCAGGCCGGACGAGGCGCCCTCCACAGCGTGGTTGATGGCCGATGCGAACGTGCCGGTACCCGTTCCATGCAGGATGGAGACACTGCTACCACCCTTGTTGCCCGTGACCAGATCCAGCACGCCGTCACCGTTGAGGTCCACGGCCAGCAAGGACTTCGGATCTTTGCCGGTAGGGTAGGTGGCAGGCAGTCCGAACCCGCCGAGCCCGTCGCCGAGCAGCACCACGGCGCCATCGTCGGTGGCCGAGGCCAGCGCCAGATCCAGAGCGCCATCACCATCCAGATCCGCCAGCGCGCCGCCGCTGAGCTGGTTCGGGGCGGCGAAGAACTGGGGGGCGGCGAAACTTCCAGCGCCCACCCCGAGCAGCACCGCCACGTCGGAACTGTGCGCCACCACCAGGTCGAGCTCACCATCATTATCCAGATCGCCAGCCGCCACCCACTGCGGATTCGAGCCCGCGGCATGGGCCACCGGGGCGCTGAACCAGCCGGTCCCGTCGCCGAACAGCACGCTGACGCTGCTGTTACCGTTGTTCGCGGTGGCGAGGTCGAGATCGCCGTCGCCGTCCAGGTCCGCGACCGCCACCGCGGTGGGGCCCGGCCCGGCGGCGAAGGAGAGCGCCGGCCGCAGGGTTCCGTCGCCCACGCCCAGCAGCACCGAGACCCCCGCGTCGTAGTCAGCCGTGATCACGTCGGCCACTCCATCTTGATTGACGTCGGCGGTTGCGATACTTCTTGGGCTGCTTCCCACGGCGTGCGACACCGGATCCTGGAAGGACACCGCGGCGGGGGCAGTCTGCTGAGCCGTCAGGCTGACGGCCAGGGCGGCCAGGGGCAGGATGGTTACTCTCGTGCGCATAACAGCTCTCCTTCCACAAAGAGGAAATCTATATGTTAATTTAGTAATTTCAATGTGTATAATTGTAAAAATACATAGCTATAACAATCATTTCTACATATTTATCACAATCGTTATTGCATATTCGTAATATTTGTCGAGGCGTCCAGGGACCACCCGGCGCCGCCCACGGAGGACAGGTCTCATGGCTCGTAACCGACTGGTATACCTGGTTCTTATCTGCCTCCTGGCAGCTACCGTCTGCCCCGCCACGGCCAAGAAGCGCGGCAAGGGGCAGGGGGGTGCCGCTGACGCGCTGCCCTCCTTCGCGCAAAAAGTGGAGGGAAAGGAGGAGCTCGCCGGCCTGGTGAGCTTCTACCGCGCCCCGGACGAGCTTCTGCTGGAGGTGCCCTCCGAGCTTGTGGGAGCCCCTCTGGGCCTGTCAGCGGTGCTGGTGAACGCCGTGGGGGAGTGGTCGGTGCGTGGCTCGTCCCTGGCCACCTCGGTGGTGGAGTGGCAGCGTGCGGGGAGCCGGCTGGTCCTCACCAAGAAGAACCTGATGTTCCGCGCCGAAGCCTCGTCGTCCGTCGCCGCTGCCGTGGCTGCCTCGTTTCCGGACTCGCCGGTCTACGTGGCCGACCTGTTCCAGCTCAGCGATGATCCGGAACGGCTGCTGGTGGACGCGGGTGAGCTGTTCGGCCCCGAGCTGGCCGAGATCCTGCCTGAGGCCGCCGGCTATTCCGCCGCCGGCACGGACGGCACTCTGACATCGTTGAAGGTGCTGGCCG
>CBDVAL010000294.1:0-3404 GCA_965371955.1 uncultured bacterium | reverse complement strand
CGAGACCCACTCCAGCACACGACGACCCTTGTTATTTGCACGAAGAGATTCTTCCCAGGCCTCCCAATAGAACCCGTGCCCCGGGAATTGGCCAGCATCGAAGAGGGACGCAAGACAAATGGTACACTCGCGCGCATGAGCCTGGCGGGAAAAGTTACCCAGGGAGCCGCGGTGGCCGCCGTGGCCGTGGCCACGCTGTGGCTTCCGAGCTGCGATCGCGGACCCGGGGCACCCTCCCCCGCCGCGCAAGCGCCGGCGTCCCCGGAGCGCGCGGCAGCCCGGCCGACCCACCAGCGTCTTCTGCTGGTGGGCCTGGATGGCGCCGACTGGCAGCGCGTGCGGGCTCTGGCCTCGGAGGGCCGGCTGCCCCATCTCGGCGCCCTGCTGGAGCGTGGCGCCTCCGGCGTGCTGGTGAGCGAGGAGCCCATGCTCTCCCCCATCCTGTGGACCACGCTGGCCACCGGCCGCGGTCCCCTGTCCCACGGCGTGCTGGACTTCGTGGAGGAGGATCCGGCGACCGGCGAGCCGGTCCCGGTCTCTGTCCGACAGCGGCGGGTGCCGGCGCTGTGGGACGTGTTCGCCGCCGCCGGCCTGGAAGCGACGGTGGTGGGATGGTGGGCCACCTGGCCGGCCTACCCCCTGCCGGGAGGCCGGGTGGTCAGTGACCGGGTGGCGTTCAGCGCGTTTCGCTGGGACCCGGTCCGGGGGGCGCCGGCGGGCCTGTTCCACCCGGAGGAGCTGGGCGCCAGGCTGCTGCCGCTGCAGGTGCGGCCGGCCGATCTGGGCCCCGATGAGATGAACGGACTCACCGCCGCCGACGCGGCGCGGTGGGAGCAGGCGGAACGAGCTCTCGAGGAGGACGCGTCGGCGTTCGATCATCCCCTGAACCACCTGCGGCAGGTGGTGGCCAGCATGCTGACCTACCACCGCATGGCCCTTGCGCTGCTGCAGGATCACCAGCCTGCGCTGTTCGCGGTGTACTACGAGGCCATCGACGAGGTAAGTCACCTGTTCGCCCATTGCCGCTCGCCGGCGCTGCGCATCTGCCCGCCGGCCATGGCGGCCGCCTTCGGCGACAGCGTGGACGGGATCTACCGGCTTCAAGACGAGCTGCTGGGAGAACTGGTGGCCGCGGCGGACCCGGATACGGTGGTCGTCGTGGTCTCCGACCACGGTTTCTTCACCGGGGCGGGGCGGCCGCAGCGCGTCGATCCGGGCCGCGGTGGCGGCAAGGCCGCCTGGTGGCACCGGCGCCAGGGGATCGTGGCGCTGGCGGGTCCACCCATCGCGGCCGGCCCGCTGGCTCCGCACGGGCTGCGCGACCTGGCCCCCACGCTGCTCTACCTGGCGGGGCTACCTCTGGCCGACGATCTGGAGGGCCGGCCCCTCCTGGACGCGCTGCAGCCGGCCTTCGTCGAGCAACACCCACCACTGCGCATCCCGGCCTACTCCCCGTGGGAGCCGCTGGCCGCCACGCTGCAGGCTGCTCAGGACGACCCGGCCGCCGCCGAGGGAATGCGCAAGCTGGCGGCCCTGGGCTATCTGTCCGCCGGGTCGGGGGGCGGTGGCAGGGGCGCGAAGCTCCCGGCCATCCGCCGCCTGGTCACCGAGGCGTTCCTGCTGGAGCGGGAAGGGAGCGTGGAACAGGCGCGCAACCGCCTGCGACGTGCGCTGGATCTGGACCCGGACTACGGACCCACGCAGCTGGGGCTGGCTGCCCTGCATCAGCGCCAGGGCGACCTGGTCGAGGCCCTGCGCCTGTTCGAGGCGGCACTGGATCACGCCTGGGTGACGCAGCCCCGGGCCTACCCCTCCGCGGCACAATGCTACGTGGACGCCGGCCAGGCAGCGCGCGGCCTGGAACGCTTCCTCACCCTCGCAGGGGAACATTCCGCCGTGCTGCCCCTGCAGGTGGGACTGGCGCTTCTGCAACGCGCCACCGGGCGGGCGACCCAGGCAGAGGCGACGCTGCGCGCCGTGTTGCAGCAGGAGCCCACATCGCGCGACGCCATGGAGGCCCTCTACGATCTCCTGCTCGCCGGAGGGCGCTTGCCCGAGGCGGTTCCGCCCCTGCAAAGGGCTCTGGAGGCGAACCCCTCGTCGGCGGATCACCATCGCTGGCTCGGACGCATCGCCACGTACCGCGGCCGCACCACCGAGGCCGCCCTGCACTTCGCACGTGCCACCGAGGTGGCGCCGGATCAGGTGGGGCCACTGCTGGATCTGGCCGGCGCGCTGGCAGGGTCCGGACGCCTGCCCGAGGCGAGGCAACTGCTGGTCACCGCAAGCGAGCGCTTCCCGCGGGACCCACTGGGTCCGGAGCGGCTGGGGCGCCTGCTGCTGGCCGGCGGCGATGCTGCCGCGGCACGGCAGGCGTTCCAGGAGGCGGAGCGCCGGGGCATGCGCAACGCCGCGCTGTTCCGGGCGCTGGGCTCACTGGCCACCGGCGTCGAGGAGGCCAGGAGCTACTACCAGCGGTCGCTGGATCTGCAGCCGGATCAACCGCAGGTGCAGCAGGAGCTGCAGGCGCTGGGCTCCTAGCGACCCCCGGAAGCCTGCGGCGACGCGGCGTCCGCTTGCCGGGCCACCTCCACCAGGAAGACCGCGGTGCTCTGACCCAGCAGCCGGTCGGCGGTTTCCAGCAGCTCCCGCAGCACCTGTAAGCCGAGAGGATCGCCCGCCAGTGCAAGCTCACGGCCGGCGCGCTGGCGTACGAGGTCGAACGAGTCCCTCTGGGCCACCTCGCGCAACAAGAGCCGCGCCTCCGCGCTGCCGATCTCCGCCAGGGCGATGATCACGCGCACCCGGACCGGGTCCTGACCGGTGCCCTCCAGCTCCCGGTAGATCTCCCTCAGCACAGGAAACGCCTCGGCGGGATGGCCGCGCTGGGCCAGGGCCGCTGCCGCGGCCAGACGCTCCGACGGCGAGCCCGTGACCGTCAGCTCGCGCAGGATCTGCTCGCCGAGCACCGGCGAGACCCGCACCAGCTCCTTGGCCAGCCGGCCCTGGTTGTACGGATAATCGGCATGCCGGGCCGCCGCGGCGATGAACTTCACGGCCACCGAATGACCCTGCGGCAGGAGAGCCAGGGCAATACGCTGGTCGCGATTCAACTGGCGGTAGCTATGCAGTGGCGCGCTCTTGCCCTCCTCCGGTTGCATGGAGCCCGGATAGACGGGCGGGATCACCACCTCCCCGTCGCCGAGCATGTCGCCGAGCGTCTTTGCCGCCTCGCGGTCGCGCAGCTTCAGCAATCCCTCCAGGGCGAGCAGCTGGATCTCCGGGTCCTCGTCCCGGGCTGCCCAGCGCAGCAGGTCCGTCGCCGGTGCGCTGCGGTCGCGCAGGATCTGCAGAGCCTGGATGCGATGTCCCCGCTCGGCGTGGCGCAGCACCAGGCTGAGGGA
>CBDVAL010000293.1:0-3406 GCA_965371955.1 uncultured bacterium | reverse complement strand
GATCTTCTGCGCCTCCTTCTGCCCGCTCAGCCCGAGGGTGAGGCCCAGGATCCAGTCGGCGAGCACCAGCCGGTTGCCCGCCGTCTTGAGGCTGAGGCTGAACAGGTGCCGGTCCTCCTCCGGCCCTTCGCCGGCCCGCAGCAGCCACCCCACGGACACCGGGAATAGCTGCTCGAAGCTCTCGCGGTTGCGGTTGTCCTGCCAGCCCAGCAGTATCTTCTCGAGCTCCGGAGGAAGCGGTGTCTGACCCGACGAGCGCTGCGCCTGGCTGCTATCGTAGAGCCCCTCGACGAAGCGCTTGGTGCCCGGATCTTCGAGGGTCAGAGTCCACTCCACGAACCCCAGCGTGTCGCTGGAGAGCAGGTTCTCCGGCTCCAGCAGCTCGCCCGGACGAGAGACCCACGTGAAGAACGACACCGTCAGCACGATGACCACGAGGATCAAGGCACCGCAGCCGATCCCGCAGCCGATGAGGAATTTCTTGCCTCTGCTCGCCATGGACAGTCTCCTCGCCTGGTCAGGACTCGCCGGTCAACAGACGAGCCCGCAGATCTTCCTGGGCGTTGCGCTGCGCGAACTCCTCCAGTAGCCGCCGGGACTCGGCGTCGATCTCCTTCGGTGGCACGATGCTCACGTCCACATAGAGCGGTCCCCGTTTGCCGCGCCTGTCCGGAATGCCCTTGCCCTTGAGGCGGAAGCGCTGGCCGCTGCGAGTCCCGGCCGGGACCGTCATGGTCGTATCGCCGTCCAGGGTGGGCAACGTGACCTGCGCGCCCAGGGTCGCCTCGGTCACCGTGAGAGGCACCCGGCAGATCAGGGCATCGCCCTCCCTGCGGAAGAACGGATGCGGGCGCACCTGGATACGGACGTAGAGATCACCCGACGGACCGCCACCCCTGCCGGGCTCGCCCTTGCCGGCGATGCGCAGGCGCCCACCGTCGCTCACACCGGGCGGGATGCGCACGGTGATGGACTCCGGGCGCGGACCTCCGCCGGCGGAGCGCTGGATCTGCAGCGGGAGGGTCACCCCCTCCACCGCGTCACGGAATTCGATGCGCAGGGTGGCCTCCACATCGGGTCCGCGGCGGGCGCGCGAGCCGAAGGGGGCACCGCCTCCGCCGCTGTACAGGTCGCCGAACAGCGCCCCGAGGTCGATGGGGTTCGCACCGCCGGCACGGGCGCGCCGCCAGAGCTCCGACAGGTCGATGCCGGGCGAGAACCCTTCAGGACCGCGGGTATTGTACTGCCGGCGCTTGCCCGAGTCGCTCAGCACGGCGTAGGCCTCGGCGATCTCCTTGAAACGTTCCTCGGCCCCCTGGTCGCCCGGATTCACATCCGGATGGTGCTTGCGCGCCAGATTTCTGTACGCGGTCCGGATGGCCTCGTCGGACGCGTCGCGCGGCACGCCCAGTGTGCTGTAGTAGTCCTTGGAGGCCATGCCGATCCCCTCTCGCTAGCGGGGATTCTACCTGTTGCCCGGAGTCAAGGAAAGGGTAGTCTGGCTTCCGGAACGCGTGGTGGTAGGATAGCGATGGCGAGGAGGTCTGCCGTTGAACCGATCCTTTTCCCGCAGCAGGCGGGTCTACATTCTGCTGGCCGTGGCCGTGGCGTCCGTGACGGGTGGTGCCGTCAAGGACAAGAGCTACATCGCCGATGCCATCGTCGAGCTGCTCCAGGAGCACCGCAGCACGGCCGGGGCTCCCCAGCTGGAGAGACGCGCCGCACTGGACGAGGCCGCCGCCAGACGGGCGCGCGCGCTGGCGCAGCGGGCGCCGGAGATGAAGCTGACCGAGGAAGAGCCCCTGGACACGTTACTGCGCGAGTCCGGGGTTCTGCTCTACCGACGTGCCCGGGAGCATGTGGAGATGCAACAGGGCTACGCCGACGCTTCCGGCGTGGCCGTGGGACGCTGGCGCGAGGCGGCGGACACGTGGTCCATGATGATGGACCCGGGCCTGAGCGCGGTGGGTGTGGCCACGGTGGTGGGAGACGACGGCTGGCTGGTGCTGGTCGCCGTATTCCTGGAGGACCTCGACGTCCCGGACGATCTGGGGGAGTGGGAGGCGCGCCTGCTGGCCTCGGTGAACCGCATCCGGGTGGAGCACGGCATGCCGCCGCAGTTTGCCTCGTCGAACCTGTCCCACATCGCCCGGCTGCACAGCGAGGACATGGCGCGCCGCGACTTCTTCGCCCACGTCAGCCCCGAGGGCTACGATCTATCGCATCGGGTGATGGGCATCCACCTGGAGTACGTCCGCCTGGCGGAGAACATCGGTCGCAACCACGGACAGGAAGACCCGGTGGAGGTGGCGATCCGTGGCTGGATGAAGAGCGCCGCGCACCGCAAGAATATCCTCGATCGCGACCTCATCGAGTGTGGCGTGGGCATCGCCATGGACGAGCGTGGCATGTTCTACTTCACCCAGATTTTCCTGCAACCGCCGAGGTCCTGAGCATGCGTCTTGTTTCGTTCGGTGAGCCGGGCCGCGAGCAGGCCGGTGTGCTGCGGGACGATCAGGTGATCCCGCTGCACGCGCTGAACCCTGCCTGGGCCGGGGGCCTCAAGTCGTTGCTTTCCCACCTACGCCCGGCGGATCTGCGCGAACGTCTCACCGCCACGGATGCTCCGGGGTTTCCGCTGTGTGAGGTCAGGCTGCGGCCGCCGGTGCCCGACGCCGGCAAGGTGATCTGCGTCGGGCTCAATTACGTGGACCATGCCGCGGAGCAGGACAAGACGCTGCCCGAGACCCCGCTGCTGTTCGCCAAGGCGTCCACCGCGCTCACCGGTCCTCGCGACGACGTCGTGATCCCGCAGGGGATCACCCATGTGGACTATGAAGCGGAGCTGGCCTGCGTGGTGGGGAGGGGAGGGCGCGACATCCCGCAGGAACAGGCGCTCGATCATGTGGCAGGTTACATGGTTCTCAATGATGTCTCGGCGCGCAAACTGCAGAAATCGGAGCGCCAGTGGTTCCGGGCCAAGTCCATGGATACCTTCGCACCGTGCGGGCCGGCGCTCATCACCGCTGACGAGATCCCGGACCCGTATGCGCTGGACATCTCGCTGGAGCTCAACGGCGAGGTGCGGCAATCCTCCAATACGCGCAACCTGCATTTCCGGGTGGACTATCTGCTGGCCCACCTGTCGCGCACCATGACCCTGGAGCCCGGGGATATTCTCTCCACCGGGACGCCGGGCGGAGTGGGCGTCTATTCCGATCCTCCGGTGTTCTTGAAGGATGGCGACGAGATGGTGACGCGGATCCAGGGGCTGGGGGAGCTGCGCAACCGGGTGCGCCAGGGGTGACCGCCCCTTACTCGGCCTCGAGGTCGAGGTAGCGCGCCTTGGGTATCTGGGCGCGGATGCGCTTCTCGATGGCGTCGATCTCGTCGCCGAGGAGTTCCA
>CBDVAL010000292.1:0-3427 GCA_965371955.1 uncultured bacterium | reverse complement strand
GAGGTAATCCTGGCTGGCCCCCATGCCCTCCACCTCACTGCGTTCCAGGGGGAGCAACCGCTCCACCACCACGGTCTGCGCGATGGCGGACTTGAACTCATTGTAGACCACATAGATGGCGTCCAGATCTTTCTCGACGAAGCGATCCATCAGCTCACGCGCGATGCCTGCCGCCAGTTCATAGTTCACGTTGCGGAACACGTCCACGAACTCCTGCCGCACGCTGTACCGGCGCTTGCGGAAGTAGTCGCGGCCCTTTTTGCCGATGCAATGGACCGTGAGCTCCTCGCCCTCGCTTGTATGCTCCTCGAGGAACCGCGTAGCCCGTTTGATCATGTTGGTGTTGAAGCCGCCGCACAGGCCCTTGTCGGCAGTGACCACCACCAGCTCGCTCTTGTTGCCGTCCGGCACCGCCAGAAGCGGGTGCGCATCGGCGCCGGCGCGGCTGGCCACCGACGCCAGCACCTGCTTCATGCGGCGCGCGTACGGCCGCGCCGACAGGATGTTTTCCTGCGCCCGGCGCAGCTTGGCCGCGCTCACCATCTTCATGGCGCGGGTCAGCTGCTTGGTGTTGGTGACGCTCTTGATGCGCCGGCGAAGCTCGCGGGTATTGGCCATGTCTCTCGCGTCAGCTCACGGCGGCGGCGGCGGCCGGCGCGGCGGCGGCGAACTCCTCATTGAACTCGACCAGCAGCTTCTTGATGCCATCGGCGAGGTCGTCGTCGATGGCGCCCGTGTCGCGCAGCGTCTTGAGCACCTCCCGGCCGTGCAGATCGAGATGGCGGTTCAGGCCCTCCTCCCAGCGGCCGATGTCGCTGACCTCGACGTCGTCCAGGTAACCGTTGGTGCCGGCGAAGATCAGCAGGACCTGCCGCTCAACCGGTATCGGCGTGTACTGATCCTGCTTGAGGATCTCGGTGAGACGCTGGCCGCGCGACAGTTGTGCCTGCGTCGCCTTGTCCAGGTCCGACCCGAACTGGGCGAACGCCGCCAGCTCGCGGTACTGCGCCAGGTCAAGGCGTAGCCGCCCGGCGATCTTCTTCATGGCCTTGGTCTGGGCGTTGCCTCCCACACGGGACACCGACAGCCCCACGTTCACCGCCGGGCGGATGCCGGCGTAGAACAGGTCCGACTCCAGGAAGATCTGGCCGTCGGTGATGGAGATGACGTTGGTGGGAATATAGGTCGAGATGTCGCCGGCCTGGGTCTCGATGATGGGCAGTGCCGTCAGCGAGCCGCCGCCCTTCTTGGCGCTCAGCTTGGCGGCTCGCTCCAGCAGGCGTGAGTGCAGGTAGAACACGTCCCCCGGATACGCCTCACGTCCCGGCGGCCGGCGCAACAGCAACGACAGCTCGCGATAGGCCGCCGCCTGCTTGGACAGGTCGTCGTAGATGCACAGCGCATGGCCGCCGCGGTCGCGGAAGTACTCGCCCATGGCGGTGCCCGAGTACGGTGCGATGTACTGCAGCGGAGCCGGCTCGGAGGCCGAGACCTGCACCACGATGGTGTGGCTCATGGCGTCATGCTCTTCCAGGGTCTTCACCACCTGCGCCACCGTGGACTTCTTCTGGCCGATGGCCACGTAGATGCAGATGACGCCGGTGTCCTTCTGATTGATGATGGCGTCGATGGCGATGGCGGTCTTGCCGGTCTGCCGATCGCCGATGATCAGCTCGCGCTGGCCGCGACCGATGGGGATCATGCAGTCGATTGCCTTGAGGCCGGTCTGCAGCGGCTCGCTCACGCCCTGGCGATCCACCACGCCGGGGGCGATGACCTCCAGCGGTGAGGTGTGCTCGCTCTCGATGGGACCCTTGCCGTCCACGGGCTGCCCCAGGGGGTTCACCACACGACCCACCAAGGCCTCGCCCACCGGCACCTGCATGATGCGGCCGGTGCGCTTCACGGTGTCGCCTTCCTTGATGAGCGTGGTCTCACCGAACAGCACGGCGCCCACCGAGTCCTCCTCGAGGTTGAGCACCATGCCGAACACATCGTTGGGCATCTCGATCAGCTCCATCGCCATGGCCTTCTCCAGACCATAGATACGGGCGATGCCGTCTCCCACGGTGAGCACGGTCCCCACCTCGGCAATATCGATGTCCGTCTTGTATCCCTCGATCTGCCGGCGAAGGATGCTGCGGATCTCATCGGCTTGAATCTTCATGCTCCGCGCTACTCCTTGACGATGCGTTCGCGCAGCCTCTCCATCCTGCCACGCACGCTGCCGTCATAAATGGTGGAACCGATGCGGGCCCGGAGGCCGCCCACCAGGGATGGGTCCACGTTGAAGGACGCCCGGACTTCCTTGCGGGCCAACTGCACCAGCGCCGCCCGGGTGCGCTCCTGCATGGCATCGTCCATGGGCATGGCCGAGGTGACCTCGGCGTCGACGATGCCCAGCCGGTCGCGCACGACGGCCGAGAACTCCTCGGCGATGAGGGGAATCAGGACCACACGGTGCCGCTCCAGGAGGAGCAGCACGAACGTCCGGCAGCGCTCCGAGGCGCCCTGGAACTCGAGCACCGCCACCGCGGCTTCGCGCTTGCGCTCCGCCGGCACCAGCGGGCCGACCAGATACTCCTGCAGCTCCGGCACCTGCTCGACGGCGGCGGCGAAGCGCCCGACCTCCTGCTCCATGCTGCGCAGTCCATCGTCCTGTGCGATGGTGTCGGACAGGGCCAGGGCGAACCGCCTTGCTATGACGCGCTGGGACATGAGTCTTTGTCTCGGGTAGGGCTGCCTGGGCGGTCCGGATTCAGCCCTGCCACGGGGTCGGTGGCCGTCGGGCTTATGTCAGTTATATCCCTGTAAAGAAGGGTGTTTCTACCACAGGGCTCGCGGAAGTGTCAAGAACGAATCTTCTTACCGGTCGACCCTCCGCCGGCGGACATCCCCTCTGCCAGGAGGGTCTTCTTGCCCTTCTTGTCGGCCTTCTTATCGGCCTGTTCGTCGGCCTGTTCGTCGGCGCTCAGCGAGTCCTCGGAGGCGCCCATCTTGACCGTGCCCTCCAGGATGCCGCCCTCCTCGATGAGCAGCGCCGGGGTCATCATGTGCAGCTCGCCCTCCACCCGGCCGCCGGCGTGGATCTCCAGCCGTTCGCGCACGATGATCTTGCCGCATACCCGGCCGGCGACGGACAGGATGCCCACGTCCACCTCGGCGTCCACCAGACCCTCCTTGCCCACCACCAGCTCCTTGCTGGTGAACACCTTGCCGCGCACCGTGCCGTCCACGCGCAGCAGATCGGGGAAGCGGAGGGTGCCCTCCACCTCCGCGGCACGGCCGAGGTAGCCGTCCAGCGGTTCTCCGCCCTGTTTCTTGCCCTCGAAGATCGCCATGAGTCTCTCTCTGCCCGCGCGCACCCAGCTGAGCAGCCCGGTGAAAAACCCGCGCTGTCGCCAGACACGCGCCTTTCGCCCGATCT
>CBDVAL010000291.1:0-3428 GCA_965371955.1 uncultured bacterium | reverse complement strand
GGCCGCTGGAAGATCGAGGTGGTGCGCTACCTGCAGACGGAGCCGTACCGCATGGCCGAGGTCCGTGAGTTGCGCGAGCGACAGGCGGACGAGTCCCTGGTCTCGGTGCAGCAGGCGAAGACACAGCTACTCGGCGCTTACGCGTCGCTGGCGTCGGCGCTGGAGGGCCGCCCGTCCAATCCTTTCACCTTTGACCCGTCGCTGGAATACGCGTGCCTGGTGAATCTGGCGTGCATGCATCTGGGTATCGATGCGGAGGAGAAGCAACGGCTCCTGGAACTGCACGATGTGGACGAGCGTGGCAGCCGGGTCATTGGCATGCTGGAGGAGGAGCACCAGCGCGTCGCGAGACTACAGGAGCTACAAGGTGACGACGAGAGCTCGGTTCACTGAAGTGGGGGACATGAACAAGATGGTGGATGACAGCATGGGAGTTCGCTTCGATCGCCTGGCGCAGGAAACCCTGGATGCGACGTTGCAGATTCATCCGACGCGAGCCACGGCGCAGGGATATCATCGCTACGACGATTCCCTGGAGGATCTGAGCCAGGATGCCGTGCGCAGCGCCAAAGACAGCTATCGCCACCATCTGGCACAGCTGCAAGGCGTGGATGCGGCGGCTCTGGATCTGGGCAGGCGTGTTGATCAGCGGCTGCTGGTGAACGAACTCCGGTCCAGCCTCTTCGACCTGGAAGAGGTGCAGTCGTACCGGCATGACCCCACGGTCTACAACGACATCCTGGGCTTCTCCACACTGTTCCTGACCCTTCTGCCCGAGGAGGCCTCCGAGTGGCCGGAGCGTCTGCACAGCCTGGGGCGTCGCCTGGAGCGCTTTCCTCATCTGCTGGCGTCGGCGCGCAGCAATCTCCAGCAAGTCTCGCCGGTGCTCATCAGCTATGTGGTGGAGGCCAACCGCAGCAACCTGCATTTTCTCGAGCAGCGGGCCCCGGAGTTGTGGAGGCACGCTCCGGATCAGGCAGCGAACCTGGAGAGCGTGCGGAAGCAGGCGCTTGCCGCCGTGCAGGACTATCAACGCTGGCTGGAGCACGACCTTCCCGGCCGGGGCGCGGGGGAGTGGCGCCTGGGCCGGTCGCTGTGGGAGCGCAAGCTGCAGTTCACCCTGCAGTCGGATCTGACCCCCGAGAAGATCGCGCAGCGGGCCGAGGAGTGTATCCGCGAGGAGCGCCAGGCCATGCTGGAGCTGGCCGAGCCTCTGCACCGGCGCTGGTTCCCGTCGCACTCGCACCGGGAGCGCGGTGAGGACCGCATTGCGGTGGTAGTGGGGGAGGTCATCCGCAAGATCTCGGAGCGCCACTCCAGCGCTGATTCTCTCCTGGCTGACGTTGCGGGTCACATTCGCCGCATCAAGAAATTCCTGCGCCAGCGTGATTTCATCACCTTGCCGCCGGAGGACGACGGGCTGGTGGTGGAACCCACCCCGGGGTTCCTGGGTGGGTTGGCGGTGGCATTCTTCAATCCGCCGCCGGCGTTCGAGCCGCATCTCAAGAAGTCGTACTGGATCTCCTCGGTGGACGGTAAACCCGCCGAGTTCGTCGAGTCGTACCTGCGCGAGTACAACCACTACGCCATGCAGAGCCTCACCATCCACGAGGCGTTCCCCGGCCACTACGTGCAGTTCTGGCACGCCCTGAACTCGCCCGTGGCCTCCATCTACAAGAAGGTGCTGGCCTCGAACACGTTTGCGGAGGGCTGGGCGGTGCTGTGCGAGCGCCTGTTGTTCGAGGACGGCTACGCAGCCGACGAACCGGAGAATCTCCTCATCCACAAGAAGATCCATCTGCGCTCGCCGATGAACGCTCTCATCGACCAGCGCTTCCACACCACTCCCCGGGAGGAGAAGAGCGACGAGGAGCTGACGTCCTGGGCCATGGACCTCATGTGCAGGCAGGGCTTCCAGGAGGAGGCGGAGGCGAGAGGCAAGGTGCGGCGAGCCCAGGTCTCCTCCACCCAGCTCTCCACCTACTTCGTCGGCTACCTGGAGATGGCCGCCATCCACGCCCGGGCCCGCAAGACCGCTGGCGACAACTTCCACCCCCGGACTTTCCACGACAAGCTGCTTTCCTACGGCACGCTTCCGCCCCGGGAAGTCCGGTCGCTTCTGGAGGAGGAAGGCGTTCTGCGTTCGTAGGAGCGTCACCCTCGGATGGTGTGGGGAATCCGCGGCTTCGTGGCCTGGCGCGGGACGCGCACGCTCCGGCGCCCGACGTTGCGTCGGGCTCGTCGCTCTACTCACGGCTCCTCGATGACGTTGTGGTCTCCTCGTCGCCGCTCAACGGCGCTTACCCGCGCCAGGCCACGAAGCCGCTCTTGCTCATACCGGTGGGTCGGTGCGTGCGGGCATCACAACCGCGGGCGAAGACCTGGGGAGGAGAAGAGTTGGCTCCCCTTGTGGGACGCTCAACGCATAAGCCAGGCTCTGATCTGCCCCCAGAGAGGATAAGGGCCACGGGGTCTCAGTGGCACCCATCCTGCCCCGGCGGCACGAAACGTTCCTTGGCCGCGCTCTGAGTGCCGTAGCCGCGCGGGGAGCCGTCGTCGTAGGCCGCCAGATAGAAGAAACCCTCTCCGAGGGCTGGCTGGGCCGAGTTCTCCTGGCCTGCGGTGCTGGTCTGGGTCGTTCCGCCGACGATGCACTTAAGCAGGCCCAGATGGTAGGCGCCATTGAGATCCTTTAGCGCCTTGAGTTTCCCCCGGACCAGATCGTACGACAAAGCTCCGGGCACCTCGCCCCATTGCACCACGGTACCGGATGCGATCTCAGAAAGCGACAGCATGAGCGGTTCCGTGGAACCGCCCAGATCGTGGGGGACGAGAACTTCGAAGGTCGTTGTCACACTGTTACCCGAGACGTCCTCTGCTCGGTAGACCACGGTGTACGTGCGGCCGTCGCCGCGGCCATCCCGCTCTGCCCTCAGCTCGAAGGACGTGTCATTCATCCCCGTTTCCTCGCCCTGGATGTCCCCGGTCGTCTTCCCATCGCCCAAGCCAACGCTGTCGTCCGGTTCGCTGCTCCGTACGGACTCCAGGACAAACGACGCGGGACCACAGAGATCGCTGGCGCTCGCCTGGGTCTCCACATGGATCATCCTGTGGTTCGGCGGCCAGAGAAACTCATGGCTGAAGCGAGCGGAAAATGCAGGCGGTGTGGAATCCACCACCGTGATCCGTACGGTGTCCGTCTCCTGGTTCCCCGTGCTATCGGTGACCCGAAGGGTGAAGTCGTGAGTCCCGAAACCCAGTGGGATTGTCAAGATCTGTCCCGAACCCACGATGTTACCGGCCGTTCCGAGACCTTGGAACCATTCGAAGGCGACAATATCGTCGTTGGTGCCCGCACTCGAGTCCTTGTCCGCCGAATGCGAGCCATCGAGACTCACCATAGCACCGGCAGGCGACGTGCACTCAAG
>CBDVAL010000290.1:0-3478 GCA_965371955.1 uncultured bacterium | reverse complement strand
CGAAAACCTCGGGAAGCCGTCTCTATGGGTCTTCATCAGCGATCCTTGGTATCAAATTTTCCCCATGGCGCGCAGGAGCTTCTCCGGTGTGATCGGCGCCTCGGTGACGCGTACGCCGACGGCGTCGTAAACGGCGTTGAGCACGGCCGGGGCGACTGGTGTGGTCGGACCCTCGCCGATCTCCTTGTTGCCGAACGGCGCGTTCGGGTCGTAGGACTCCACGTAAGCGACGTCCATATCGGGCATGTCCATGGTGGTCGGAATCTTATAGTCGGCCAGATTGGGGTTCATGTGCCGCCCGTCCTCGCCGATGATCACCTCCTCGGTCAGCGCAAAGCCAAGGCCCATCGAGACCGCCCCGTGGACCTGGCCCTCGACGCTCATGGGGTTTATCGGCTGGCCGCAGTCTCCGGCATCCCAGAACTTGACGACCCGGATTCTTCCCGTGTCGGTATCGACGCGGACCTCGGCGACCTGGGCCGCGAATCCGAATGCCGGCGAAGGACCGATAAGGTTTCCCGGGTAATTGCCCTTGGGCTGCGGCGGGGTATAGTCGCCGGTACCCCATAGAATGCCGATCGAGTTCTGGTACTTGGTCACGGCGTCGTAGAAATCGATGCCGCGCGGCAGATTGCTGCCCTCGGGCGTATTGATGTTGTAGATGACGCCCTCGCCGCATTCGAGGTGGTCAGCCCGGACCCCGGCTTCCAGGGCCACTGCTTCGAGAAGCTTCCTCTTGGCGTCGACGGCGGCATTCTTCACCGCGTGCCCGGCGCCGAACGTGACCCGGCTGTCGTAGGTACCGTTGTCCATCGGGGCCAGCGCCGTGTCCATGCAGACCAGGGTGATATCCTTCATCCCTACGCCCAGGACCTCGGCCACCATCTGGGCGAGCACGGTGTTCGAGCCCTGGCCAATATCGGTCGCCCCGACGAATACCGTCACGCCGGCCTCGGTATCGATCCGGATGTTGCTGGTGGAGTGAGGCCGAAAGGACCGGTAGAGCAGGAACGCGCCACCGGTCGAATAGTGGCCTGCCGCCAATCCAACGCCGTGCCCGAAGGGCAGCTTGCCGTGCTTCTCAAGGTAGCCGGACCGTTCGGTTACCGATTCAAGGCATTTCTTGAACTCGCTGTGACCGACCGAGACCACACTGGGCGTCTTGTAACCGGTCTCGGCCGCATTCCTGTGCCGCAGCTCGAAGGCATTGATGCCGAGCGCTTCGGCCGCTTCGTCCAGCAGACTCTCGACCGCCACCCGCAGCTGGACCGCAGCCACACCGCGCTGACAACCGGATGTCGGCTTGTTGGTGTAGACCCGGCGACCGTCGAAGCGGATGTTGGAAATCTTGTACGGCAGTTGGAGCATTGCCGCGGTAAACCAGAACACGACCAGGCCCCAACTTGAGTGGGCGCCGCCGTCCAGGGTGGTGTCGAAATCAAGCCCGGCGATGGTGCCGTCCTTCTCGAAGCCCATCCGGACTTTCATGATCGCCCCGTGGCGAGACTTGCCCAGCCACATCGACTCGCGCCGGTCATAGGTGACCTTGACCGGGCGCGCCAGGTCGCGCGCGAGATGGCAGGCAACCATGTCCCCCGGGGTGGCCTCACACTTTCCGCCGAACCCTCCGCCGATGCAGGGCAGGATGATGCGCACTTTTTCAGGGGGAATATCGAAAGCCCGGGCCACGGTGAGCTGGGTGTAGTGGGGCAGCTGGTTGCTGGTTCTCAGAGTCAGCTGCCCCTTGTCGGGGTCGTACTCGGCCAGGCTGGACTGCGGTTCCATATAGGCGGAATAGAGAGTGGCCGACTTGTAGGTGTTCTCCACCACCAGGTGGCAACGCTCCAGGGCTGCGTCCACATCGCCGAAGTGCTGTTGGCCCTCGATGTGGATGTTGTGCTCGGCAAACTCATGAACACGGACGTCGTCCCTCTCCAAGGTCTCCAGAGGATCGAGCAGAAGCGGCAGCTCCTCGTATTCTATGTCGATCAGGTCCAGGGCGTCTTCAGCCAGCTCCTCGCTGACCGCGGCGACCGCGGCCACACCCTCGCCGTAGTAACGCACTTTCTCGGGCGCAAGCGCATACTCCGTCGGCATATGGTCGTTGACCACCCAGGGTCTGGGGCAGTCCTTGCCGGTGATGACGGCCAACACGCCGGGAAGCTCGAGGGCCCGGCTGATGTCGATCTTCTTGATCAGGCCGTGGGCCACGGTGGACGGCTTGATCCGGCCGTAGACCATACCGGGCAGGATAATGTCATCGGTGTATTGGGCTGTGCCCCTGACCTTGGCCGCGGCGTCGACCCGGGGAACGCTCTTGCCCACCATCGAGAAGTCGTGTTTCTCCGTCGCCATCGCCTGGTCTCCCTCAACGAGCCGGGTTGTCCGCCGCGACCGACTGGACGGCCTCGACGATCTTCGTATAGCCGGTACAACGGCACAGGACGCCGGCCAGGCCGCGGCGAATCTCGTCCTCGGACGGGTGGGGGTTGCGGGCCAGGAGCGCTTTGGCGGACATGATCATGCCCGGTATGCAAAAGCCGCACTGGACGGCGCCATGGTCGATGAACGCCTGTTGGAGCGGTTCCAGCTTGCCGTTCGTCTCCAGCCCCTCGATCGTGAGTATCTGCTTTCCCTGACAGGACAAGGCGACGACGAGGCAAGCCAGGACGGGTTGGCCGTCGATGAGCACCGTGCAGGTCCCGCAGTCCCCGTGACCGCACCCGACCTTGGCGCCGGTGAGCCCCAGCGACTTGCGCAGGACGTCGACCAGGAGGTCCCGGGGGGCCACCATGACCTCGTGAAGCTGGCCGTTTATTGCGAGTTCGACGACTTGCTTCATTGCCCTATCCCTCAACCTGCCGGATCGCGGCGAGCGCCTCCCGCAAGGCGCGGCCAACCAGGGTACGGGTCACCTCTCGCCGATAGGCAGCCGATGCCCGGAAATCGTCAATGGCCTGGGTCTCGTCCGCGGCCGCCTCGCTGGCGCGTTCCAGCACGGCGTCATCCGGCTGCTGGCCTCGCAGCAACTCTTCGGCCCGGCGGGCTCTGAGCGGATGAGGCGCCACCGCCCCCATGATGATGGCCGCCTGGCCGACCTTGCCGGTGTCGGCGTCCAGGGCCAGGTTCACCGCCACGTTGACCATCGCGATCTCCATTGCCTCGCGCCGTGTCATGTCGGTGAACGCGCTGGCCGAACCGGGTTGTGGCGGCGGCAGAACGATACTCTCCAGGAACTCGCCTTCCCGCAGCACCGTCTTCCGGTTCCCGGTGATGAAGTCTTCCAGATCCATCTCCCGCGGACCCTGCCGGCTGAACAGGTTCACCCTGGTTCCGAAGGCGATCAGGGCAGGAGGCAAATCCGCAGCCGGAGATGCGTTGCAGATATTGCCCCCGACGCTGGCCATGGCCCGCACCTGGACCGCGCCGATCACGGTGATCGCTTGGTGGAGGGCTTTGTAGCGATCCTTGATCAGGG
>CBDVAL010000289.1:0-3482 GCA_965371955.1 uncultured bacterium | reverse complement strand
TGGATCTTCCTTCTTCGCCACTCAGCCCCCTCGCGGTGCGGGTCTCGGAGCCCGACCTATAGTACGCGGCTCCGGACCCGGAAGTCTACTATCTCCTTCACCCAGCTCCACAGGTCGTCCTGTGCCTCGATGTCGACCCCTGGGACGACCTTGTCGTGCCAACCGCGCATCACTTCGTCATCCACGGTCCACATGCGCACGCGGTGCCGGTCGACCTGCCGCTCCCAGTTCACGGACACGGTGGGAGTTGCGTACAGCATTCTGACGGTGACGCTGCGAGAGATGTACTCGAGCGGCCTGAGGACTATCTGTGAGTACTCCGCGCCCTCCCCCCCGGCAGCCCGGGTATCCGGGATGCCGTCGGTGAGGATCACGATGTTGAGCGGCGCCAGCGTGAGACCCTGGCGCTTGACCAATGTGGCCACCCGGTCGAAGAAGACATTGAAATCGGTGTAGGCGTCCTGCTGCGGATAAAGGTCCCGCAGGAACGTGGCGATCTCATCCACGCTCTTGTCCTCGAACGCCTGGATCGGCTGGAACGATTTAGCCTCTCCGGGGCGCTCTCCGCCCACGGACCCGACGAACACCGCCGACGGCTGTGACAGCTCACCGAGACCGTGGATGTGCCCGTACAGGTAGTGGGCGGCGAAGTCGATCGCCTCATCGTAGTGCCCTCGGAACGAGCCACTCACGTCTACCCCGAGCACGAGAGTGTTGCGGGGCGCGCCTGGCCGCTCGGACGGAGCGGCGCATGCCGCAAGGAGGCCGGCGAGGGCGAGGGCGACGGGCAGTCGCCAGGATTGTCTCTCGCTCATCGAATGCCTCCCTGTGAGATGCCGCTGCCGGTCGGCTCCAGGCCCGGAACCGTATCCGAACCGCTCTTGCCCCAGAGGGGCGTCACGGCCAGCGCATCATCTATGCTGGTGAACGGAAGCCTGAACAGCGGCCGCGACCGGATCACGATCACGAGCATGTTCACCGCGGCGGCCAGAAGCTGCATCACGGGCAGCGTGATCAGCTCGAATCCGCGCTTGGCCTCCTGCTTGAACCACTCCACCTCTTCCTTCAGGGCCATCACCGGACCCCGCCACAGATCGGGTTGCGGGGCCATGGGCGTCATTGGCGTCGGCGCGCCTTCCTTGATGGTGTCGCGCGCCAGGATGGCCAGCACTGCCGGCGTGCCGTAGCGGCCGAACAGGAACCACGTCATGCCGCGTACACCGATCCACCCAAAGCAGGCCAGCGCCAGGGTCGAGACCAGCCCGAGGCGCACCCCTTCGTTGGTCTGCTGCGCTATCCACGGGGTGATGGCGTCGATCAGCTCACGGTAGAGGAACATCACTTCGAAGAACATCACCGAGAGCTCGACGAACAACATCTGGATGATCTCGCCCACATGACGGCTCTTGATGGCCTGCTGCAGCACCTGAATGCAGGCGAAGCTGCCGAGGATCAGGAAGTAGAGAAAGACCCAGAGCAGCGGCCCCACCATGCGCGGGTTCGGCTCATAGCCCGTTATGCCCGACAAGACCTCGGAGAGGGTCGGGCTCAGAGTGTACATGAAGATGGTCGCCTCGACCGCCGTCCATATCAGCAGTGCGAGGAACGCCAACCATGGCACACCCGGCTTGAAGTAGCTCCTCGACGTCCAGTCGAGCACCGCCAGCGGCGAGCGGAACGTTCCCTTGATTCCCGCCCCCAGGAGCTGGAACGCCAGGCGAATGGTGGCCCAGGTCCAGCCGAGCAGCACGAATACGAACCGGACCAGGCCCGCCCAGAACAGCCAGACGGAGCGTCCCACGTCCCACCAGCCCAGGAGCATCGCTGTCAGGAAGCTCCCGCGCTGCGACCGGAACGGGATGGTGTACAACGACACCATCGTCGACCACATCGCGGCCAGGAGTAGCATCATGGGAAGCAGGACCAGCACCCGCTTGACCATTAGCTCCCCGAACGAGTCGCCATACCAGACGAAGTTCACCATCTGGCTGTGCCAGCTCGGGAGCCACGCGACCGGTGTGGCCAGCAGATCGAGCGTGCTGCGCCACTCGTTGGGCACGAGGGCCTGTATGAACAGTGGCATGAACCAACTCCTTAATGATGAGAACGCGCGGATCACGCCGGGGAGGGCGTTCGACCTGAGGGAGTCGGCCCCGGTGCTCGCACGCTACAGGACCCACGCTGCGGTGGATGGAGGGGGGGTACTATGACGCAAGTCACAGGGGCAGGCCCGTGGTGGCGTATGTGGTTCTCCCACAAGGTGTTAGGTGTGTCACAGTCTGTTGCAGTCCGGTCGAACTCGGCTCCAGCCAAAGAGTTGCGTTCCGGTCCCCCGATCGGTTTACCGCTCGCCTCACCGGGGGGACCCTGGTTAGCTTTGCAGGCTCGTGGACACTCAATGGAGGTCTGGAATGCGACGCACGTTCTTGAACGCCGCCACACTGCTTCTCGTGGCGCTGCCCGCCATGGCGCAGGACGCTCCGCCACCGCCGGAGCACCAGATGATGCCGCGCATGAAGCAGATGCAGGGAATGCACCAGATGCAGGGAATGCACCAGATGCAGGGGCACGTGGACCCGACGGCCCAAGTGGCCGCGTATGCCCCGCCGCATTTGCTGGAGCGCAAGGAGGCGTTGGAGCTGTCGGATGAGCAGGTGAGCCGGCTCGAGGCCCTCGCGGCCGAGTTCAAGGCAGGCCACCACCAGGCGATGGCCGATGCCGCGGAGCACCACAAGCAGGCCATGGAGATCTGGATGACCGACGCCCCCGACATCGACCAGCTCCGCGCCCATGCCGAAGCGGCCATGCAGGCACAGCAGACCGCACACATGGTGCTGATCGTGGCGGCGGCGCAGGGCAAGGCTCTGCTCAACGCAGAGCAGCGCGGTAACGTGGCCGGATGGCTGGAGGCCCGGCAGCACATGATGCACCAGCGCATGCAGTGCGGCATGCAGGGAATGCAGGGCATGCAGCACGACATGGAGGAGGAGGAAGAGGAAGGGCACCGCCCCGAAGGCGCAGGAGGCCAGTAGCCATGTCTCTACTCAGAGTGTCGGCGGTCGGACTGGCGCTGGCAGCGTTCGCAGCCGTTCCGGAGCCGTTGGAGGGCCAGCATCAAGTGCTCCAGGTCGGGGCAATCGCGCCGGACTTCGAGCTCCCCGGCGCCACCCGTTACGGTGTGTTGAGCAGTCCGGTTCGGTTGAGCGAGTTCCGCGGCATGACCGTGGTGCTGTCGTTCTTCTATCGGGCACGAACGCCTGGCTGAACGGTCCAACTGCATGCGTACCGTGATCAGTACGCAAAGTTGTTCCACGGTGGCCGCAACGTCGTGCTGATCGCCATCAGCACGGACAGCCCGGAGGATCTGGCGGCATGGGCGCGGGACGACGAGTTCCCGTTCCTGCTCGCCAGCGACGAGGGCGCGGAGGTAGGCAAGGCATACGGCGCCATGGTTGAAGGGGCGACCGTTCCCATGGACAACC
>CBDVAL010000288.1:0-3494 GCA_965371955.1 uncultured bacterium | reverse complement strand
CACGGTCTCCAGCAACTCCGCTACCCGCTGCTCGCGCTCGCTCCGGTTCCTGGCCAGCCGGTGGACCAGCAGCGGCTCGCCCACGATCTCCGCCACGCGCATGCGGGGATTCAGCGATGAGTAGGGGTCCTGGAACACCACCTGCAGGTCCTGGCGCAGGGCCCGCATCCTGCGCGACGGCAGCGTCAGGATCTCCGTGCCGTCAAAGCGCACCGACCCGCGGGTGGGCTCCACCAGGCGCAGGATGCAGCGCGCCAGGGTGGTCTTGCCGCTGCCCGACTCGCCCACCAGTCCCAGCGTCTGCCCGGCCGGAACGTCCAGGTCGACCCCGTCCACCGCCTGCACCACCTCACGCGGGCCGCCGAACAGGCCGCGCCGCACGGGATAGTGCTTGACCATGCCGCGAACCTGCAGCAGGGGCTCGGCGGCGGCCGGTTTATTGCTCATCCGGCCCCCTGCGGCCTGTCGCCGCCGGCCACGCGGCTGCCGTCGGCGGCGCGGTCGTGGTGCAGGTAGCAGGCCACCCGGCGTCCTTCCCCGTGCGTCTGCAGCGCGGGGACGGCGCTGGAGCAGTGCGGCAGTCGGTCGGCGCAGCGCGGCTCGAAGCGGCAGCCCGGCGGCAGCCGGGCCATGTCCGGCACGGTGCCGTCGATGGCGTGGAGGCGGTGGCCTGACGCTGCCGGCGTGGCACGGACGTCGGGAATGGAGTGCAGCAACCCGCGGGTGTACGGATGCAGCGGCTCGCGGAACAGGTCCTCCACCGAGGATTCCTCGACGATCTGCCCGGCGTACATCACCAGCACCCGGTCGGCGGTCTCGGCCACCACGCCCAGGTCATGGGTGATGAGCAGCACCGACAGGTTCAGCCGGCGGCGCAGATCGCGCAGGATATCCAGGATCTGCGCCTGGATGGTGACGTCCAGGGCGGTGGTGGGCTCATCGGCCAGCAGCAGGTCGGGCTTGCACGATAGGGCCATGGCGATCATGGCGCGCTGCAGCATGCCGCCGCTCATCTGGTGGGGATACTCACGGCTACGCAACTCCGGCTCCGGAATGGATACCAGGTGCATCATCTCCACCGCATCGGCCAGGGCCTCCTTCTTCCTCTTGCCCTGGTGCAGCATGATGGCCTCCGCGATCTGGAAGCCCACGGTGAGCACCGGATTGAGAGCGGTGGTGGGCTCCTGGAACACCATGGAGATGCGGTTGCCGCGCACCCGGCGCATGTCCGCGTCGGAGAGCTGCAGCAGATCCTCGCCGTCCAGCAGCACCTCGCCGGCGGCGATGCGCCCCGGCGGTGTCAGCAAGCGCAGCAGCGAGAACGCGGTGACGCTCTTGCCGCAGCCGGACTCGCCCACCAGGCTGACGATCTCGCCGCGCTTGACCTGGAACGAGATGCCGTCCACCGCGGGGATCTCCCCCTGCGGCGTGTCGAACACGGTGCGCAGGCCGCGAACCTCCAGCAGCGGCCCGGCCATCACACCTGGCCCCGGTGCTCGCCGAACACCCGGCGCATGGCATCGGAGATCTCGCCCACGGTGGCCATGGCCTCCACCGCGTCCAGGATCGTCGGGATCAGGTTGCCCGTCCCGCGCGCCGTCTCGGCCACCGCCGCCAGGGTCGCGTCGGTCCTGGCTTGATCGCGTTCGGCGCGCAGACGGCCGAGGCGCTCCTTCTGCTCGGCGACGGCCGCCTGGTTCAGCCGGTGCAACGGGATGGACGCGTCCGGGCCTGCATCCCGGAAACGGTTGACGCCCACCACCACCAGTTCCTGCGACTCCACCTGCTGCTGGGTGCGGTACGCGGCATCGGCGATCTCGCCCTGCACGAAGCCGGCCTCGATGGCTCGCAGAGCGCCGCCCTGATCATCGATGCGCTTGATGTAGACGCGTGCGTCGGCCTCCAGCCTGTCGGTCAGGGCCTCGATGACGTACGAACCGGCCAGCGGGTCCACCACGTCGGCCACGCCGCTCTCGTGCGCCAGGATCTGCTGCGTGCGCAAGGCAGTGATGGCGGCCTCCTCGGTGGGCAGCGACAGCGCCTCGTCCTTGCTGTTGGTGTGCAGCGACTGCGTGCCTCCCATGACGGCGGACAGCGCCTGGATCGCAACGCGGACCACATTGTTTTCGGGCTGCTGCGCTGTGAGGGTGGAGCCGCCGGTCTGGGTGTGGAAACGCAATCTCCCCGCTGCGGGGTCCTCCACGTCGAAGCGCTCGCGCAGCAACCGGGCCCACAGCCGGCGCGCCGCCCGGAACTTGCTCACCTCCTCCAGGAACAGGTTGTGCGCGTTGAAGAAGAACGAGATGCGCGGTGCCAGCTTCTCCACCGACAAGCCGGCGTCGCGCGCCGCCTCCAGGTAGGCGACGCCGTTGGCCAGGGTGAAGGCGATCTCTTGCGCCGCGGTGGAGCCGGCCTCGCGGATGTGATAGCCGCTGACGGAGATCATGTTCCAGGACGGCAGATTCTCCTGGCAGTAGCGGAACAGGTCGGTGACCACGCGCATGGACGGCCCCGGAGGATAGATGTAGGTGCCGCGGGCGATGTACTCCTTCAAGATGTCGTTCTGCACCGTCCCCGACAGCTTGCCGAGGTCGGCTCCCTGGCGGCGGGCCACCGCCACGTAGAGGCACAGCAGGATGGAGGCGGTGGCGTTGATGGTCATGGAGGTGGAGACATCCTCCAGCCGGATGCCGTCGAACAGCCGCTCCATGTCCTCCAACGAACCGATGGCCACGCCGCTGCGGCCCACCTCGCCCTCGGCCAGGGCGTGATCGGAGTCGTAGCCCATCTGCGTGGGCAGATCGAACGCCACCGACAGGCCGGTCTGGCCGCGGTCCAGCAGGGCGTGGAAGCGGCGGTTGGTCTCCTCGGCGGTGCCGAAGCCGGCATACTGGCGCATGGTCCACAGGCGGCTGCGATACATGGACGGGTGGATGCCGCGGGTGAACGGGTACTCGCCGGGGAAGCCGACGTCCTCGAGATAGCCGTCCTCGGTCTTCGCCGGCGTGTGCAGCGGATCCAGCGGGTTGCCGGAGGAGTCCTCGAAGGTATTGCGGCGGGTGCCGTGCCGCTGCTCCGCTGGGGCGAGCGTTTCTTGTTGCCAGCGGGCGTGTTGCTTGGCGATTTTCGATTGGGGGTCGTGGCTCATGTTGGCTCTTTGGAGTAGCCGGAAGCTCAACTTACCATAGGGGATCCGGGGCTACAACGGCTGGGAGGGGGGACGCGGCGAGGCGCACGCTCCCCCGCCCGGCGTTGCGCCGGGCTCCTCCGCTCTACTCACGGCTCCTCGGTGACGTTGTGGTCGCCTCTTCGCCGCTCAACGGCGCCTCGCCGCGTCCCCCCTCCCAGCCTTGAGGTCGATCTGAGGGCCTGCCCTTCATAGCGGCAGAGGGGTCGTGCCGGCTCTGGGAAGCTGTTATACTTGGGGATAATTCTGGAGCTGGGGGGCGTTTCGTGTGGGCCAGGTTGAGGCGGGTGTATTTCATGCTGGGGTC
>CBDVAL010000287.1:0-3496 GCA_965371955.1 uncultured bacterium | reverse complement strand
CTCCCCCTCCCGAATCGACGTATCTACGCACCATTTTTCAGTAGCCTGCTAGAGGGGCGCGGCCGGTGGATGCGCGGCGACGGCACGCGCAGGTTGACAGGTCTCCAGGTTCGCGGCGACAATCCAACCATCCAGAACGCTTCCCGAGGGCCCGACATGAAGACATCTTTGTGCCTGCTGGTCTTGCTGACGATCCTGGGGGGTGTCCAGGCGGCGGAGTTCGCCGACCTGGGCCGCATCGAGTTCCCCAACTCCGGCTCCCCGGAGGCCCAGGAGACCTTCCTGCGCGCCATGCTGATGCTGCACTCGTTCGAGTACGAGGATGCGAGAGCCGCCTTCCAGGAGACGCAGGAGATCGATCCGGACTTCGCCCTGGCCTACTGGGGCGAGGCCATGACCCACAACCATCCGTTGTGGCGTCAGACGGAGCCCGCCGAGGCGCGCGCGGCGCTGGAGGGCTACGCTCCCACGCCGGAGGCCCGGGCGAAGAAGGCGCCCACGGAGCGCGAGCGCGCCTACCTGGCGACGCTGGAGATCCTCTACGGTGAGGGGGACAAGCTGCAGCGCGACCTGGTCTACTCCGAGGCCATGCGCAAGCTGTCGGAGAAATACCCGGACGATCTGGAGGCGGCCAGTTTCTACGCCCTGTCCATCCTGGGAACGGCGCAGGGCGAGCGCGACTCCCGCATCTACATGCGTGCCGCGGCGGTGGTGGAGGAGGTCTTCGACCGCAACCCGCGCCATCCCGGCGCGGTGCACTACCTCATCCACTCCTACGACGATCCGGTCCACGCGCCGCTGGGATTGCGCGCTGCGCGGGTCTACGCCGAGATCGCGCCGGCGGCGTCGCACGCGCAGCACATGATCTCGCATATCTTCGTGGCCCTGGGCGCCTGGGACGAGGTGGTGAGCTCCAACGTGAAGTCGTTCCGGGTCTCCGAGGAGCGTTCACGCCGCAAGGGCCTGCCCCTCTGGCAGCGCAACCATCACGCACTGCACTGGCTGCAGTACGCCTACCTGCAGCAGGGGCGCCACGGGCTGGCAAGGCAGCAGATGGAGATCATCGAGAACGATGCGCGCCAGGGAAAGCGGCGCGGGAGCCGTTGGTACTTCGCCGCGATGCGCGCGGAGTACATGATCCACACCGGCAAGAGCTGGCCGGCTCCCGAGGATATCGACCTGGTGGACGTGGGCATCACCGGTGCGGCGGCCAACCATTTTGCCACGGGTTTCGCGGCGTGGCGCTCCGGCGATGCCGAGGCACTCTCCGCCGCTCTGGGCTCGCTGCGCACCCATCTGCAGTCTGCCCGGGACTCCCAGAAGGACGAGGACACCTACGAGGGTGACTCGCCGTCGGACTTCATCGTGGCGCGCGTCATGGCACTGGAGCTCAGGGCGCTGAAGCGGCAGAAGCAGGGCAAGTCAGACGAGGCGGTGGAGTTCCTGGAGCAGGCCGCAGTCCTGGAGGACAGCCTGCCGTTCGCTTTCGGGCCACCGGCCATCATCAAGCCGTCCCACGAGCTGCTGGGCGAGATGCTGCTGGAGCTGCAGCGAGCCGGTGAGGCCCAGGCGCAGTTCGAGGCGGCGCTGCAGCGGGCGCCACGGAGAACGCTGTCGCTGCTGGGCGTGGCCCGCGCCGCGGGCCGTGCCGGCGATTCCGAGGCGGCGCAGGAAGCGTACGCGGAGTTGCGCGCCATCTGGCATGACGCCGACGAGGACCTGCCGCAGCTTGGCGAGGTGCTGGGCCGGCAGGCCGCCGCCGCCGCTCGCGCAAGGGCAGAACGCCGTACTGCCGAGGATTGACGGCGGCGTGCGCCGCGTGTGAACCCGTGCAGCTTGCTGCGGAGCGATTGCGAAGGAGCCTGCTGCGTGGCCGCGCCCTCCATCTTCACTGAGCAGGAACTGGCGTTCCTGCGCGAGTTGGTGCGCCGGCGCGTCGAGTTCATGGTCGTCGGCCTGTCAGCGGCAGCGTTGCAGGGTGCGCCGGCCGTCACTCAGGGCATCGATCTCTGGTTCACGGATCTCGCTGACCCCAAGCTGAAGAAGGCATTGGATCGGGTCGGCGGCATCTACGTACCTCCCACCGACTCCACGCCGCCGATGCTGGCCGGGCGAAGCATCGCGTTGTTCGATATTGTCCTCACGATGGACGGACTGAGAGACTTCGACGAGGAACTCGCGCAGTCGGTGGAGATGCCGGTTGGCCGTACGAAGGTGAGAGTCCTGCCACTGGAGCAGATCATCGTCGGCAAGAGAGCCGTGAACCGCGAGAAGGACCGCTTGATCCTACCGGTGCTCGAAGCGGCGGCTGCAGTGCTCCGTGACACCAAACGACCGCGGCGGCGCTGATGGGCGGGTCAGTAGTGGCATCGGGCCTGGAGGACTTACCAGTTCACGGCCTCCTCGGCGTTCCTCGGACCGAGCTTGCCCTCGACGCTCGCCAGCAGCGCTGCCGGGTTGTAGAACTCGCCGGCCTTCATGACCTTGGTCACCTGGCGCGTGTTGCGGATGTCCTCGAGCGGGTTGCCGCGAACGACGATGAGGTCGGCCCACTTGCCGGTCTCAATGCTGCCCAGCCTGTTACCCAGGTTCAGGGCCCGAGCGCCGTTGATGGTGGCGATGCGCAGCACGGCCGCAGGTGGGATGCCCGCGAGCACCATGGCGTGCATCTCCCGGTGGACCGAGAATCCTGCCAGGTACTCCCCGGTGCTGGCATGGTCCGTGCCCAGTGTGATCAGATGGCCGCCACCGGCGTCATGAAACGCCTTGAGCGTGCGCCACTTGACCGCATAGATGGCGCGGAACCGGTCGATACGCGCCCGCCGGTCCTGGGTCAGTTCCCTGGCGAACGGCGTGAGAAACTTGCGCTCGTCGACCCAGTGCTCGTATTCCTCGCCGCGGTCGCCGAAGTAGCCGTAGGCCGTCAACGTCGCGTCGAAATAGACGCCGTGTGAGATGAACATCTTGACGATGCGGCGAAATGCGGCCGTGTTCGGCGTGACGCCCACGAGCGAATCGTACGCCGGCTTGCCGGCGTCAATGTCATCGCCGCCCAGAAAGTGCTCGACGCGATCGATGCCCATGCGGATGGCATCTCGCGGATTGACCGTATCCCGGTAGCCCGAGTCGAGGTGCCCTGTCACCGTCAGGCCATGCGCGTGGGCTCCGTCGAGGACCGCCTCGAGGTGATGGGCGGAGATCCTCTTCACCTTGAAGCCGGCAACGCCGCGCTCAGCCCAGTGGTCGATCTCGCGGCGAATCTCCGCCTTGCTGATGTCGGGAGTCCAGCCGCGCCGGGCCGGACCGAAGTACGGGCCGCTGCTGTGAATCCGCGGCCCTATCTGCTCACCACGGTCTATGCGCCGGCGGGCAGCCATCATACCCTCGGGATCGAACTCGCCGGCCGGAAAGGTCGAGGTGGCGCCGTTCGCCAGGTAGAGAACCGGCATGACCTCGGTCTCGTCCCTCCGGATCTTGTTCAGGGTCATGTTGTAGT
>CBDVAL010000286.1:0-3514 GCA_965371955.1 uncultured bacterium | reverse complement strand
GAGGCCCAGGACCAGATTCTGCGACGATCCGACTTTCACCTCATTTTGCCACAAGACCGTTCGAAGCTCGCCGCGCACCCGAGAGGGAGATGCGCTCGTTGTATCGCGCTCGTGCCGGATTTCCTGCAGGCTGAACTCCTGCTCCCAGCGACCTTCGTACAGGCTGAGTCGCGTCTGGATCTTCAGAAGCTCCATGCGGCCGTCGATGAAATTGTCCTCTTCTTCGTTGAAACCATCGAAGTCCACTCGGTCATCGCTGAAGCGCGCGACGACATCGAGGTCTAGCTGATCGGTGACGCTCCAACGCAAGCTCCCGGAGCCAGTTGCGTTGCGATAGCCGTCGTCCTCGGTACCGGTGCTCGACGTCGAGAACCCATCCAGGTCGCTGTAAGACCCGGCAAAGGAATAGCTCAGAGACTCATTGCCGCCAGCCACCTGCACCGAGCCACGCCCGGTGGAAAACGAGCCACCCTCGCCGGAGACGATGGTCGTCGGCACTCCCGCGCCGCGGCGCGTGAAGATCTGGATCACCCCGCCGATGGCATCGGCGCCGTAGAGTGTGCTCTGCGGTCCGCGCAGAACCTCGATGCGCTCGATGCCATCGGTGGTCAGCGAGCTCAAGATCGGCAGCCGGCTTGGGGCTGCCGGATCGTTGAGTTCAACGCCGTCGAGAAGCACCAGCGTGTGGTCCGAGTCAGCACCACGGATGAAGATTGACGCACTCGTTCCCGGTCCACCGTCCTGACGAACGTCGACGCCGGGAATGTCGCGCAGAACATCGGTGACGAAGTGATATTGACGCCGACGGATCTCCTCGGCGGTAATCACGGTCACCGTGCTGGCAACACGGCGCAGCTGCGTCCTGGTGCGCGTCGCAGTGACGACGACACGCTCGGCGATGCCGACCCTATCGTCGCTGTTCTTCTCGGGGTCGTTCGTGTCCTTGTCATCGGCTGCAGTCAGGGGGTGGATCCCCGCCGAGGAGCCGAACAAGAGAGCCAGCAACAGGAATCGAGTGAAGCGTCTACGTGGGGGGTGTGGCATGGGTCACCTCCGCCGCCCTGAGTCGCGCAGGGCTGCCCGATATGAGAAACCGGGTCCTCGAAGGAGTCGATCCGCCGGGTGATGCACTGCTCGGGAGTACAGAGCGGTCCGGAGGCCCCAGTGCGCGAGAACCCACCATCATGGCCCTCGGGCAGGTCTTCCGGCTCAGGGTTCCCGGTGGGTTGCCTTCCCGCCTGCTTTGCAGGCAGTGGCAGCTGGACCGACCGGTGGTCCGGCAATGCCGGACCCACCCATCACGGCGGCGCGACCGCGGGGGAATCTCACCCCACTTCCCTTTTCACCCCGTCCGCCTGGTAAGGCGACAGGAGCACCCGTGGACTATAGGAACCTTATACCGGAAGCCGGCGCCGGATGCAAGTATCGACTGGTCCGAGCGATCAGACCTCGCCCATGCCGGGCTCGGGCGTCATCTCCGGTGGTTGCGCCGCGGAGGGAGGGTCGCGGAACTGCAGCTTGTGCAGCCGGGCGTAGTTGCCGCCTTGTCGCAGAAGCTCGTCATGAACTCCCTGCTCGACGATACGTCCCTCGTCGAGAACGATGATGAGATCGGCGTTACGCACCGTGGACAGCCGATGCGCGATGACGAAGACCGTCCGGTCTTGCATGAGGTTGTTGAGCGCGCTCTGCACCATGGCCTCGGACTCGGTGTCCAGGGAGGACGTGGCTTCATCCAGGATCAAGATGGGCGAGTCCTTGAGCAGCGCCCGTGCGATGGACAGGCGCTGCCTCTCACCCGCCGAGAGTTGATGACCTGCCTCGCCCAGGGGCGTGTCATATCCCTGCGGCAGCCTGCTGATGAAGTCATGGGCGAAGGCCGCGCGGGCAGTCCGCATGATGGCCTCGTCCCCCAAGTCCTCCCTGCCATAGGCGATGTTGTTGCGCACTGTATCGTCGAACAGGATCACCTCCTGCGTGACGATGCCGATCTGCTGGCGCAGCGAGGCCAGGGCGACGTCGCGGATATCCACGCCGTCCACGGTGATGGAGCCGCCCCCCATGTCCAGGAAACGGGGCAGCAGGTTGACCAGGGTGGTCTTGCCGGCGCCGCTGCTTCCCACGATGGCCACCACCTGCGTGGCCCGCACGCGCAGATTGATGCCGCGTAGCACCGGCCGCTGGTCGTAGCCGAACGTTACATCCTTGTAGACGATCTCCGAGCGGAACGGCTGCAGCGGCGGTGCCCCGGGCTTCTCAGGCACCCGCATGTCGGTGTCCAGCATTCCGAACACGCGCTGCGCCCCGGCCAGGGACTGTTGCAGCATGTTGTTGATCCGCGCAAGGCTCTTGAGCGAGGAGTACATCCAAGCCAGCGCGGCCACAAACGTCGAGAACTCGCCGGGGTTCAGGCTTCCCCGGGAGATCTGGTAGCCACCGTACGACAGTAGCAGCGCGCCGGCCAGCGCACCGACGAACTGCAGCAGCGGTGCGGTGAGCGCCACGATGCGCACGGCGCGTAGCTGCTGGCGCACCATCATCTTGATGCTGCGGGTGAACCGTCTCAGCTCGTAGCGCTCCATGCCGAAGGCCTGCACCACGCGGCTTCCGACGATGGTCTCCTTCAGGATGTTGGACAGGTCCGCCCTGTGCTCCTGGGTGCGATGGCTGGTCGCCTTCAGCTTGCGGCCGAAGCGCACCAGGGGGTAGACGATGATGGGCAGTCCGAACAGGCAGAAGGCGGCGAGCTTCCAGTTGAGATAGAACAGGAACGCCGCCTGCCCGATGACGATGAAGCTCAGACGGATACCCTCGGACATCCCGAGGGAGAACACGCGTCGCAGGACGTTCACGTCGCCCAGGATGCGCGACATCAAGAGGCCGGTGGGATGGGCCGAGAAAAATCCCAGGCTCTGGCCGTGAATATGTCGGAACAGGTCGGTGCGCAGATCCATCAGGATCCAGTGCCCCACGGATTGGGCGTAGTAGGTCCCGAAGTAGGCGAACACTCCCTGGATGAAGAACAGCAGCACCATGATCGCGGCGACGCTCAGGAACGTGATGTCATGACCGTCAGCGACCAACCCCCTGGCCCCGGAGGAGAGGTTCGCGATCCACTCCGGATCACCCATCAGGCGGTTCACCAGGGTGAGGGCGTTCAGCTTGTCCTCTTGTGGCGCGCTCTCCGGCCGCTGGTCCTGGGGCGCCATGCGCAGCACGTCGTTCACCAGCGGCTGCATGAGGCTCACCAGCCCCAGGATCATCAGGGAGGCCATGGCCAGGCAGAACACGGCGAAGGCCATCCGGGGCAGGTAGGGCTTCAAGTACTTGAGAAGTCGGGCCAGGTCTTTCATACGTGGGCTTTGATCGCGGCTCGCGGTGTGGGCAACGACACTGGCGGCCAGAATAGCATGCCGTCGCAGGAGTGTCCACAACAGCGGACAGATCAGTGTCGGGGACTATCCATTTAACTCAGTGCTCGGCGGTAGAGACTGGGCGGCCACCGGAGCGAGGG
>CBDVAL010000285.1:0-3517 GCA_965371955.1 uncultured bacterium | reverse complement strand
GGGTGATCAGCACCACGTTGGGCCGGCCCGTGTCCGCGGCGTGGATCGCCCCGGCCAGCAGCAGGATCACGAGAGGCAGCAGGGTGAGCTTTTTCCCCATCGATCCGTACGACATAATCGCCTCCCGAATCTAATGATACACGAAGGAGGTACGTGACCACCAACGCCCAGGGTTCGCCGCACCGCCGGAGGCCCCGAAAGCCCCTGCGCGTGGTTCTATCCGCGCTGTTGATGGTGGCGGCAGTGTGGTTCCTGTGGCGCACCGGCACCCGGGCGGGCTGGGGCAACCTGGGTCGCCGCCTGGTGGAGGTTGCGCCATGGCCGCTGCTGCTGGCCGTGGCCGCCAACCTGCTGCGCTACGCCATCTGGGGCCTGCGCTGGCAGCAACTGCTGCGTCCGGTGGCCAGGGTGCGCTGGTGGCCGGCCGAGCGGGCGCTGCTGGCCAGCGTGTTCTACAACACCGTGGTCCCCGGGGCCCGCCCGTTCGGCGGCATCATCCGGGCGCGCTATCTCGCCCGCAGCACCGGCCTCGAGCCGGGTCCGCTGTTCGGCGGGGCCCTGGTGGACCAGATGGGCTATAGCCTCATCAGCATGACCCTGGGGATGGTGCTATTGCCGGGCGCATTCATGGACGGGCGGGCCGGTGGGACGCGCTGGTTCTTGCTGCCGGCCCTGGCCGCGGTGGCGGTGGCGGTGGCGGTTCTGCTGGCCTGGCGCCGGCGCGAGCGCCTGCTGGAAAAGCTGCGCGAGCGCATGCCGTCGCTGGCCAGCAACCTGACCGGCACGTTTCGAAGCGCCCGCAAGCTCCTGGCGCGGCCGAGCTCCTGGGGCCTCATGGTGGTGGGCGGTACCCTGGTCTGGCTGGGAAATACTCTGACCTTCCTGCTGGCGGCCCGGGCCCTGGGGCTGGAGATCCCCTTCATGGTGGCGGCGGCGGCGTTCTCCCTGGGCTCGCTGGCCGGGGTGGCCTCCGGCAGCCCGGGCGGTGCCGGGGCCACCGAGGCGGCCGCCATCGTTCCGCTGGTCCACCTCGGGTATGCCGACGATCTGGCCCTGGCCTCGGTCCTCCTGGCCCGGGGAATCCACTATGCCAGCGCCCTCCTGCTGGGCGGGATCTGTGCCCTGACGGGGCGTTGACGCGGTTCGGAGGAGTGGCCGATTCTGTCCGCAGGACGTAGGTTCTCCGCAGAGGCCGGAGGGCGAAACCTTGCGGGTCCGCGGGCGTACATAACGAAGCAAGCATCGGGCTGGGAGAAAAGGTTCCAGATGAAGAAATTCCTGGTGGTGTTGCTGTGCCTGATCGGGGGCATGACCGTGCTCCTGGTGGGGATTACCGCGATGTTCTGGATTGTGGGCCTGCTCACCAGCCCCAGCGTCTCCGCACGCACCGTGCTGCAGATCAATCTGGAGGTCCCCTTCCTCGAGAGTCTCCCGGACGATCCGGTGGCCTCCTTCACCCTGCGCGGCACGCCCACGGTGCTCGAGTTCGTCCAGGCGCTGGACCGGGCCGGCCGCGACTCGCGGGTGGAGGGCCTGGTGGCGCGCATCGGCGCCGGCGGCCACGGCATGGCGGTGACCCAGGAGCTGCGTGACGCGGTGATGGCGTTCCGTGAGGCCGGCAAGTTCGCCGTTGCGTACTCGGAGACATTCGGCGACAACGGGCCTGGAAACGGCGGCTACTACCTGGCCACGGCGTTCGAGGAGATCTACCTGCTGCCCTCCGGCGATGTGGGGCTCACCGGCCTCATCCTGGAGCATCCGTTCGTGCGCGGGACGTTCGAGCTGCTCGGCATCACGCCGCGCCTGGATCAGCGTCACGAGTACAAGAACGCCATGAACTTCTACACCCACGAGGAGTTCACCGACGCACACCGCGAGGCCATGCAGCACCTGATGGACTCCTGGTTCGGCCAGATCGTCTCCGGCATCGCCGATGCACGCGGCATGTCGGTCGATGAGGTGCGCGCGCTGGCCGATGCCGGCCCGTACTACGGGCAGGAGGCGGTGGACAGCGGGCTGGTAGACGGTCTGGCGTATCGCGACGAGCTCTACGACAAGATCGCGGAGCGCGTTTCCGGCAGCGTGGACTATCTCTACCTGGACAGCTACCTGGATCGCACCGACGCCTCCTTCGGCCACGGATCCACCATCGCGCTGATCTACGGGCAGGGGACGGTGCTGCGCGGCAAGAGCCGCTATGCCGCCATGAGCGGCGAGTTCGTCATGGGCTCGGATACCGTCGCCAGGGCGTTCCGCGACGCGGTGGATCATCCGCAGGTGGAGGCCATCCTGTTCCGGGTCAACTCTCCCGGTGGCTCGTACCCGGCGTCCGACGCCATCCACCGCGAGACGGTGCGTGCCCGGGAGGCGGGCATTCCCGTCATCGTCTCCATGGGGAATTACGCCGCCTCCGGTGGCTACTTCGTCGCCATGAGCGCCGACAAGGTCGTCGCCCAGCCGGGCACCCTCACCGGCTCCATCGGCGTCCTCGGCGGCAAGCTCGTCAACCGCGACATGTGGAAGAAGATCGGCATGACGTTCGACGCGGTGCAGACGTCGCGCAACGCCGATATGTGGTCCAGCCTGGAGGACTACTCCGACGAGGGATGGGCGCGCTTCCAGGGATGGCTGGACCGGGTCTACGAGGACTTCACCGCCAAGGTGGCCGCGGGGCGCGACCTGCCGCTGGAGGATGTGCTGGAGATCGCCAAGGGGCGTGTCTGGACCGGTGAGGACGCGCAGGAGCTGGGCCTGGTGGACGAGCTGGGCGGTTTCATCCGTGCGCTGGAGCTGGCAAAGGAGGCCGCCGGCATCGATCCCGACAGCGGCATCCGGCTGCGGCTGTTCCCCCGGCAGCGTTCGCCGCTGGAGATGTTCCTGGACATGGAGTCCAGCCTGGAGGGCCCGCGCACCACCTCCGACGTCATGGCCGATACGCTGCGCCAGGTGCAGCCGTACGGGCAGGTGGCCGCCGACGTGCTGGTGGGACCGGCGCAGCGGGGGATCCTCAGCGTGCCTTTTCTGTACTACTTACCCCGCTAGGGGACAGTCCTGAACAGTCCCCATCTTGTTTCCTGCCGCACGGCGACTTCCAGATCCCAGGACGAGACTTCCACGCATCCGGGGAGGTCCTCCGGCAAGCGTGTCTGGAGAGGAAATCGTTCGGGCTGAAATGGGGTGGGCCATCTCGCTGACCATCCGCCGCATGGCCGTCTTCTCATCCCAGGACGAGGTTTCCACGCATCCGGGGAGGACCTTCCGGCGAGCGTGTGCTGAGTGGAAAACGTCCGGGCTGAAGTGCGGCGGCGAGCGGCGCGCGTTCGACACGGAAACCAACCTGCGACCTAGTGATTAGGAATCCAGAACAGGGGGATACGGAGAAGCACCAGGAGGTACCAAGCGGTAATCAAATCAAGGACTTGGACTGGAACTCGTTCTAGTCAGATCCTCTCAGATCCGGGGGTTCCGGTAGATGGGATGAGAAGGCCGACCACCGTTGTCGGGTTACCGTAGAACG
>CBDVAL010000284.1:0-3558 GCA_965371955.1 uncultured bacterium | reverse complement strand
AGAGGTCCTGCTCGTCCACCGGCTTGTCGCGCAGGATGATGTTGCGCAGACCCATGGAGTCGATCATCTGCATTGCCTCGGCCTGCGCGCCGGCGCCGATGGACAGCATGGAGATCACCGCGCCGACGCCGAAGATGATCCCCAGCATGGTGAGCAGGGTACGCATCTTGTGGCGTATCAGCACGACGAACGTCGCCCGTACGTACTCGCCGACTCGCATGGATTCGCCTACAGGTCCGCGCGTACGGCGGGAACCTCATCGTCCGGGCCGTGCGCGGCGACCGCCTCCTCCGGCGTGGCGCCCAGCAGCACGCTCTCGCCGCCCTCCAGGCCGGAAGTGATGCTCACCCGCACGACGTCGCCCGGCCCCAGTTCCACCGCTTGCGTGACGGGGCCGGAGGGCCCGTCCAGCACGACGCGATAGTTGCCGTCGGTGCCATGCACCGCCGAGCGCGGCACGACCAACGCATCCTCCAGGTTGGCCACGGTGATGGTTGCCTCGCCCTTCATGCCGGGCTTGAGCAGCGTCGGATCGCCCTCATCGAACTTGATCTTGGCCTGGAAGTACTTCACCGGCGAACCGCGCTCGATGGGCCGGGACAGCTTGGAGACCTCGGATACCGTCCCCTGAAAGGCGCGCGCCGCGTGGGCGTCGATGCGGATCTCGGTCTTCGCGCCCACCTCGATGCCGGTGGAGTCCTTCTCCAGGATGTCCACCTCCAGGACGGTCTCGGACGGGTCCACGATGGACAGCACCACATTGCCGGGCCACAGGGTGTCACCCACCGAGACCGTGGAGCCGTTCCAGCTCTTCTTGTAGACGATCATGCCGCCGATGGGCGCCTCCAGCACCAACTTCCCCAGGCTGGTGTGCACGCGATCCATCTTGCCCTCCGCCTGGCCCTTCTCCACGTCCAGGATACGTTCGTCGATGTTGAAGTACTCGCCCCGCAGCAGGAGCTTGCCGTCGGCGAAGAGGATCTTCTTCTCGGCGTACTGCTTGTCCAGCTCCGACTCCAGGATCTCCCGCCGGCTGTAGATGCCGTCGTCGGTGAGCTCGAACTCCGAGGCGTAGGTGCGTTCCAGTTCGGCGACGTTCTTCATCACCTCGATGGAACCCGACTCGATGCGCCATTCAATGTGCGTCTTGTCGATCTTGCGCTCGGCGGAGCGGAACGTGGCGGTGTGGTTCTTCAGGTCGATGTTGAGCTGGGTGTCATCGAAGACGATGATGACGTCGCCCTTCTCCACCATGGCGCCTTCCGCCACTACTTCCTTGATCTTGAGCGCTCCGGTGGGTACCGGTGGCACAGCGATGGGCGAGGCGTTGGGGGCAATCAGCTCGCCCCCGGCGCGCACGACGACCTGGAACGGCGCGCGCACCACCGCCACCGCGGCCGCGCGCTCCACCTCCTCTGAGCCGGTGCCCGGAAGGATGCTGCAGCCGGCCAGCGAGAGCAGCAACGCCACTGCAGTCAGTGGTCGTCTCATGACGCTTCCTCGTCGCCCGTCGGGCTGTCCAGCAGAACCCGTTCACCGGCCTCGAGCCCTGACTCCACCACCACACGGGCACCGCTGCGCGGCCCCAGAACCACCGGCCGGGGCGACGCCCGGCCGCGCTTCACCACCCTCACCGTGGGCCCGTCGCCGTTCACGTGCACTGCTTCCAGGGGAATGGTGATCTGATCCGGGATCTCCTTGACGTTGATGCTCACCCGCAAGCTCATTCCCGGCCGCATGGTGTCCTGGTCGATCTCGCCCAGCGGGAGGAACACGTCGAACACCTTGCTGGGATCCTGCGGCGAACGCTCGTGGACGATACGCCCGATCTCCTTCACCTTGCTCTCGATGATCTTGCCCAGCAGGGCATCCACGGTGATCTCCGCTGTCTGATCCACGGCGATGCGGGCGGCGTCCACCTCCAGCACCTCCGCCTCCACGCGCAGTGTGCTCACATCGGCGACCTTCATGATCTTGGCCAGCATCCATACGCCTTCGCCCACTTCCCATCGATCGCCGTTCTGCTTGGGGATGTAGATCACCACGCCGCCGGTGGGAGCCTTGACCTCGAACTTGGCCTTGGCCTTCTCGTAGTAGTTGATGCGTTGCTGCGCCCGTGACTTCTTCACTTCCAGCAGGTCGAGCTTGTTCTGTACCAGCTCCTGCTGGAACACGATCTTCTCCTCCAGGAAGGCGGCATTCTTGCGCGCCAGGTCCTCCCTGAGGAGGTTCTGCTGCAGCTCGATCCTGGGCAGCAAGTCGCGAGGAACCGAGGTGTCGAGGCTTACCTTCTCGATGTCGCCCTTGGCTTCCACCAGATCCAGGCGCAGCTGGCGCAGTTGTACCTCCAGATCGCGCTCTTCCTTTTCTTTCTGTTGGGTGGCGGTCTCCAGCTCGGCCCGATGATCACGCAGCCGGTCATCGAGGCGCTGGGCGTCGAAGCGGGCGATGACCTCGCCCTCCTTCACCGTGCTGCCCTCCGGCGTCATCCAGGTGAGGTTGTACTGCCAGAAGTCGCGCACCGAGGGCGGGCCGATCTCGAAGAACACCGCCGCCTCCAGTGTTCCGGTGGCCTCCACGGTGAGCCGGAAATCCCCGCGCACCGCTGTGGCCGTGCGCCCGAACTCTTCGCTACCCAGCGTGGCGAACGCCCATGCCAGCACGGGCACCGCCAGCACCACCAGGGCCACCACCAGCGTCCGCTTCCTCATGACGTACCCTCGCCGGAAGTGTCTTGCTCTGCGCGCGCCTGTACCTCGCGCTCCCCGGCTGCCGGGATGCCCAGCAGCGCCAGGGCCTCACCATCCTTCTCATCGTTCAGGACATAGTAGCCACTGCTTCGCGCCACCGGGTTGATCTCCACCGGAACACCGCCCTTGCCGTCCGCCCGCAGCCAGTACTTCCGGCCGTCGAAACGCACCAGGCTGCGCGCCACCATGGGCGCATTCTCGCGCACGTCCACCACCACACGGCCCAGCACCGACATGCCGGGCTTCATGACGTCCATCATGGTCTCGGACAGCGTGGACGTCACCTTGAAGATGCGCACCTTGGAATCGTCCTGGCGATTCACCGCCATGGAGGCGATCTGCAGGATCTCCCCGGTGAGCTCGGTCTCCGGGAAGCTATCCATGGCGATGCGCACCTGCATGCCGTCCTCCAGCAAGCGGGCATCCACCTCGCTGACGCTGAACGCCACCTGCATGACGCTGAGATCCGGAAGGCGCATGATGCGCTGACCCGGCCAGCAGGAGTCACCCTCCTGGAAGCGCGCGTTGCTTCCCATGCGCTTCTCGTAGATCACCAGCCCGTCCGCCGGCGCAGCGATGGAAAGGAGCCCCCGATCGTTGGTTGCTGACTGCAGGTCATGCTTGAGCTTGTCGCGCTGGATGGTCAGGACGTCCAGCTCCGCCTGGCCTCGCTCCCCGGTGGAGTGGACGCGCTCCTGGGTCTCCTGGAACTCGCGCTCGGCAGTGGTGAAGGCCAGCTGGCGGTCACCGTAGTCCCTGCGCGACAGGATCCCCGCATCTACCTCGGCCTCCAGGCGAGTGCGCTCAC
>CBDVAL010000283.1:0-3579 GCA_965371955.1 uncultured bacterium | reverse complement strand
GGGAGGAGCACTCGGCCGTGTGGACCGCCAGTCGCATGATCATCTGGGGTGGTTATGTACGACACCTGGGGGTGTCCTTCAGGGACGGAGCTTCGTACGATCCGGCTACCGACACCTGGGAGCCGATTTCGGAAGAGAACGCTCCGATCCCTCGGTCCTACCCCAGGGCGGTGTGGACCGGCGATCACATGATAATCTGGGGCGGTGCCACATATGAATACCTCGATAGGAACACCGGCGGCATCTACGACCCGGCCACCGACACCTGGACCTCCATCACGCCGCCGACCACGCCGACCGCTCCCCACGGAATCGCGGCCTGGACCGGTGGTGAGCTGATCGTCTGGGGGGCCCCGTACGACCCGGACGCGGCGATGTATTTTAGCGGCGGCTCGCGCTACGATCCGTCCAACGATACCTGGACGCCGATGGCGACCTCCGGCGGACCCGAATCCAGATTCAGATTCACGGCGGACTGGACCGGTACGCACTATCTCGTCTGGGGGGGCTACCAACCGGGATCCCTCCCGCTGCTTCGATACGAAACGGGATTCCGCTACTCCGTGGGCCACAACGCCGACCAGGATGGCGACGGCTTCGCCATCTGCGATGGGGACTGCGACGACTCCGATCCCACCAGCTATCCCGGCGCGGCGGAGTTGTGCGACGGCCGGGACAATGACTGTGACGGGACATTGTCACCCGCGGAGGCCGACGCCGACGGCGCTCCCGGCTGCGCCGACTGCGACGATGCGAATCCGTTGCGGTTCCCCGGTGGCCTCGAATACTGCGACAACCTCGACAACGACTGCGACGACACGGTAGACGGGTTTTCCACCTCATGCGGCGTCGGTGCGTGCGCTTCGGTCGGATTCTGCGTGGCTGGAGCAGATAGCTGTTTCCCAGGGACGCCGACTCCCGAGGTGTGCGACGGCATCGACAACGATTGCGACGGCCTGCCGGGGCCGGGCGAGGAGGACGGTGACTTCGACGGCTTCGGTACCTGTCTCGGCGACTGCGACATATACTACGGGCTGACGTTCCCGGGCGCGCCGGAGCACAACGACGGGCTGGACAACCAGTGCGCAGGGGAGCCTGGCTTCGGTCTCGTCGATGAGATCACTGGCAACTCCGGTTTCCACAACCCGACAGACCCCACCGAGTACTCATGGCCGGCCCAAGCGGGAGCGATGGCCTACTTGGTGGCTCGCTCGACCTCCCCCGACTTCTCTAGCGATTGCGTCGCCTTTCCCGGCAGCAGTCCTTTCTTGCTCGATCCAGACGTGCCGCTTCCGGGAGGGGTTCTTCACTACCTGGTTCGACCGGAGACCCTGAACCAGGGGAGTTGGGGGGAGAACTCGTTGGACATCGAGAGGACGTTCGCCTGCGGAAGTTAGGCCCACCGGCGCTCATCTGAACGGGGACCTCGTCGCCATCTCACGAGGCGAGATTTCTTCACACCATCGTGAAGACGTCCATGGGTGAGACCTGGATTCGTGGCGATCCCTCAGGGACAGTCCCCGTCTAATTGATGATTCGATAGATGTGGATGGAGTTTCCCACCGCGGCGATGGGTGCGCCCAGGTTGTCTCGATCCACGGGGCCGACCTGGCGGAAGATGCCGTGGTCGTACATGGCGTAAGGCTGGTGGTAGAGGGATACGCTGATGGCGAGCAGCCCTGGACGGAAGGATTCCAGCGGCACCTCGTAGTCGATACCGTACACCGACGGGTCGACGCTGCCGAAGTAGAGTAGCTGGATCTTCCCTTCTCCCTCGGCTTGCACGAATTGCTTCAGGCCCTGCAGATCCTGTCCCCAATCCAGGTTCGAGCCCGACGCGTAGCGGTAGCCGCGGGACGCACCGCCGACCACCTGGTTGAAGTAGGTGAGGTAGTGGGGATGGATCCACAGTGTCTCACCGCCGGCCCACAGGAGCAGCACGATCAATGTCCGGCGCGCCCAGCGGTCCAGGTTGACGCGGCTGAGCGTGGCCGCCGCCCAGAGCCACAGGAGTGGTGCGGCGGAGAGCAGCGCGCGCACGCCGAGCTGGCGCTGGCTGGACAAGGACAGCGCCAGAAACAGGGCCAGAGGCAACAGCAGCAGGACCGAGAGCTCGCGCAAGCTCCACGGCTTGCGATGAACGGCGTAGCCCGCGGCCAGCAGGAGCACCAGCATGAGGGGCAGCGGCGTCTTGATGGGGAGCAGGGCGAGGTAGTAGTACCAGCGGCCGCCCTCGAACGTCCGGCCGTAGAGGAACGACGGGTTGTCGGCGGATACTTCCACCATCTGCTCGTCCACGGCGGTGACGAACGCCGGCGGAATGGGTAAGGGAACGGCTGCCGGGATCCATGCGGTGGCTGCCTGCATGCGCGCGCTGTGCAGCTCCAGGTCACGCAACGGGGTTCCCACGCCCTGGAACAGGTAGCCGGCGTCCAGGACGACCACGCTGAGGACAAACGCCGCCAGCAGGCCCCCGGCCACATGACGCACTTGCCTTCGGTTCGCGCCGCGCTGCCACAGGGCGGCAATGATCACGAACAGTGGGTAGAGCAGCAGTGCATAGAACTTGGTGAGCTGCGCCAGGCCCAGAAGTGTCCCGCACAGCACGAAGCCCGGGTAACCCGGGCGCTGCAGCACGCGCCACAAGCTCCACAGGGCCAGTGCCACCAGCAGCGCCGCGGCCGCGTCGGTGGTGACCAGGCGGGCGTGAGCGAGGACGCCGGGCGAGAACCACAACAGTCCTGCTGCCATGAGGCCGCACAGCTCGGGGCGGTGGGGCGCCAGGGCGCGGCCCCACGAGAAGAGCAGGACTCCGAGCCCTGCCACCAGGAGCACCGTGGTGATACGGGCCGCCGTGTAGGCACGGCGGTAGTCGTCGGGGTGCTCGAACAGGAAGCGGTAGCCGTTGCCCCAGAACGAGTACGTCAGGTTGCTCATGGTGGGCGGGATCGTGCCGTGGGGTTCGAGGCCCATGAGGAGGAGAGGGGCTGCCGAGATGACGTTGGCCAGAGGCGGGTTGGAGCCCAGATGGCGCGGGTCGCCGGAGCGCAGGTAGTAGTAGCCCGCCGGCAGGTGGCCAAGCTCGTCCACGGTCACCGACTTGTGGCGCAGGCTGCCGATGGCCAGCAGCAGGTAGGCAGCGCACAGGATGGCCAGGACTACCCGGGCTCTCTGCGGAGAGAGCAACCTCTCCGAGCCGGGGCCCTGCGGTTCAGGCGATGCGGCTTTCTTCCTCACACAGCGGAAGTGTAGCACGGGGGAACTGGCTACTCTTCCGAAAGAAGAGCGGCCGGGGTGGAGGGCAATGTATCCAGGATCCGGGACTCCGCTCCACCAGCGAGGCCGTCTCCTCCAAGGCCGCCACCCCGGCCGTCGTCGTGCTATGTACACTCTTGGCCCTGCAAGGCATCCGGTTCCCTGAATCAGCCAGAATTTTCCAAATCCCTTGCTGCTGGCCGGTTTACGTGGTTGCTCTCGACGGGTACCAGCGGCCCGGCGCTTGCACGAGGGCCGTAGCGCACCCTAAGATCAAGGTGCATGCCCTGGAACCTCCATCCGTGATCGTCCTCCTTGTCATCG
>CBDVAL010000282.1:0-3592 GCA_965371955.1 uncultured bacterium | reverse complement strand
CATGACCGCATGCCGGTGATCCTGCCGCCGGAGGCGTACGAGCCCTGGCTCGATCCCGGGATCCAGGAGCCCGCCGAACTGCAGTCCCTGCTGGTTCCGTACGAGGCGTCGGAGATGATCGCGCATCCCGTCTCCCGGCGGGTGAACACTCCGGCCAACGACGATGCGGACTGCATCGAGCCGGTGGACCCGGACATCGGTGGGTTGTTCGACTAGAAGCGCCCCCGGGCGTGGCCCCGGTCAACCCGCCTTGCAATCCTCCAGGAACACATCCTTCCAGGAGGACGGGCGGCATCTGCCCGCCAGCAGCGCCTCGATGCGGCGCACCCTATCGGCCAGCTCGTCAGGGTGATGGTCCGGGTGGTAACGGTTGGGACCGACGAGCATGGCCACCAGGGAGATGAACTCCCGGCGCTGCAGACGGTGAAACGGTCTACTGAAATAGGCCTCGGCCGCCGCCGGGAAACCGATGACCGGACCGTCCTGGCTCGCGCCCAGGTTGGCGGTATTGAGGAACAGCGTGAGCTGCAGGTCCTTGGGCATCTTGCGGTCCAGCACCACCGCCATGAGCGACTGGCGTAGCTTGCGCTCGAAGCCGGGGCGGAAGCGCTCGAAGTAGTGCACCTTGACCAGCCCCTGGGTGATGGTGGTCATCCCGGCGCCGGGGGTGGAGATATCCACGCCGCTGTGCTCGTAGAACCCGGGATCCTCCACCTGCAGGAGAACGTCACGCCAACCCGCAGGCACCTGCGACCATGCCAGCCCTTCGCGCTCGAATTGCCGGGCGGTGGCCAGCACCTGCGGCGTCGCCCGGTAGGCGCGGGCCAAGACGATAAAGGGGTATAGCAGGAGAAGCGCCAGCAGCAGGGCCAGACCGCCGATCACCGCACGTCTCGGGGAGATTCTCATCCAGCTTCCTCCGGCACCGGCAGGCAACGGCGCCCCTTCTACTATAATCCTGCCGCCGGGGTTCCGGCCAAAGAGGAGGTGCGGATCATGTTTGAACACCGACGTGTGCTGGTTGCGGGACTGGTGCTGTTGCTGCTGGCTGGTCTGATCTCCGGATGCGCCACCACCGGCACCTCGGGCCGGACGACGAACCGCGACAAGACCGGAAAGGGAGCTGCCATCGGGGCCGGCGTGGGCGCCGTGCTGGGCGCCCTCCTGGGCGAAGGGGAGGCCGACGAGATCCTGGCCGGTGCCGCCATCGGTGCGGGGATCGGCGCCGGCGTGGGGGCCTACATGGATCACCAGGAGGAGAAGCTGGCGCGCATTCCCGGCACCACGGTGGAGCGCGTCGGCAAGAACCTGCTGCTGATCCACTTTGACTCCGACATCCTGTTCGAGATCGACTCCGCCTCGCTGGTGGGAGCTTCCACGTCCACGCTGGACCAGGTCGCCGTGGTTCTGGTCGACTATCCGAAGACCGCCGTGGTGGTCCAGGGTCACACGGACTCCACCGGGGGCGAGGAGCACAACCAGAGCTTGTCGGAACGCCGCGCCAAGTCGGTGCGGAATTATCTCCTCGGCCGCGGCGTGGAGGCGACGCGGATGGTGGCGCTGGGCTACGGCGAGGGCCAGCCACGCGACACCAACAGCACCGCTGAGGGCCGCAAGCGCAACCGGCGGGTGAACATCCTGCTCAAGGCCAGGGCACGCTAGCCGGCGAACATCTTTTCGACGCTCTCCACCAGCTTTTGCATGCCGAGGGCGGCGAACAGGACGAGCGTGGCTATCAGCACGATCCGGCTGGTGAGCCCGTAGCCCAGGGTGCGCCCCAGGGGGCCTCGGGCCGAGTTCAGGCGCAACAGGACGAACGCCAGGAACGGCATGAACAGCGAGCCGGTGACGGTGTAGACCAGGATGAGCCACAACGGACGGCCCGTGGGCACCAGCACGATGGCGAGGCCGGCAACGCACACCACCAATCCCATCACCAACGGATCCCGGCCTGACGGAGGCTTGCCTTTCCGTCCCGTGGCCTTTCGCCTCCATGCGCGCAAGAAGTCGGCCATGATGGCCGGCACGCCGTGCCAGACCCCCAGCATCGAGGTGAACACTGCCGTCCAGACACCCACCAGGAATACCAGCTTCCCCGCATCTCCCAGCACAGCCGCCAGGACGTCGCCCATGCCCGTCAGCAGCCCGATGCCGCCGCCCAGGGACTCTCCGCCGGCGGGCAGACTGGATGCCACCACCAGCACCGCCACACCGAAGAGACCGGTGAGGAGGTACGCCACGCTCAGATCGGTGCGCGCCACGGAGAGGTATTCACGCCCGCGCCATCCCTTCTCGCGAATCCAGGAGCCGTATGCCAGCAGCGTGACGCTGCCACCCACTCCGCCCATGAGGGACATCACCATGAGGAGGGCGTCACTCAGCCTGCCGTCCCCGGCATCGGCCGGGATACTGGGAAGCAGCACGCCGCTGGACAACTGGCTCCAGTCCGGACCCAGCCACACCGCGGAGCCCACCATGCACAGGAACATCACCGCGATGAAGCCCTTCATGGCGCGTTCGAACGCCGTGTAGCCACCCAGGAGCACCACGGCCACGGCGATGAGCGAGTGCAGGATGCCCCACGCGGTGGACCCCATGATGGGCCAGAGCGCGGCCGCCGCAATGCCGCATGCGGCGCCGAGGGCCGCCGCCACCGCGGCCGTCCAGAACAGAAAGTAGACGGCCAGGTACCAGGTGATCCAGCGCGGGAAGCGCTGCACCACCGCGGAGAGCACCGACTGATCCTCGCTGAGCTGCCAGCGCGCGATGCCCTCGTTCAGGACGTACTTGAGCACCGCGCCCAGGACCACTGCCCAGGCCAGCGCCATGCCGTAGTCCCGCCCGGCAATGCTGGCGGCGATGAGATCGCCGGCGCCGACGCCGGTGGCGGCGATGGCGAGTCCCGGTCCCAGGCGTCCCAACCGGGTGAGGAGGGGGGGTGCGTTGGTCACTCGCCGGTGCTCTCCTCGACGCGCTCCTTCAGCGCCGCCAGTTCCTGCGCGGCTGCGGGCTTCCACAACCCCATGCGGATCTTCTTCTCCACGGTCTCCTTGGGGTAGTGCACCGACGAGACCAGGCGGCCCTCGGGAGCGAAGAAGTGCGTCCGCCCCCGGGCGCCGAGGATCACCAGGGTGTCGTTGCGGCCATCGCGCAGGCAGGCCTCCTCACCGGCCCTGCGCAGGTCATCGATGGCCTTGCGCGTGGGTCGCTCACCGCTCAGATGGCGCTTCTGCGCGTGGCGCGTGCGGCGGCTGCGTCCGCGGGTGTCGCGCTCGATGCGTCGCGCAAGTCCCTGCAGCACACCGTGCACCCGGCGCAGGAACATGGGCTCCGGCGTTGCGGCGCGCCGGCCGGCCTGCTTGCTGATCGCCTCGAACTGCGCCTGGGCCCACAGCACCGCCGCGCGCCACGGCTTCTCCTCGGGCGTGGTCTCGGCCAGGGCGGTCTCCCCCAGCGGGCCGCCGCCGATGACGTTGAGGCCGACGCGCCGTCGGCCGCGCGGCCGACGCGTCACCACCGCCTGGAATGTCAGGGCGATGGGTTCGCCGGCGCCCGGCAAAGGAAACAGCCCCGCGCACACCTGGCCGGGCAC
>CBDVAL010000281.1:0-3597 GCA_965371955.1 uncultured bacterium | reverse complement strand
CGATGGTTTCCAGGTCGCGCATCTCACCGATCAGCACAACGTCAGGGTCCTGACGCAGTACCGACTTCAAAGCATGGGTGAAGGAGTGCGTGTCGGCGTGTAACTCGCGCTGGTTGACGATGCACTTCTTGTGCTGATGGAGGTACTCTATCGGATCCTCGATGGTGACGATGTGCTCGTGGCGCTCGCCATTGACCTTGTCCAGCATCGCCGCCAGGGTGGTGGACTTTCCGGAACCGGTGGGCCCGGTGACGAGGATCAAGCCGCGCGGCTTGGAGCACAGCTTGGAGACCACCTCCGGCAGGCCCAGTTGCCGGAAGCTCTTGATCTCGTAGGGAATGGTTCGGAACGCGGCGCCCACCGCGCCGCGCTGGTTGAAGACGTTGGCGCGGAAGCGGGCAAGGCCCTTGACGCCGAAGGAGAAGTCGAGCTCCATCTGGTCCTCGAAGCGGTGCTTCTGGGTGTCGGTGAGGACGCTGTAAGCCAGCGACTTGGTCTCCGGCGCCGTCAGCGGCGGCAACTGCAGCGGCACCAGCTTTCCGTGGATGCGAATCTGCGGCGGCGAATTGGTGGTCACGTGGAGGTCGGTGCCTCCCTGTTCCACCAGGGTCTTGAGTAACTGATGCAGGGTCACGCCCATGGGTTTCTCCTCGCTCCCGCTTCAGGGAAGCATCGCAAAGCCCGGTGTTCCGTCTCGGTGGAGATCAAAGCACCGTCTCGCGGACTACCTCCTCGATGGTGGTGACACCATCGCGGATCTTCTGGAGCCCGCTCTGCCGCAGGCTCAGCATGCCGTTCTCCATGGCCTTTCTACGCAACTCCAGTGTGGAGGCTCCGCACAGGATCAGTTCGCGGATCTCGTCCTCGATGTCCATGACCTCGTAGACACCGATACGCCCCTTGTAGCCCGTGTTGTTGCACACGCCGCAGCCGCGACCCTTGAACACCTTGACCTTGGCTACCTCGTCGGCGGGTAGTCCGATCTCCACCAGCGCCTGCGGAGGCACGTGGATCTCCTCCTTGCACTCCTTGCACAACCGGCGCAGCAGTCGCTGGGCACAGATCAGGTTCACCGAGGTGGCCACCAGGAACGGCTCGATGCCCATGTTCATCAGACGGTTGATGGTGGAAGGGGCATCATTGGTGTGCAGCGTGGACAGGACCAAGTGACCGGTAAGCGCGGCCTTCACCGCGATCTCCGCTGTCTCGAAGTCACGGATCTCCCCCACCAGGACGATGTTGGGATCCTGGCGCAGGAAGGATCGCAGGGCAGCGGCGAAGTTGAGGCCGATGCTCTCCTTCATCTGCACCTGGTTGATGCCATGGAGGTTGAACTCCACCGGATCCTCGGCGGTCATGATGTTGGTCTCAGGCGTATTCACCTGGCTGATGGACGAGTACAGCGTGTTCGTCTTTCCGGAGCCCGTGGGGCCGGTGACGAGCACCATGCCGAACGGCTTGAAGATGGCGCTCTCGAAGCACTTCAGCGAGTTCGACTCGAACCCCAGCTTGGTCATGTCCAGCATGAGGTTGTCCTTGTCCAGCAGACGCAGGACGATCTTCTCGCCGAACAGTGTGGGAAGCACCGAGACGCGATAGTCCATCTCCTTGTTCTTGCCGGCGAGCTTCATCTTGATCTTGATACGCCCATCCTGGGGCAGGCGCTTCTCGGCGATGTCCAGCTTGGCCATGATCTTGACGCGTGAGATGATGGCATCACGCAGCTTCAGCGGCGGATTCATGATCTCGTAGAGGACGCCGTCGATACGGAAGCGTACACGGAAGTCCTTCTCGTAGGGTTCGATGTGGATATCGCTGGCGCCCCTCTTGATGGAGTCGGTCAGGATCAGGTTCACCAGCTTGACCACCGGCGCTTCCTCGGTGGCCGCCTCCAAGCTGGCGACGTCCATTTCCTCCTCATCTTCGAGGAGCTCCAGATCGGCGTCGGCCGCCTCCGTCTCGGCCATCTCATCCATGACCTTCTTGAGCTCCAGCTCGTGCGACGAGCCGTAGAAGCGGTCGATGGCCTCCTTGATGGCAATCTCCGACGCCACCACCGGCTCGACGTTGTAACCGGTCATGAACTTGATGTCGTCCATGGCGAAGACGTTGGTGGGGTCCACCATGGCAATGGTGAGCGTGGCGCCGTTGCGCCGGATGGGCAGGATGAGATACTTCTGGGCGACCTCGGATGGGATCAGCTTGACCACCGAGTCATCGATCTCCGACTCGCGCAGGTTCACCGATGCGACGCCGTACTGGTGCGACAGCAGCTGCGTGATGTCCTCTTCCTTGACCAGGCCCATCTGGATCAGGTTGTAGCCCAGCTTGCCGCCGGCACCCCTCTGATGCTCCAGTGCCTCCTGCAGCTGATCCTGGGTGATCAGGCCGGCCTTGATCAGCATCTCGCCCAGCTTGACGGCCATCGGTTTCTTCCCTCCGGGTGGCTCCTGCCACCACGGGCGCCTGGGTCGCGGGCACCTCGGGCCACGCGGGCACTTACCCGGGGGCCGCGTCGGATCCGGTCCCCATCAGCGTCGATTCCCGTAGTGGTACTTCTGTGGGAGCCTGGCGGGGTGGCATACGGGGCCGCCTTCTGGCGGACGGCCCACGGTGGGTCCGGCACTGGGTGCAGCGTCAACCTGTCCGGCTTCATTGTAGGTTCGCCCCCCGGGACTGTCAAGAAATTCAACGGTTTCAACGATCCGACCCAGGGGAGACCCCTTGACGGACGTTTCCAGAGCCCCCTAGAATCCAGGGATCGCGGACCCCCTGATGCGACCAGAAGGAAAGCGGGGCCCGCACCATGGAGGTGGCCATCGATCCGCGCACAACACGCCGCGCCCGGGATGTCCTCGTCATTTTTTTGACAACCAGGATGGGGTTGTTTCTCATCGCCTGGCTGGCATCCTACCTGCTTCCCTCCGGAGCCGCCCTCCAGCCCGGCAACCTGCACTACGCTCAGGATGCACCGGGCGCCCTGTCGGCATGGGCCCAGTGGGATGCGCACTGGTACCTGCTCATCGCGGACCACGGCTACGCCGCCCTCGAGGAGAACCCCGGCCTTGCGCCGGGCAACCAGGACCCCGAAGACACCAGCGGCTTCTTCCCGCTCTATCCCGGCATGGTGCGCCTGGCTTCCTACCTCACCGCGCCGCTGGGAGGCTCGCTGACCGCCGCGCTGCTGGTATCGAACCTGGCCCTGCTGGGATTCCTGTACCTGCTGGGAACCTGGACCGAGGAGCGTTACGGGGAACAGGCCGCCCGCGGCGCGTGCGTGGCCGTGTGCATGTTCCCCACATCACTGTTCCTCTCCGCCCCGTACAGCGAGTCGCTGTTCCTGCTGCTGGCTCTTGCAGCGCTGATGGCCGGCCACAGGGATCGCCATCTGATGGCATTCATCCTGGCGGCCGCAGCGGCCCTGACGCGCCCGGTGGGAGTCCTGCTGATCCTTCCCCTGGCCTGGTCCGCCCTGGACCGGGGCTCACCGGGCCGGGTCCGCGCCCTGCGAGGGGCGTCCGCCCTGGGCGCCCCGGCCGGGCTGCTGGCCTTCGCCGCTTTCTGTCAATGGCAGTTCGGGGACGCCACTGCGTTCCT
>CBDVAL010000280.1:0-3612 GCA_965371955.1 uncultured bacterium | reverse complement strand
TAGAGCGACGAGCCCGGCGCAACGCCGGGCGAGGAGCGTGCGCGGCGCCGCGGCGGACGGCGATGGCCGGATCTCCACCACAGCCCAGAGGCCCTAGCGCAGATTACGCTGGAAGGTGATCTCGTTCCGCCGGTAATCGAACGTGATGTCGAAGTGCCGCAGCTGCTCCATCCCCAGCACGGCATGAATCTCCGGCCCGTAGAAGTTGGTCATGCGCCGCAGGTCGGCCGCAAACAGATCGACCACACGGAAGTTCTGCCCGGCCAGCATGATCTGGACGTCCTGGACCACCTGAGCGTCCAGTAACGCCCCGGTGAGCCCCTGCAGCGTGACCCCGTAGCCGGAGGCCGGAGACGCCTTCAATGCCGGAATGGCCTCCAGCACCGACAGGTCCAGCACCGTGTTCTCGGCGCCGGTATCCAGTAGCGCGTTGGAGACCAGGCCCTGCAGCTCCACCCGGATGATGGTATGCCCGTGGAACGACAGGAAGGGCAACGTCACCGGCGCACCCACCCGGTTGCTCGCCTCCAGGCGCACCGGGTCCTCCTCCCCCTCCTCGGGCCACCGGCTCAGGCGCAGGGACCGCCGGCTGTTCTCGATCTGCACGCGCACGTCACCGAGGATGGCCGGGTTGAGGATCCCGTCGCCGATGCCCACCAGGTCGATGGCCTCCGCGGGCACATTTCTCACCAGGACTTTCCCCAGCTGCAGGCTGTCCAGGAAGACGATCTCCCCGTAGAGAACGCTGCCACCCCCGAGACCCTCGAAACGGCTCTGCCCGAACGATTCCAGCCCGAGCTTCTGCGCCAGGACCCGCGAGACGTGCACGCCCTGCGTGCCGGTATCCAGGAGAAACTTGTAGGGTCCCATGCCGTTCACGTGCAGGCGCACGTAGGGCGTGTTGGGGGTGGCCACCCGCAGCGCCCATCCTTCCACCGCCCCCTTGGATTCCTGGTGGAAGCGGAAACCCTGCTTGCGGTTCTTGCGGTTGGCCGGCGTGTAGAACAAACGGATCCTCTGCGGCCGGTCCAGCCCTTCGATCTGCACGAACTGCCGCTGCCAGCGCGCCTCCAGCAGTGCCAGGCGCCCCTTGGCCACCACATCGCCGTACGGTGACGCCAGCAGGATCTGGCGGTAGAGTTCCGCCTGCCGCTGCCGGTCCTGCGAGGATCGCGCCAGCATCCACAGGAAGGGCACGTTGTCCGGGTGGTCCTCAACAATCTGTTCCAGATAGCCCAGCCCCTCCTGGCGCTCTCCGTGGGCCAGACACACATCCGCCAGCCCGGCGAGGGCGTCGATGCTCTCCGGGTCCAGTTCCAGTGCCCTGTGGTAGGCGTTCTCCGCGTCCGGGAAGCGCCCCTCCCACTGGAACCTCCGGCCCATGAGAACGAACGGTTGCGCGCGTTGCGGGTTCAACGCCAGGACTCGACGGATGGCCTGGTCGAACCCTGTCTGCTCGTCGAGCTCGTGATACGAACGGGCCAGCTTGTAGAGGACCTCGTAGTACTCGGGAGAGTCCGCAAGGAACAGCTCGAAACCATCGACGGCGCCGCGGAAGTCCCCCTGCTCGAAGCGCCGGTTGGCGTCTGCCAGCAGATCAGTGAGGCGTTGCTCCTGGGGTGCGGCGTTCACCGCACCCAGCGCCACAGCCATGATGGTCAAGAGAGACAAGTCACACATTCAGCACCCCGCTCCGGGTATTGTAACGCCAAGGGCCCGCCGGATCCTGTGTCCAGAACTCAGCAACGCCCACGGCGCCGGCGCAGCCGCTCGGCAACCTCAGCGTAGCACCGGTCACGGCTTGTGCTCCCTTTCTGCTCCCGCGCCTGACGGTCCGCGCATTGCCCGGCAAGCTGGAGCGCCGACCTTGGTCCTCCTTCTCTTGCCGGCCGGCGCTGACCTGGGGCGCCGTGCTACAGGTTCGCCACGGAACCGGCCAGCCCCTGCACATCCACAGGGCACAGCCGTTCCGATGCGACGCGGACCCGCCCGCGTTTCACGTTGGGGCGGACCACATCTTGAGTGTACTCGAAGCGCCCTCCGGCACGCTCCAACAGCGAGCTCCCCACGCCATACGCATCCACCGGTACTTTCTGTCGCTCGAAACGACGGATCCTCTCGGCCGTCATCCCACCGGAGACCACGATACGCACCCAGTCGCACCCCGCCTGATCCAACGCCGCGCGCATGCGCGTGACCAGCCGAGGAGTGACTCCAGTGGTCTCACCGCGCGCAGCCTCCGTGCCGTCCTGAATGGCGTGATAGATCGAGGCATCGACGAGATCCCCGGACGTGTCCAGGCGCACGCCCCACAGGCGCCGGCCCAGCTTGCGCGCCACCTTCAGCCCGGTCTCCACCGAGGTGTTGTCGAAGTCCACCAGGCTCACGGGCGCAAGGTCGGGGAACACCTCGGCGAACGCCAGCGTGGCCCGAACCGTATCGCCGTCCATGGCGGCGATGAGGGCGTGCGGGATGGTGCCGATACCCTTGCTCCCCCACCATTCGCCCTGCTCGTCGGTGGATACGCCGCGCGCCCCTCCGATCCAGGCGGCGTAGCCGGAACCGGCCTGGCCCTCGTGACCCTGGTGGCGGGCCCCGAACATCATCACCGGCTTGCCCGCTGCGGCCTCCACCACCCGAGCCGTGTTCGTCGCCACCGTGGTGCCATCGGTGAGGGCGCCGACGAGCAGGGTCTCCAGATGCACGAACTCCTCCAGATCTCCCTCGATCTCCATCACCGGCTCGTGGGCGTCCGCCAGCTCCCCGTCGTGCAACGACGCGATGCGCAGCGAGGTGAACCCGCTCTGCCACAGCCGAGCCAGCTCCGCGGACACATCGAATCTCTGGCGCTGTACCGGCTCCAGCCGCTCGTACGAGCATTGGTCCAGGTTCAGCCACAGCCGGTATGCCTCGCGCTCCAGCAGCAGGTACTCCTGGAACAGGTCCGCCGCCCGCCGGGCATCGCTGTAGTGGCCGGTCCCGGCGTGCAGGATGGCCAGCACCTGGTCGATGCCGCAGACCATGGCCCGGTCCTCGCGCTGGAACAGCTGCATGGTCACGCGGTGCGGACGGCCGATTCCCATGAGGATCTGCCGGGTCTGATTGAAGTACGTATCCGACTTGTAGCCCGCTCGGATCTTCTCGATGGGAAGACGGAACAGGTCCGGAGTCAGCCGCGGCAGGTCCTTGCGATGGCTCATGAGGTGGTGCGCTCCCGCCCACGACCATAGGATGGCGGCGCGGGTAAGTCAATGGCGACAGCGCCCGAGCATCTACGCCCGATGAACGCCGCGATCCACCGAGCGCTCGTTGCGGAACTCCTGGGCCAGCTCGCGCCGGCCCAGCTGCCAGGAGAGCCCGAGGGGAGCGCGCCCCCGGCATTGCAGCAGCCCGCTATGCTCACCGCGCTGGTGATGGAAGCGGCACAGACAGACCCGGTTGGCGAGTTCATCGCCGCCACCACGGGAGCGGTAGGTCACGTGGTGGTCCTCGAGGTAGCGCCGCGAGGTACAGCCAGGCGCCATGCAGCGCCAGCCGTCGCGCGCGAAGATGGCATGGCCCGACGGTCTGCGACGGCTCGCAGCCGCTCGGACCCCTACAGCTACTAGGACA
>CBDVAL010000279.1:0-3672 GCA_965371955.1 uncultured bacterium | reverse complement strand
CCCGGCCCGGGCCTGAACCCGGTGTTCTACTTCCTGACGGCCTACCTGTTCGTGGAGACCGGACGCGCGGACGACGGACTGGAGTTCTACGGCGACCTGGCGCGCCGGCGACCGGAGGTCTCGCAGGTATTCACCGGACTCGGCGTGCTCCTGCAGGCACGCGGTGACCTTCCCGGCGCCCTGGCGGCGTACCGTAGGGCGCTGGACGGCAAACCCGACGCGCTCTACGCCCTCCAGGAACTGTACACAAACGCAGCCGGGGACCAGGTGCTGGCATATTGCGCGCGTGCCATCGAGGCCGCGCCGCAGGAGGTCATGCCATACAATTGGCAGGGCCTGACGCTGCGCAAGCTCGGGCGGGAGGAGCAGGCCGAGGCGTCGTTCCGCAAGGCACTGGAGGTGTCCCCGGACTCTCACCGCACGCAGGTCAACCTGTCGTCCCTGCTGGTGGATGGCGGGCGCGCCGAAGAGGCCGTGCCGCTGCTTCGCCGCGTGGTGGAACGGCAGGGCACCCTCAGGGAGGCGCGGGTGAACCTGGTGGTGGCCCTGGGCCGCACGGGAAGACTGGCCGAGGCCGAGGAGGTGTTCCAGGCGGGGCAACCGGGTGGAACCGATCTGCTCAACGCCATGGCATTCGCCTGCTACTTGAACCAGGCAGCGGAACGGGCGCGTGAACTCCTGCAGCGCTCCCTGGCCCTGGACCCGGAGCAGCCGGAGGCCCGCCGGTTGCTGGCCCGGTTGGAGTAAGAAGGGCGGAGGCGGACCTGGAGACCGCTTCCGGCCCATGGAGGAGAGTCGCATGTTCGCCTTCTTGAGGGGCACCCTGCACACGAAGTCGCCGGAGGTGGCGGTGGTGGACGTGGGCGGAGTGGGATATCAGGTCCGCATCCCGCTGTCCACCTATTACCGGCTGGCCGATGTGGGCGGCAGCGTGGCGCTGCGCATCACCACCCAGGTGCGGGCGGATGCCATCTCCCTGTACGGCTTCCTGGAGGAGGGCGAGCAACGCCTGTTCGAGTCCCTGGTGTCGGTCTCCGGCGTGGGCGCCCGCATGGCCCTGGCCGTGCTGTCGGGCATGACGGTGGCCGAGGCCGCCCTGGCCCTGACCGAGAGGGACGTGCACCGCCTGCAGGCCGTGCCCGGCATCGGCCGCAAGACGGCGGAACGCCTGGTGGTGGAGCTCAAGGACAAGGCCCGCGGCCTGCTGGACGGAGGGGGGGCAGCTGCCCCTGCGGCCGGCGCCGGACCGCGTTCCGATGTCATCTCCGCCCTGGTGAACCTGGGGTATCCCGAGGGCCCGGCATCCCGCGCGGTGGATCAGGTCCTGGACACCGTCGCTGCGGAGCCTCCCGGACTCGAGGAGCTGCTGCGTCAATCGCTGCAGCGCTTGCACCGTAACTAGCCCGCGCTTCGGAACAGCGGCCTGGTGGCAGGTGGCGCTGCTCGCTTGGGCAGGCCCAGATGCTGCGCCGCGAGCTCCGTGATGCAGCGCCCCCGGGGCGTGCGGTCGAGAAAACCGATCTGCAGCAGGTAGGGCTCCACGGTCTCCTCCAGGGTCTCGCGGTCCTCTCCCACCGCGGCGGCAATGGTGTTGATGCCCACCGGCCCCCCCGAGAACTTCTCGCTGATGAGCGAGAGAAGCTCACGGTCCAGCCGCCCCAGTCCGTAACGGTCCACCTCCAGCCGCTCGAGGGATTGCCGCGCCCCTTCCCCGCTGACCGTGCCGTCCCCCTCGATCTGCGCGAAGTCACGCACACGGCGCAGCAGGCGATTGGCGATGCGCGGCGTCCCGCGGCTCCGCCGGGCCAGCTCCTCGGCACCCTCCGGATGCACGTCCACCTCGAGGATGCGAGCGGAGCGCCTCACGATCTCCTCCAGATGTTCCGGGCCGTAGAAGCCCAGGTGCTGCACGATGCCGAAACGGTCGCGTAGCGGAGCGGACAGCAGGCCGATGCGCGTGGAGGCGCCCACCAGCGTGAATCGCGGCAACTCCAGCTTGACCGAACGTGCCGAAGGCCCCTGCCCGATGAGAATGTCCAGGCGGAACTCCTCCATGGCCGGATACAGCGTCTCCTCCAGCGCCGGCGAAAGGCGATGGATCTCGTCGATGAACAGGACGTCGCGATCTTCCAGGTTGGTGAGAAGCGCCGCGAGATCTCCCGCCTTCTCGATGGCCGGAGCCGAGGTGGCCCGCAATCCCACCCCCATCTCATGCGCGATGATATACGCCAAGGTGGTCTTGCCGAGGCCCGGCGGTCCGTAGAGCAAGGAATGATCCAGCGGCTCCGAACGCTGCCGCGCCGCCTGGATGAAGATGCTGAGATTCTCCTTGATGCGCTCCTGACCCACATACTCCGCAAGCGTGCGCGGACGCAGGTTGGCCTCCGCGGCGGCGTCGTCGGGGAGGTTGACAGGGGAGATGAGTTGCTCGTCCATGAAGGCTCCAGCTTCCGGTGGGGGATCTTAGCGGCTTTGGGTGTTCGCTGCAAGCCGGCCTGGGTGCTTGTGATGGTTGCCGGCGGGCCCCGGTCCATCGGGCGAAGACAAAAAAAGCGGGGCCCGAAAGGCCCCGCTTGAGTTTACACCATGGAACCCGCAGTTACGGGCTCTGGAACCGTGCCGTCGGAGCACCACCAATGCGCTGTCTCCCCGAGGCTTTCGGATCGGGGTTGTCGCACGACGCCAGGTAGTAGTCGAGCGAGCCGCCGAACAGGATACCATCCGTGATGGTCACGGAATTGCCGGCCGCAATACCCGAATGCGCACCGTTGGCGATGTTGGTGCCCAGCGTCGTGATGGGCGAGGCCAGCTGCGCCGAGGTGCCGCGGTCGAGGTCGATGCCGACACCGGCCGGTCCTGGTTTGAGGAAGCTGACGTCCACACCGGCGCCATTCGTGTCGAGGCCGATGGTGATGGTGCCGCACGCTGCCGGATTCACCGGGAGCACCGTCACTTCGGCAGTATCAGCACAACTCTTCAACGTGGAGCAGCGGACGCTCACTGTGTAGCGCGTTGTTACCAGCGGGCTGACCCCCTGCGTGCTGGCCGATGAGAAGTCCTTCAGGATCGGATCGGCGACACAGGCTCCACTGAGACTGTCGCACTGGACGAACTGATACTGGATGCTGCCGCCGACGCAGGCGTCGAGCGACGACGCTCCGGCGTTGAGGGTGACCGACTGCCCCGCAGCCAGGGTGGACAGCGTGACAGGGCTGGCCTGTCCGCCCACCAACGCTTCGGCGGTGGTGCAGAAGAGGGCCGAGTTGAGGGGGCAGGAGTCCGTGGCCAGCGAGTCAGTGACCAAGTTCGCACCCGGTGACACCACGACATCGCTGGCATTGGCGCAGATGTTCGCGCCGCCGGCCGGACTGATGGACGTGGTCTGTACATCATCGCCCTCGGCGAACGTCTCGGCGATTTTGTTGGCGCCACAGGTGACGAGCTGGGTGCTCGGGTCGAACACGTCGTCCCCACCGTCGATGATGAGGTTCAGCTGGTCGTTGAGCAACCCGGTGATGCAGATGTCGTCGATGAGCCAGCCGTCGTCACGCTCGCTGATGTCGAAGTTGCCCGGGTTGCTCGGGGTCTCGTTGTAGGACAGAGCAGCGGGCAAGCTACCGAGCGCGATGGACGAGAAGATCCAGCGGATCTGAGCCCGGCGACCGAGGAACC
>CBDVAL010000278.1:0-3694 GCA_965371955.1 uncultured bacterium | reverse complement strand
AGGTGCGGATGTTGTGCAGAGCGTGCTACTCCTCCTGCTGCTCCTGCAGGATGCGTATGTTTCCGAGGATGAGGTCGCGCCGCTGTGCCGCCGTGGGCTGTGCAGGCACGGTGCCCTGCAGCAACGCCTGGATCTGCAGGAAGATCCAGGGGTTCTTCATGGAGGCGCGGCCGATCATCACGCCGTCGCAGCCGGTACGCCGCATCATATCGAGAGCGTCCTGCGGCGTGGCGACGTCGCCGTTGCCGATGACCGGGATCTGCAGAGCCTCCTTGAGCCGGGCAATACGGTCCCAATCGGCCACCCCACGGTAGAACTGCTTGGCGGTGCGCGGATGCAATGCCACCGCGGCCACGCCCTGATCCTGGCAGATCTTGCCCAGCTCGATGTAGTTCAGATCGTCCTCGCGGATGCCGGCCCGAAACTTCACCGTGAGCGGGATGGTGATGGCCTTGCGCACCGAGGAGATGATGGCCTCGGCAACATCGAGATCGCGCATCAGGGCGGCGCCGGCGCACCCCTTCAGGACCTTGTTGGCCGGGCAGCCCATGTTGATGTCGCAGACATCGGCCCCCAGCTCCTGCACCAGGCGAGCGGCCTCGGCCATGGGTTCGGGCCGGGAGCCGTAGATCTGGATGGACAGCGGGCGCTCGCCGGGGTCGAATTGCATCAACTGGCGGGTGCGCTTGTTGCCGCGGTGCAGGCCCTCGGAGGAGATGAACTCCATCGTTACAAGACCGACCCCGCCCACGCTGCGCAGGATACGCCGGAAGTAGCGGTCGGTGATCCCGGCCATGGGTGCGAGGATCAGCGGCGGGTCGAAGCGGCACTCCGCACCGCCGGGGGCGGCGGCATAGCGCAGCGCTGTCGGTTGCCGTGTGCGGTCTGTGGTCATGACAGGAATTATTCTGGGTCCCCGCGTCGGCCAAGTCAACGCCTGGTCTTGAGCGCCACCAGGCCGATCCCCGCGGCCACCAGCAGGAACGAGAGGACGAGATTGACGGTGATGGCCTCGGCCAGGAAAACGGCCGCGAATGTGGCCGCCACCAACGGCTGCAAATAGACGAAGAATGCCACCAGCGACGAGGAAGCGTGGCGCAGTGCCCAGTAGTTGATGAAGTAGGCCAGTACCGTGGGGCCGATGATGATGTAGGCCCCCAGCAGCCAGACGAAGGGCGGCACGGCGGTGAAGTCCATGGCGGCCAGTCCCGGCGCAGCCAGGGCGGTCACCATGGGGGCGCCCAGGACGAACAGCAGGCAGGTGGCAGGCAGGGCGGGCATGCGCTCCAGTTGCGTCTTGCTCACCACCAGGAAGGCAGAGAACGACAGTGAGTTCACCAGCGTGATCAGATCGCCCCGGATCAGCAGGCTGGCAGGGTCGAAGCTCCACACGCGCAGCAGGATCAGGACTCCGGCCAGCGCGAGAACGAAGCCCGCGGCGCGTCTCGGCGTCACCGTCTCGCGTCCTGCGAGGATGGCCAGCACCAGGGTCAGGATGGGAATGGAGCTGTTGATGAGCGAGGAGTGGATGGCGGTGGTGCGTGATAATCCCATCACGAAGAAGATCTGGTTGATCACCACACCGAGGACCGCGAATCCCGCGAACCGGTAGACGGTGCGCCGATCCATGGGAATGCGCTCGCGTCGCAGCGCCACCAGCAGCAGCAACAACAACGCCGCGCCGGTGACTCGCAGCGCCGCCCAGGGCAACGCCGGGATGTGCTCCAGCACCACCTTGCCGGCCACGTAATGGGTGCCGAAAACGACCTGCACGCCGGCCAGGGCGAGCAGCACCAGCGTACGTGGGGGGCTTCCCGGCGACCGGGACAGAACGGACGGCGATGGCTCAGCGCGTTGCAATCTGCAGGGATCCAGTCAATTGGGGTCGGAGCTAAACTCTATACCGCGGTCGTCAACTGCCAGCGGCGTCTAGGCGGAGCGAGGTACAGAGTTTAGCTCCGACCCCAATTTATTATCTGATACCCTGCAAGGGTCGCCGCTGGCTCGGCGGTGAGGATAGCACTTCCAGAGGCGGGAAATGGTCTCGGCACAATCTCCAGCGGCGGCCCGGCGTCGTCTCCTTGGCTGGTACCGGGTGCATCGCCGCTCACTTCCGTGGCGAGAGTCGGCGGACCCGTACCATGTGCTGGTCTCGGAGATCATGCTGCAGCAGACCCGCGTCTCGGCCGTGGTCCCCTACTACCAGCGCTTCCTGTGCCGCTTTCCCACCCTCGACGCGCTGGCGTCGGCATCCGTGGACGAGGTGCTTGCGGTGTGGTCGGGGCTGGGCTATTACGGTCGCGCACGGCGCTTGCAGGAAGCCGCACGGATCATCGTGAGGAAACATGGCGGCAGGTTTCCGGCAGCACCGGACGCGGTGCGAGAGCTGCCGGGGGTGGGCCGCTACACGGCAGGTGCGGTGCTCAGTATCGCCTTCGGGCAGCCGGAGCCGGTGGTGGACGGCAACGTGTCCCGGGTGCTGTCCCGTCTGCATGGCATCCAGGGTGACCTGCGCTCGGCGAAGCTGACCAGACGTCTGTGGGAGAAGGCGGCGGAGTTCCTGGATCCGCGCCATCCCGGCGACTTCAATCAGGCTCTCATGGAGCTGGGGGCCACGATCTGCGTTCCTGCGCGTCCGGAATGTCCGCGATGTCCTCTGAAGCCGGACTGTGAGGCGCACGCCAGTGGCAGGCAGGAGGAGTTGCCCACAGCCCAGCCTCGGGCCGCCGGCAAGCTGGTGCGCGCGGGCGCGGTGGTGCTCCGCCGGGGAGGGCGGGTCTTGCTGATCCAGCGGCGTGGGAGGGGTGTGCTGCAGGGGCTGTGGGAGTTTCCCTGGGTGGAGGGCGCCGATGCCCTCACGACGAGCATGCCGGATGCCTTGCGCCGCACGCATCGGCTGGACGTGGAACTGGGCGGGAGTCTCGGCGAGGTACGCCACGCTATTCTCGATCGTCGTATCCATGTGCTGGTCCATTCCGGCCGCCTGTTGCAGGCCCCTTCGCGCACGGCGCCGCGGGGGCCGTGGCGCTGGGTCCCCACGCACGAAACCGAGGTCCCGCTGGCGGCCTCGGCACGCAAGATCCTGCAGCTGCTGAGCGATGGGCGCCGACCGTCACCGGGCGGATCTGCGCGGGCAACGGCTTGAGCTTGCCCCGGGCGCTGCGGCCGTACACCATCCCCGGCCCGGCGGGCGCGCTGGAGGTGCTCTACCGCCCGGCACGCAAGCACGACACGGCCGGCGCGGCGCTGATCTGCCACCCGCATCCGCTGTTCGGCGGGAACATGCACAGCCGGGTTGTGCATCATCTGGCCCGAGCCTTCGGAGACGCCGGCTTCGTCACGTTGCGCATGAACTTCCGCGGCGTGGGGGGAAGCGCCGGCGCGCATGACAACGGCATCGGCGAGGTGGATGACGTGCTGGCCGCTCTCGACCATCTGCGGCAGCTGCACGGGGAACTTTCCCTGGCCATAGCGGGTCATTCCTTTGGAGCCTGGGTGGGGTTGCGCGCAACCGCCGTGCGCCCGGAAGTGGAGACCGTGGTGGCTGCGGGACTGCCCGTGGCAGTCTACGACTTCTCCTTCCTATCCCAGATCCGTCGCCCTCTGCTCGTGGTGCAGGGCGACCGGGACAACTTCGGACCTGAGGAGGAACTGCGGGCCGCGGCTGCGTCCTGGTCGGAGCCGGTAAGGCTGG
>CBDVAL010000277.1:0-3695 GCA_965371955.1 uncultured bacterium | reverse complement strand
CAGATGCACTTCATGGTCACCCAGGGCATTCGCGATCGCGAGACCCTGAAGGTCGACTATCCGGCGGCAGGTCGGAAGTCGCAGGCAGGACAGGTCAACCCGGCCGCGCAGCAACTCGACTTCTACATTCGGAGTCCAGAGATCGACGAGCGGAACAACCCCACCCGCAAGGTCTTTGACCACTTCTTCGCCATGGAAGTGACATGGAAGTAGTTTATGCTGACGCGAGCCAGCGCCGGGACCGGCAGGCGCGTCTTGAACAGGAAGCGAGAGGAATGCCTCATACCGGGAGACGGGACACAGTGACGAAGATCTTGAAGAGTGCTTTCTTGTTTTCAACCCTACTGAGACTTGCATTTCCGCTCCTGGCTGGGGAGCAGACCCTGACCCTGGACCCGGAGACAAGTCAGGTCACGTTCGTGCTCGAGGCCACCGGGCACGATGTGCACGGCAACCTCTTCCTGCAGTCGGGTGAGATCCGTTTCGACCCGGTAACCGGTGCTGCCACCGGCGAGGTGAAGATCGACGCCCGGCGCAGCGAAACCGGCAGCCGGCGGCGTGACAAGAAGATGCACAAGATGGTTCTCAAGAGTGAGGAGCACGCCCTGATCGTGTTCACTGCGGAACGCATGGAGGGCAAGGTGGCCACGACAGGCGCCAGCAACATCCAGCTCTACGGCACCGTCTCTCTTCTCGGTGTGGAGCACAGTCTGACGCTTGCCGTGGACCTCGAGATCGAGGTCGAAAGGCTCAGGGCAACCACGACCTTCACGGTGCCCTACGTCGAGTGGGGTCTCCCTGATCCCAGCATCCTCTTTCTGCGGGTCGGGAAGGTGGTCGAAGTCACCGTCTCAGCCGAGGGCATGTTGACCGCGCCGGAGATTGACGACCGGTGATTCCGCGTGCGCAGTGGTCCCTTGCTCCCGGAGCTTGCGGAAATCGTAAACTACTGAGATACAGATAGATCACTGCCCCGCGCGAAGCACAACAATCGCTACCACGACACTCCCCAGGCGGTCGGTGCCTGCCAGTAGGCGCGGGTGTACTGGCCCAACGTAAGACTAGGAGTCCACCGGAGTTGCCGTCACGTCGAACTTGATCACCACCTCATCGCGGATGAGGTCGTCCGCCTTGCCCGCGTACTCGATGTCGAAGTCGAAGCGCATGATGGAGAACTCGGCCTGCGCCGTGACCTGTCCGTCCTCCACGACGATCGTCGCCGGAAAGGAGATGCTCTTGGTCACCCCGTGCAGGTTCAGGTTCCCGGTGATCGTGTAGCCCTGCTCGGCGACGACGATCTCCGTGGAGACGAACTCGGCCGTGGGATGCGCCTCCACATCAAAGAAGTCGGGGCTCTTCAAGTGTCCCGTCAACTTCTCGTTGTCGGCCCATAGCGTGGTGGTATCGATCTCGAGGTGCACGGTGGACTGTGCCGGATCGCCGGCCACCACCGAGATCTCGCCCTCGACACCATGGAAACCACCCTCGTGACTGCCGGTGATCTTGGATCCGATGAAGCCGACGGTGGATCCCTCCACGATCTGGTACACCTGTCCCTCCGCCGAGGGCGACGCCTCGGTGGGCTCGGCCACCGAGGCAGCGGGAACGTCATCCGCCGGATTGGCGCACGCCGTGATGGCCGCCAGCAGGACGAACCCCACGAGGGCCATGGTTTTCGAGAGTCGCATATCGTTCTCCTCCTGAACAGAATACCGAACGGACGGAATGGGTCGAGACGGTCGAACCAGGATACCAGACTCCGTCCTGCGGATCCGGTCCACCGGCTCAGCGCTGGGCCGAGTTCAGCCCCACGAATGTGCCGCCGTTCTCACGGCACAGGATGCGCATGAGCGTGGCGAAGCGCACGCCGGTCGCGTCGTCCACGCCTGGAATGGAGAACACCACGGGAAAGCCGATGGCGTGGATGCGGACGCGCTGGTTACCCTCGGCATCCCGGGCGTTGATGCGCGCCACGGTCTGCACCACGCTGTCGATGGAGCCGCCGGTGAACTCGTCGCCGAAGACGTAGAGGCTCACCTTCTTGTCGCCCTTGGCGAAGGTCCGGATGGCGCGCGAGATGCCCTCCACCGGGCTGCTGTTGCTGAACACGCTCCAGCCGGAAAGGCGGGCCAGGATGGCCTTGCGGCGCGCCGGCGTGTCGGGGATCCACTTGCCGGCGTAACGCGGGAACATGTACTGCCCCATGTCGTTCATCACCTGGATCCCCTTGACCTGGGGGTAGATGTCCAGGACCTGCGACATCTTCTGCACAACCAGAGGCCAGGCGTAGTTGTACATGCTGCCGGACGTGTCGATGACGAAGATGATGTACTCGCTGTCCACCGGGATCCCGCCGATGGGGCTGTCGGGGATGCGGCGCCGCTGCCGGCTCAGCTCCTGCAGGCGCTTCATCTCCTCGGTGAGCTCCTGGTGTGCCGCCAGCAGCCGGCCATCCAGGATGTCGCTCACCTCCGACATCTCCCGGCTGGCGGCGAACTCGCCCTGGATACGTGACAGGTCACCCTGCAGCCGGGCGATCTTCACGCGCTCCTCGGAGATCTGCTCCTGCTTTGCACGGAGTTCGCGGTCGAACACGTCGGTCTCGCCGCGGATCTCGTGCAGCTCGTCCTGGAGCTTCGCCACCAGCCCCTCCAGATCCACCACCGACTGCTCCAGCGCCTTCACCTCCCCCACCTTGGTGAGCACCAGGAGCAGGATGATGGCTCCGAAGCCACAGCAGATGACATCCAGGAACGATAGGCTGAGCCCGCTGGCCTCACGGCGCTTGCCGCGCTTCATGGCCAGTCCTCCGAGGGACTCAGGTAGGAACCGCCGGTGTTCATGGCCAGCTTCCAGTAGGCGCTTGCAGCCATGGGGTCACCCTCCATGGGAAACAGCACCACATTCACCGGAAAGCGCGACGGCAGCCGGCCCACGGCGTCCTGGAACAGCTTCAGACGCCGCTTTGCCGTGACGGTAAGCCTTGACGGTGGTGACTCTCCGCGGGTGGGCAGCGAGTCCACCAGAAGGATGAGGTTGTCCGGCGGCGGGCGCATGGATCGTAGCGCAGCGATGCCGCTGGCGAGGCTGGTGCCGCCGTCGGGCACCACGGCGCGCAGGCCCTCCATGGCCCGATCCAGGACCTCCCGGTCGCCGCCGTCCAGCCAGACGCCATCGCTGCCGGGCACCACGGGCTGCGCCGTGTCGTCGAAGGTGTAGATCTGGAACTGGCTGTCCTGCGGGATCTGCGTGGACAGCCAGTCGACCGTCTTCACCGCCTGCTGCCATTTTTCGGCGCGGATCTTCACGTCGTCCGGCAGATTGCGCCGCCGGATAATGTTGACGATGCTCTCATGCAGCATGCTGGCCGATGAATCCACCAGGACGAAGATACGCCGGCCGCCTACCTTGAGGCCGGTGAGATACTGTCGATCCCCGTCGCCCACGAACGAGCGCAGCCGATCGCCGGCCTCCTCCTCGCTGGGCACCGACGCCGACAGGCGCATGGCGTCCTCCTCCAGCGACCGGAGATCCGTCTTGAGACGGTTGATGTGCTCGCGGCGGGACACCGTGCTGTCGTCGAGTCGCGCCAGTTCCTGCTCGATCTCCTTCAGATTCTCCAGCAGACGCACCGACAGGCCGCCTGCCTCCACCTGTTCGTCCTCCACCTGGCGCAACTCATTGCGGATCTGCAC
>CBDVAL010000276.1:0-3725 GCA_965371955.1 uncultured bacterium | reverse complement strand
TCCAGCGCTGCGCGGGCCTCGGCGCCGCGCCCCAGGTTGTAGAGGGTCATGCCCAGGCCCCTCCATCCGTCCGGGTCGATGGGTTCCAGGACGGTGGCCCGGCGAAAAACTTCCTCGGCTTCCTCCAGCCGGTCCAGTCTTCCCAGGACCCTTCCCAGGTAGACGTGGTAGAGAGCCTGCTCCGGGTCCAGCTCCACAGCCCGCAGCAGCGCGGGCTCCGCCTCGGCATTGCGTTGCAGCTGGTAGAGGGCCAGGCCCTCGCCGTAGTGGGCGTCGGCCAGATCGGGCTCCATGCGCTCGGCATCCTGGTAGGCCGCCAGGGCTTCATCCAGCTGGTCCGCGGACAGCAGCTCGTTCGCCTCCTGCACCCGGCGCTGACCCTCGCTACCCACGCAACCTGCCAGGGCCAGCAGCATCAGCACCGGCCACAACCGAAGCAATCTGTCGGATCCCATGGTTCTCTCAGCCTCTCTGCCTGTCGTGCCCGTCGGCGACGGCCCGGTCAGGACGTCGCCTTGATGTAGTCCACCAGGGTCTCCTGCCACGGCCGGGGCAGGACACCGGTGATCTCGGTGAACCGGCCCGAATCCAGCGCGGAGAACGCCGGCCGTTGCGCCGGGCGGTCCTGCAGCTCGGCAGTGCGGATGGGCTCCAGGGGAGCCTCCAGCCCGGCCAGCCGCAGGGCCTCCTGGGCGAATTCGTACCGGGTACAGACACCGGAATTGGCAAAATGGACCACCCCTGTGACCCTGGTGCCCAGAATCCGATCCACGGCGAGAGCCAGGTCGTGGGCGTAGGTGGGGGTGCCGCGCTGGTCGGTGACCACCTGAACGGGCTGGCCTGCGTGGGCCTTGCCGAGGATGGCGGAAATGAAGTTGCGCCCATGAGGGCCGTAGAGCCACGCGCAGCGTAGGATGACGTGGTCCGGGTTGCCGGCCCGCACCTGTTGCTCGCCCTCCAGCTTGCTGCGGGCATAGGCTGACTGGGGGTTGGTGGGGTCCTCCTCCCGGTAGGGTCTCTGCTGGTTGCCGTCGAACACGAAATCCGTGCTCACATGGAGGATGCGGGCCCCTACCTCGGCGCAGGCGCGCGCCAGGTTGCCGGCGCCCTCGGCGTTGACCTGGAAGGCCTTCTCCGTCTCCGTCTCACAGCCGTCCACATCGGTGAAGGCGGCGCAGTTCACCACCACGTTCGCAGCCAGGCGCTCGAGCTCCCAGCGCGTCTCCCAGTAGTCGGTGATGTCGATCTCATCCCGGGTAGCGCAGACGGTACTGGGGTAGCGCTCGCCCAGGACCTCCGAGACGTCCCGGCCCAGCATCCCGCCGGCGCCGACGATGACGATCTGCATGGCCGCTCTCCAGGAGAAAGGTTCCGGTGACCCCGGTCACCAGGGGCAGGGACCGGCAGGATGCTAACACAGCCGGCCGACACCTCTGCCCGCTGCGGGCCTCACTGGATGCGGCTGTTCAGATCGAAGAGCGTGCCGACACCCTTGAGCGTGACCGAGAAGCGGAACTCACGCGCGGGCGCCACCAGGCCGCCGAAGTCGCGCTCGAGGTACTCGCTGATGAAGCCACAGCACTGGGTGTTATAGCCCAGCCGGTAGCGCTGACTCTGCAGCTCATCCACGCCCAGGTCGTAGGCGAAGTCCACGTCGAACGACAGACGCTTGCCGAACAGGAACGATCCGCCGCTCAGCCGCACGGTTCCCGTGTCCCGGGTTCCCTCCTCCAGTCCACGGTTGAGATAGTAGGAGAGCCGGGCCTGTCCCAGCCGGGCGGAGTGGGCGCTGCCGCTGATGCTGAAGCTGCGCGGCTCGTTGAACAGGATGTCGTAGATCATGCGGAAGTCAGCGCTCACCGCCCGGCTGGGGTTGTAGCGCGCCAGCAACGTGATGGGGCCGCGCGATGAGGACTCGTCCAGTTCCACCGAGTTGCTCAGGTCGCGATCGAAGGCGTGTGTCTGCCGGATCTCCAGCATCGCGATCTCCTGGGCGCTTCCGTACTCGGGAGGGCCGGGCTCCTCGCCCTCCTTCACCTCCACCGGCAGGGCGCGCCGGCGCATGAGCCTGGTGGTGATGCTGTAGGTGACCAGGTTGAGCTTGCCCGGTGCCCGGTCGATCTCGTCGAACAGGATCACGTCCTGCACGTCATTGATCTCCGGCAGGTAGCTGTAGGTGATGCTGGGCTCGAAGGTGTGCTTGTAGCGCGCGCCGCCGGTTCCCGGCTTCGGTTCGAAGATGCGGAACAGCTTCGGCCCCAGGACGTTGAGCGAGAACCGCCAGAAGGCCCGGTTGAGGCCATCGTCCACCACCCCGTCCTCCTCGTCGGGGTCCAGGCGCTGGGTGTAGTAGGTCTCACGCAGGCTGAGAGCGGGGGTCACATCCAGCCACGAGAACGGGGTCAGCGAGGCGCTCAGGGTCGTGCCCACGTCCAGGCGCTGGTAGCCCGCATCCAGATTCGTCTCCGTGCGTTCCAGCCCGTTCACTGACCCGTCGAACGACAGAAAGAGCGGGCTCTTGCCCAGCCTCTGGCTGCGCGCCCGGATCTCCACTTCCGGCAGGCGTTGCTGGATGAGGTTGCTGGAATTGTCCTCGAACAGCTGCTCGCGACGCTCCGCCAGCAGGTTGAGCGTGTAGTACGACCACGATCTCGAAGCGCTGAAGAAGGAAAACTCGTCCGCGTTCACGGACCGATTGAAATCGCGCTCGAAATCGTTGTAATAGTCGGAGTCACTCACCAGGGAGAACTGCGAGACCAGCTTCCAGCCGCTGCGAAAGCGCTGCTTTCCCTGCATGGCGATCTTGTAACGCTTGGACCGGTCCTCGTCGACGTCGCGAGTGAGCTCGTACGCTGTCAAGTGAACATTGCCGTTCTCGTTGGGCAGCCACCGGTACTCCAGGCCCAGGCCGGATCCGGCGTCGGAGTAGAAGTCATAATAGAAAGTGGCATCCATGTTGCGCCGCAGGACCCAGAAGAAGGCGGTGTTCACCACCGTTCCGCGGGTGCCCGACGTTCCCATCTCCGCCAGCAGGAAGCCTGTGGCCCGATCTCCCTTGATGGGCCACACCACGTACGGCGAGTAGAACACCGGAACCTTGGAGGTCCTGAACGACACGTTGATCAGATGGGCGTACTTGTTGACGTGGATATGCCCCTTCTTGAAGCGGAACGACCAGTAGGGGGTGGGCTGCGTGCAGGTGGTGAACTCCGCGTCATAGATCTTGTAATGGGTATCGTCGATACGCTCCATGCGCTGCGCGCGAAAGTGATAATCGGGCGGCTGGAAGCCGGTGACCTCCCATAGCGTCCCCTTTCCGGTCTCCAGCGACATCTCCATGTGGGAGGCGCTCAGCGTGCCGCCCTCCTGGTCCAGCACCACGTTGCCTCTTGCCTCCACATGGTTCTTCACGCGGTCGAACAGCGCCCAGTCGGCCTGCAGCCGCATGTTGCCATAGCGCAGATCCACATATCCCTCGGCCTGGTAGACCCCCTTCTCCTTCTCCACGATGCTGCGGGCGGAGAGCGAAGGCTGCGACTTTCCATCGCCCCCAAGCTTCATCCACTCGATGTTGCCCTCCGGCTCCACCCCGGCCTCCTCCTGAGCCGGCACGGCGGAGGACACCAGGATCAGCAGCAGTGCCGTGACGGCCCCGCGCATCAGAGTTCCGCGGGCGCTCAGGAGAACACCATGCCGGCATAGGCCACCACCTCGGTGTAGTCGCC
>CBDVAL010000275.1:0-3732 GCA_965371955.1 uncultured bacterium | reverse complement strand
CCGGACGACGAGCCGCTTCATGAGCCAGGCTCAGAGGTCCTGCAGGGCCACCAGATGGCTGCCCCAGCCGCAGAAGTAGCGCCCGAAGATCAGCGTGCCGAGGAGGGCCAGCAGGAGGAACAGCAGTCCCGCGTTCACGTAGCCGAGCTCCAGGGTGTACATGGACTCGGAGGGCTCCACCGGCGAGAAGGTGCGGCCCGTCAGCAGGAAGTGGGCGACGTGGGCGGCGATGAGCAGGTGAACCACCACCAGCACCGTGGCGCGCCATTTTCCGTGGCTGGACCTGCGAACCTGCGACAGCTTGCCGGTGCCGGTGACAGGGAGGTCGGCCGCATCCGGATCCACCGCCAGGCCGGTCGGGAAGCGGGCGCGAACGTTCACGGACAGGCCAGTCCCTCCCGTTTGCCGCCGTCTGAATCCGTGCCCAGGGAGCCAGGGTCCGGACATTCGTTGAGCGCTCGCGCCAGGTAGTAGAAGGCGATGCCGGCCGTGGGCGTGTCGCCGTCGGCTGCGGCGGGAACGGCGGGATCCGCCAGGGTCAGGCACAGCCCGGAGCCCACGAAATCCTGATCCGATGAGCGCAGGACGTCGTAGGTTACCGTGACGCCACCCTTTTCCGTGGGCGGCAGCCAGCCCAGATCCGCACCGCCCAGACCGTCATGGGAGAGCTGCAGCGATTGGATCTCGCCCGGTGGAGTCCAGGCCTGGCTGTTGTTGTCGTCGCAATCGCAATCGGCGACGCCATCGCCGTCCGCATCGATGCCGTCGACGCAAGCGATGTCGTTGCAGCAGTCGAAGTCCGCACAATCCGCGGCGCCGTCGCAATCGTCGTCGTTGCCGTCGCTGCAGGCCAGTTCCACCGCCAGCGGAGGACCACAGTCGGCGGTGCAGAAGCACGGGTTCTCCAGGGGATGACAGATGCTGTCGCCGCAGCAGGTCTCGAGCACGGAGGTGCCGCAACTGAAGCCGCCGCTGGTGCATCGCGTGTCCCCGCACCCCACCGGCGTATCACCATCGCCGTCGCCGCAGCAGAACCGTCCGCTGGGGCCGCCGGACTGCTGGCCGTTACAATCCTGCGGGCAGGAGAGGCAATCCTCGCCGATGCCCGGCTCGCACAGCCCATCGTTGCAGAAACCAGTGGGTGACCACTGTACCGCACAGTCCGCGCAATCGGAGCAGGTCTCGGCCCCCTCGCAGTTGCCGTCATTGTTGCACGAGCTGGGGACGCGGGCGGCTGCCGTCACGCTGGACGGGGTGCCCGGGGCGAACAGGCCCAGGGTCAGGTTGCCGGTCACCGGTGGTGCATCGGCATCGAAGCGGAAGTTGTACAGGGTCCCCCAGCGCAGCGCGTTGGCGTCCGGATTGGTGCTGAACGGTACCGTGGACCACCGCACGACGTCGAGGGCGATGATCCTCTGGCCGGTCCAGTCGGTGCCGTCATACGGCTCGCCGCTGTGGTAGTCGACGTCGTGAAAGCCGATGTTCTGAACCTGGGCGCCCACCGGCAGGGGCACCTCGAACGATCCGGCGGCCCGGTGGGAGGTCAGGTTCTGCACGGCATACTCGTAGCGCCACACGCCGCCGCCCAGATCCGTGGCGTTGGAGTAGACCAGGAACAGGCCGTCGTTGACGACCTGCACCGAGGCGCCGTGGACCCCCGGATCCTGGGCCGCCCATGCCTGCACGGCGGCGGCCTGCTGCACGGTGCTTCCGGTGAGGCTGATGTCGAAGGTGCCGCCGCCGTCCGTGACGTTCACCGGGCGATAGGAGTTGTTGTTGGCCTCGTTGCCGCCAAGGATGTCATCGGCGTTGACGTACTGACCCTCGACGAAGTACGAGGCACCCGGGTTCAGCGCCGGGTCAAGATCGGTGTTGTGGACCTGCAGGCGCTTGTAGATGGGGCCGCCGGTGACGCCCAGCGTGGTGAACGGAAACGGGAAAACCCCCGTGGCCGCGTTGATCTCGGATCGCGGACCCAGCCGGGTCTGATCGCCGTTGAGCCCGGCGGAATACGGATCGGAGCAGTTGACGCCCAGGTGCGACCCACCCCCGGAGACGCACTCCTCCGAGCAGAACTCTCCGGACAGGGCGAAGAATCCGTGCTTCACCCAGCTCTGGCCCACCTGCTCGAAGCGGCCGTCCTTGAGCCGGAACATGTTCTGGCCGATGACCGGGTGCTCATTGGTATTCCCGAACCAGTTCGCCCAGCAGGTGCCCAGGTTGCAGGAGGTGGTCCCGATGGAGAACCCTGTGATGCCGTTTTCACTTCCGAACCGCTGCACTTCATTCGTGGGCAGGTCACCCACGATGATGTCCGGTGCCTCACCCGGCACGTCGCACAGGTTGGCGTCCTGACCTGCAGCCAGTGTGGGTAGCACGGCCAGCAGGGGAGCCAGCCACCACCAGCGCCCCATGCCGCGGTGGAGGTGCTCCTCCGTGGGAGGCCGGATCGGCGCAGCAGGGAAAGGAACCATGGTATTACTTACTGCCATTCCCAGGCCGCGTCAATAAGGAACTACTCGACATGAGGGCCCAGGAGCACGGCGTTGAGGAACAGGCGGTGTAGCGCGGGCCAGTAAGCGCGGTAGGCGGGCTCGCTGGCGAACAGGATCACCTTGCCCCGGCCGCGCTCCTCGGTCACCAGATAGGACCCCCCGGCCAGGGCCCGCCGCGTGTCGTCCCACATGAAGCCCGACACCACCAGCCGTCCCTCCTCCTCGAAGGTGGCCGCGCTGCGCGTTTCCTCGCCGGGCTGGAACGCCAGGCGGGACAGCACGGGAACCGCGGCCCAGGAGCCGTAGCCGGCTGTCAAGAAATGATGCCGGTCGAGCCGCACCCGCACCATGGCGCCCGGCGTGCCCTCCGGCAGGTCATCGGCATCGAGTGTGTCCTCCTCATCGGGGTCCGGGGAGTCCGCGCTCCCGTCCTCCTCCTGCGGCTTCAGGGCGAGGCCCGCCGAGGTCCAGCCCACTCCCGGTAGGGCCGCCAACCCGGCGCCGCCGCCGAAGCCGACGAACACGCCGCCGTCCTCGATCCACTCGCCGAGACGGGCGATGCCCTCCTCGCCCAGGAAGTCGCGGTACTCCTGGCCCATCGGGTCGCGGTCCGCGTTCGTGGAGGGGAACAACAGCACCTCGAAGCCGTCGAGCTCGCCCTCGCGCACGTCGTCCGGGTTCAGCCGCGTGAAGTCCAGGCCGTAGCGCTGCTCCAGCAGGTAGGCCATCCATCCGGCGGAGGGCGGGGAAGCCGGCGCCCCCCAGTACAGGCCGATGCGTGGCTTGCCCAGGCTCACCACGTGCGCACTGCCCAGGTCGATGCCCTCATCGCTGAGTCCGGTGTGCACAGCGTGGAAAACCACCTGATGGCGCCGCGACAGAGACTCCAATGTCTGCCGCAGGTCCGGCGGTCCGCCCGCCGACTTGACCACCACGGTGCCGGCGGAGAAGCGCCGGTCCACCATGCGGAACCCCTTCATCGCCATCTGTACCCGCAGCGGCGGCTCCTGCGCCAGCAGGTCCACCAGTGCGGCGGCTGCGTCGTTGCTGTCGTAGGACATCAGATAGGCCAGTGCGCCGGGTTCGCCGCGAACGCCTGCCTCGGCAGCCGGTGGCCGGGCCGTGGTGGGGCCCGAGGAGGCTCGATCGCTGAGGTAGGCGTCCACGCCGTATGCCAGGGCCATGTTCCAGGACGTGATGTCATAGAAGTTGTCCGGCTCCTTGCGCCGGCGACGGG
>CBDVAL010000274.1:0-3740 GCA_965371955.1 uncultured bacterium | reverse complement strand
ATGCCTGCTCATGAGGTAGAGGGAAAAGGGCGCAGCAGATGGATCCACATCCCAGCAGACTATCGGCCGTTCTGGTCGGCGGATTGTGCGTGCTCGCGGGGTTCGGTTGTACCGAACTTCTCATGGTCACCGGTCCGAAGACCGGTGATGCGGGATCCATGGTCCGCATCACCGACGTGGCGACCGCTGATCACCGAACGAAAGAGGTGATTCGATTCGCGGTACTGGGTGATGTCGGAACGGGGGGAGAAGAGCAGGCAGCCGTGGGGAGCGCGGTGTTCGCCGCCTGTCGCGATGGCGGCTCTTGTGATTTCGTTCTCATGACGGGGGACAACATCTATGAAACCCCCGTGGGTCCTCTGGATGACGACGAGAGCCCTGCCCTGAGTGAGTTATACCGACGCAGTTTCGAGGACCCGTACCGGGAGTTCGGCCGGACGGATTTCTGGCTCGTTGCGGGGAACCACGACTGGTACCGCGGCGGGTTGCCGGCGAGTGAGATCCGACGCACTGCTCACAGCGAACGTTGGCGCATGCCGGCACTGGACTACGCAGTGCCGCAACTGCCGGAGTGGATCGCGGTATACGCCATCGAGACGACCCTGCTCACGCAGGGGCTGCATACCGGACAGATCGAGCGCGCGCGCGAGCACCTGTGCGAAGCGACGGGTTGGAGGATTCTGTTCGGGCATCATCCGGTCTACACAGCGGGGCGTCGCCATGGCGGTTCCAACGGGACCCTGGAGACCATCCGGGAGACCCTGGTGGAACCCCTGATCCGGCCCTGTCAAGTCGATCTGTATCTTGCAGGCCATGACCACCTGCAGGCCCATATCAGGACGCCTGATTTCCACCAGATCATTCAGGGGGCCGGTGGGGCCGATCTCTATCGGGTGCGTAGAGGATGGAGGTTTCCTGAGGAGGACGACGTCACCGTGATGAGCGCCAGAAGCTCCCTGGGCTTCGCCATCATGGAAGCCCGGCCGGATCGATTGTCCGTTCGCTTCTTCGCCCTCGTGGACGGGGGTGTCGAGTCATTCTACGAGCAGACGCTGACTCGGGTGCCGGGCAGCCCATAGCAGCGTCCCAGTGAGGGTATCTCAGACGAAGAAGGTGGCGATGGGTTCCACGCCCGGTGTCATGGCGTACGGTTCGAGATCCGTGATGCCCTCCTCGGCCAGAACCTCATCGTCGATGTGGAAGTTGCCGGTATTTTCGCGGCTGTTGCGGGTGAAGATGGCGTGAGCGGCATCGCCCATGATCTCCGGCTTGCGACAGTGTCGGACGGCCTCCTCGCCGCCCAGCAAGTTGCGGATGGCCGCGGTGGCGATGGCGGTGCGCGGCCACAAGGCGTTCACGGCGATGCCGTCCTGGCGGAACTCCTCCGACATGCCCAGGACGCACAGGCTCATGCCGTACTTGGCCAGGGAGTAGGCCACGTGCGGGGCAAACCAGCGCGCGTCCATCTGCAGCGGCGGCGCCATGTTGAGGATGTGCGGGTTGGCGGCGTTGCGCAGGTGCGGGATGCAGGCCTGGGACATGAGGAATGTGCCGCGCGTGTTGACTTGGTGCATGAGGTCGAAACGCTTCGCCGGAGTCTCCAGCGTGCGCGTGGGCGAGATGGCGCTGGCGTTGTTCACCAGGATGTCGATCCCGCCGAAGCGCTCCACCGCCGCATCCACCGTGGCGCGGATCTGATCCTCCATCCGGATGTCCAGAGGGCAGGCCAGCGCCTGGCCGCCCGCCGCCTCCATCTCCTCGGCGGCGGTGTGGATGGTGCCGGGGAGCTTCGGATGGGGGGCCACCGTCTTGGCAGCCACCACCACGTTGGCACCGTCGCGCGCCGCGCGCAGGCCCACGGCCTTGCCGATGCCCCGGCTGGCACCGGTGATGAGCAGGGTCTTGCCCTTCAGGCTGGAGCTTTTCAATTCCCCGACGTCCGGGTCCGCTTCGGTATTCCCAGCTTCTCCAGCCGGGCGGCGATGTCCTCGCCGGAGGTGGCCGGACTCACCTCCCTGTCCACGTGGAGCACCTTGCCGTCGGCTCCGATGTAGACCGTGTGGCGGGCGGCGTAGCCCGACGTCAGCACGCCGTAGGCCTCGGCGACCTTCTTGTCGGGATCGCTGAGGATGGGGTAGTCGAGTTCCAGGCTCTCGGCGAACCTCTTGTTGGTCTCGGCATCGTCGACGCTTGCGGCAAAGTACGCCACATCGAAGGCACGCAGCATGTCGCCGCTCTCACGGAGCGACTTGCACTCGCGTGTTCAGCCGCCGGTGAACGCCTTGGGGAACCAGGCGAGGACCACCGTCTTGCCGGCCAGTTCCTCGAGGCTATGGGTCTTGCCGTCCGAGCCTTGCAGTGAGAATGCGGGAGCGACATCTCCCACTTGAAGCCCTTCCTCCTGCGCGTACGCTGGTGCCATCAGCACCAGCATCAAGATCAGCAGCATGAGGGATCGTCTCATCATTTGTTCCTCCTGTGCGTGGCGTTGCCAGTCGTGCTCAACGGGTGAAAGCAGGGCCGATTCTACTCCGACATGCCACCGGGCTGTCAACATGCCGGGAACAGGACAGCCCGTGGCCAGGTTCCGACGCCGTGCGTCCGGAAGCCCTACATGGGTGTCCAGGAACCCGGCGCCACGAACTGCCCCCTGGAAGGACCCACCGACGCCCCGGTACCGCTGCCCGATCGCGAGACGCTGATGCGGCTGCGCATCCTCGAGCTCGCCGAGGAACTCGGTGCTCTCAAGGAGCGGTTGTCGGTGATAGAGAAGACTGCCGCCACCACTTCGTTCCCGCGCCGTGTGCTGGAGATGCGCGAGCAGGCGGAACGGCTGGACAAGGAAATCCGCACCCTGCGCTCGCAGCAGGCGCGGCTGATCCTCCAGCTGCCCGCCAAGCACGGTCCCTAGGAGCGGTACGAAACCACTTCCAGAGGCCCGTCAAAGCCGTCGTGCTACCCTGGTTCGCGCGCCCGCCGCTCGGTTGATCCGCCCGCCGGGTTCTCCCACAATAGGGCCTTCTCTCGGGAGCGGAGCATGGTCTCCAGGAAAACCCTGTCGGTGCTCACCGCACTGCTGGTCATGGGCTTCATCGCGGTCCTGGTGATCCTCTCCATGCTGGGCGGCGTGGATGATTACATGCCCACCACCGACAATCCCGTGGTGATCTTCCGCGAGGCATGTGCCCGCTGTCACGGCGAGCGCGGCCTGGGAGGCAGCGCCATCGGTCCTCTCCTGGCCGGCGTCGGCGAGCCCATCGATGAGGTGAAGAAGCAAGTGATGGAGGGCCACGGCCGTATGCCCCGCTTTCCCAACATCCGCGGCCGGGCGCTGCAGAACCTGGCTGCCTACGTGAACGAGCTCAGTATCCGCGCTGAGGAGACCGCCCGGCGCACGGAGCCTTGAGATGAGAGACCGCCGGCCCTGGTTCGACCTGCATGATGATTCCTGCGAGCAGCCGGACGTCTCGATCCTGGGCCTGCCGTACGACGGCGGCGTGGGCTTCCGCGCCGGCGCTGCCGGCGCTCCGGAACGCCTGCGGCAGATCTCGCGGACGTCGGATCCCATCACCCGCCGCGGCCGGAACCTGCGCGGCCTGCGGCTGCGGGATTTCGGTGATGTGCAAGCCATGAACGACGACGGAGAGCCGGTGGCAGCGCGCGCCTACCTGGACGCGGCGCGACACCGTCTGGAGGACCTGCCGGCCGGAGGGTTTGTGCTGTCCCTGGGCGGCGATCAC
>CBDVAL010000273.1:0-3745 GCA_965371955.1 uncultured bacterium | reverse complement strand
GGCGAAGGGATGAAAACACCGTCCGCACGAAGATCCGCAGCATCTCGGATGTGAACGGGGCATCGTAGGCCATGCGGAAACGCAGGGGGAAGGGCACCGTGAGCACCCATTGCCGGACAGGGACCTCGGGAAGGACACGGTCGACGAGCCAGGCGGCGGTGTCGGCCATCCGACGCCCGCCGCATGAGCTGCAGAAGCCACGCCCCTTGCAGCTGAACGCGACGGCACGATCCTTGCCGCAGGCATCGCAGTGCACGCGCACGAACCCATGGGCGAGGATGCCGCACTCGAGGAAGGCGCGCAGCTCGCGCTCGATGAACCGGGGCACGGGATGCCCCCGTTCCTCGCGGCGGACCAGGAATGTCTCGAGCTGCTCGCGCACGACCTGATGGAGCACGGTGCTCTCGGGCTCACGCCGGCGGTAGCGGCCGGTGGCAACTGGGGCGCCTGAGGATCCCTGGTGAGGCTCCGCCATGGGAGGGCACAAGAGCCGTTCCCGTGCCAGAGTGGCACAAGACTCGCAAGCCACCGGATCCACAGGTGTTGTGTGCGGAGGTGGCCCGACGCAGGTGGCGCGATACCGTGCGCATGCGAACACCGGCACCACCGCGTGCGCGAATGCGAGCACAGCCCAGCGTTAGCGAAGCTAGCAGGCCGCGGCCTCATGGATGGCCTTGATGATCCCGTCCACGGACGGCAGCACGGCCATCTCCATTTCCGTTTCTCACAAGGACCCGTCTCTACTGTGATTTAAGTGACTTGGAAGTGGTCAATTCAACACTGCTCGTGCTGCTGGACGAGTTCGTCCACGTATGGGACGACCCGCAGGCCATGCCGAGGCGTGCAGGCGACAGGGTGTATGTACGCGATGGATGGCGTTGCACCGCACCGGGGTGCAGTTCGCGCCGCAACCTGGAGGACCATCACGTGGTCTACCGCTCCCAGGGCGGCAGCAACGCCCTGTCGAACCGCACCTGCCTGTGCCGTTTCCACCACCGGCGTGGCGAGCACGGCGACCTGGCTTCCTGCCGCGGCGAGGCTCCCCTGGGCCTGCACTAGCGCCTGGGCAAACGAGGTTGGGCGCGCGCTTCCAGTGCGAGCGCCGGCTGAACTGAGAAGTCTACCCCTTGTCTAAGGCTCGCCGTCGGCCGGCGCGGGCGGCGTCCAGCCGCGCGGCACCAGCCGCTCCGGCATGTCGGCGAGGATGTAGCCGAAGATGCCGAGCAGCGCGGTGGACTTGCGGAAGTCCTGCAGGTTCACCTTGTCCAGCGTGTCGGCGTGGCTGTGGTGCCAGTCGAAGTAATGTTCACCCACCGTGTGGACACCGAGACCCGGCACTCCGGAGCGCATGAGCGGCCCGATGTCGGCTCCGCCACCGCCGCGGCTCACCTCGGACGCATCCATGGGAGCCAGCAGCTCGCCGATCTGTTCCAGCTTGCGCAGCGCCGTTTCGTAGGTGGGGTCACGCTCTTCGGCCTCCGCGTCGACACCGGCGAGGCCGAAGCCCATGCCGATGGGGCGCTCCATGCCGCCATCCATCTCCACGGCGGCCACGTGGTCGGCGAGCTCCCGTTCGCTCAGCGCTGCGTGGTAGTCCTTGGCGCCACGCAGACCATTCTCCTCGTTGGTCCACAGCACCACGCGCAGGGTACGCCGGGGCTGCAGGCCGAGCTGACGGATGATCCGCAGCGCCTGCCAGGCGGCGATGCAGGCAGCACCATCGTCGTGCACACCCTGGCCCACGTCCCAGGAATCGTAGTGCCCTCCCAGGAGAACCACTTCCTCGGGACGCTCGGCGCCGGGGATCTCGGCGATGAGGTTGTACGACTGCGCATCAGGCAACGTGTGCGCCTCCATCTCGAGGTGCACCGTGACCTCCTGTCCGCGCTCGGCCGCATGCCGCATCCAGGCGGCATCCTCAACCGTCACCGCGGCGGCGGGGATCTGCGGCTGCTCCTCGTCGTAGCGCAGGGCACCGGTATGCGGCGTGGACAGGCTCCGTCCCGTGGCGGAGCGCGTGAGCGCCGCCACCGCACCGAGCGCAGCTGCCCGGGACGGACCGCGGCCGCGGAAGCCCACGGTATAGCCGTAACCGCGCCACTCCACGGCAAACAGGACGATCTTGCCCTCCACGTTCTCCCGCCCCAGCTCCTCCAGCTCCTCGAAGCTGCCCACCACCACCACCGGCGCCGTGATGCCACCGGGAGGAGTGCCCACGCTGCGGCCCAGGCCGAGGATGGGCAGGGGTCGCTGCACCGGCGATACCAGCCGGGCGCTCTCGTCCCCGCGCACCCAGTGCGGCACCATCACCGGCTGCTTGCGCACGGTCAGCCCCTCCTCTTCCATGAGCCCGGCGGCCCAGTCGATGGCGGTCTCCAGCGCCTTCGAGCCGCTCAGACGATGGCCGATGACGGTGGCCAGGTAGGTGAGCTTCTCCCAGCCCTCCACGTCCGTGAGGCTGGCGCCGAGGATCTGCCCGGCCTCCGCGCGGTAGGCGGCGGCGAGATCGGCCGGTGGGCGCGTCGCCACCAGCGCCAGGCTGTTGCCGTCGGGCGAGAAGGCCAGGCGGGTGATGCCGTGAATCCCCTGCGCGTCGAGATCCGCCACCTGCTGCCAGGCGTCTCCGTCTTGCAGGCGGCGGTACAGCCGGCTGTCGTCGCCCATCCACAGCGTGCCGTCGGGCGACCACGCGTAGTCCTCGCGGCCGTCGAGGGCCTCGGCCAGCCGCCGCGTGGCACCTGTGCGTGGATCGATGGCCGTGATCCACCACGTCTCGCCGGACTGGTCCAGGAAGCTCATCTCGTCCCTGCTGCCCGGGACGCGGGCCAGAGCGCGGCCCGGGGATTCCGCCAGGACCTTCCCCTCCCCCGCTCCCACCCGGGCCCCTTGCAAGGTGGCCGGCTCGCCGAGGACGAACAGGATCACGTTCTCGCCGTCCACCCACGCGTGGTAGCCCACCGGGTTGACGTCCGGGAGGAGCAACTCCGGCTCGTCGCCATCCAGCGGAAAGCTCCACAACTGCTGCTTGAGGTCGCCGTAGTCGCGCACCACCGAGATGGCGTTGCGGCCCGGAACGGGAGTCGGCGAGTACTCGCTCTCCGGCGTTTGCACCACCACGCGGGTAGCGCCGGTGGTCACGTCGTAGAGGTAGATGTCCGTGCCCCCATGGCGCAGGGAGCTGTAGACCAGGCTCGTGCCATCCGGCAGGAACTGCGGCTGGTTGTCGTATCCATCGCGATCCGTGACACGCCGGAGCGAGCCCACCTCGTCGCCATCCACCTTGAGCAGGAAGATGTCGGTGGAGGGTATCTGGGCAAAGGCAGGGGCCAGGCCCAGGAAGAGCAAGGCCAAGGTAACAACAACCGAACGTGCTTTCATGAATCGATCTCCCGGAAACGGATCATTGAAAAAGCAGCCGCAGCAGCCTGACCACGCCGGTGGGACGAACGCCGGCGCGCCGATTGGCCACGCCGATCTCGAACGCCAGCCGCCACTGGCGGAACAGCACCTGGTAGGCGGCCAACAGGCTGTTCTTCGGGTCATAGATGTCGGTGGACTCGGAGGTCACACCGTTGAGCTCGATGATCTTCAGGTTGCGACCCTGGCGAAAGTCCTCCTCCGTGGGCGCGCGCAGATCATAGCGCCCGAAGTAGAAGCCCGGATAGCCCCGGCTCATGCGCTCCACCGCCTGCTCCAGCGCCGCCGTCCGGAACCGGCCGCCGTCCAGGAACAGGGCTCCCAGGCA
>CBDVAL010000272.1:0-3768 GCA_965371955.1 uncultured bacterium | reverse complement strand
GCCACCGCGGCATGGCCAGCATGGGGCTGATCCTGTTCTCCGGCGTGGCCTCCTGTCTGATCACCTCCACGCTGCTGTTGCCCTGTCTGCTGCGCCTGCTGCCGGCTCATCGCGGGGCTCCGTCATGAACGGGCGCGCGCCGGTGGTTCCCGTCCGCGGGTGGCGAGCCCGGGGATGGGCCCGGGCGTGCTTGCTGTTGCTGGTGCTGGCGCCCTCGGGATCGCCGGCGGCGGAGCGCGACATCCTGTTCTGGGCCCCGTACGCCCCGGGCTCGCCCGAGCAGGCTGCGGGGGCCCTGGAGGAGTTCGCGCGCCTTGTGGAGCAGGCCGCCGGCTGGCCCCGGGGTTCCATCTCCGCCATCTACCGCAACACGGAGGACGACGGGCTGCGAGCCATTAAGGAGCTGGACCCGGGGTTCGTTCTGGTTCCCATCCCGGTCCATCTCCGATACCATGAATCCCTCGACTGGGCGCCCCTTCGGGCGGCAGTGCTGGCCGGTGTGGAGGCACAGCGCTACAGCCTGTACGGCCCGGCCGGCTCATCCCTCGACTGGCTATCCGACGTCACCATCGAGGGAGACGCGGCCTATGATCCGGAGTTCGTGAGAACGTTGGTCCTGGGCGGCAAGCACCCGGTGGCGGATGATCGCTTCCGCCCGACGTCGCGGCCGTTGTCCGCGGTCCGGCGCGCTGCACGCGGCGAGAAGGTGGTCGTACTGCTGGATGAAGGACAGCGCCGCGCGCTTGCCTCACTGCCGGCTGCTGCGGATCTCGTGTTGCTGGCGGAGTCGGGTTGGATGCCGGCGGCCGTGCTGGTGAGTCGGGCCGGGGCAACCGAGGCTGACGTACAACAACTGGGAAGGGTTCTGGATGGATTGAGCACGGCTCCCGAAGCCGCCGATTTGCTGGCGACCTTGCGCATCCAGCGGTTCGAGGCAGTGGAGCCGGAAGCCATCGAAGAGCTTCAGAAAATCTACAGCGCAACGGAGCCGCCCCCGCCACGGGCGGACCGTTAGTAGCTCCGTTGGCAGGAGCGGGGAGATCCTTTGAAGAACTATTGCTGGGCTGCACTCCTGGTGATCTTTCTCGTCGCCGGCGCCCTGACGTCCCTGGCCGCCGGCGGCGAGCGAACGACACACGCCTATTCGCGCTCCTCCGGCCCGAGAACCGGCTTCGCCATGGACGCCTCGTTCCTCGGATCCGGCGCCTGGGACTTGCGCGCGGTGACCGGAAAGCCGATGGTCTCGCAACCCGGTGACCCCGTGAGTGAGGGTGTCCTCGTGCTCTCCCGCGAGGTGGTGCGAGCGGGCAAGCTGACGCTGCGCGCCGGCGAGTTCCCGGCGATCCTGCAGCGCGAGCGGGTCGAGCTGAAGGACGGCAAGAGCGCGGTGCAATACCGCTGGCTGGGGGCGGGCCGGATCACGCTGGCGGTGGTGCGCGGGCCCGCAGGCAGCGACGCCCCCCACTTCCAGCAGGCCAGCCTGGTGCTGCAGCTCGAGGCGGCAGCCCCGCCCACGGGGATTCGCGTGCACAACGACGAGATGGCCCTGGAGATCTACCGCGGCATCCATTACTCCTTCGACGTGGTCCCCGAGCCGGATCCCAACGTGACCGAGCCGCTGAGCCAGCTGGACGGCCATGCCAGCGGCGGCGCTCTTCTCGCGGACACCTCCTGGGACTTCAGCGGGGTGGACACGGCGTTCCCGGCGGCCTCCAGGGTGGCGGAGACCACCGTACCCATCCGTGTGTGCAACGGGGGCAGTGACAATGGGCTGTCGTGCGATGCCTCCGATCCCCTGTCCTGCCCCGGCGGCGGGAGCTGCGACCCGGATCTGGGCGGGAGTTGCAACGCAGCGCGTTGCGGCTACAGCCTGCCGGGTAATGACTTCTTGAGCCGCCAGGAGAACCTGAACGCGGGAACCTGCGAGGGACCCAACCCCGGCGACAGCAACGGGGTGTCATGCATCCTCCCGGCCGGCGTCTGTGCGGCGGGCACCTGCCTGCCCAACACCATCACAGCAGCGCAGGAGAGGCAGGCCACCTGCTTCGGCGGCTCCAACGAGGGCACGGCCTGCCCCACCGGGACCGAGTGCACCGGCGGCGGCGTGTGCGGCGAGACCATCTGGCTGCGGGGCGGGGCCCAGAACGAGGGTAGCTCCAGCCGGGCCCTGAGAACCGGCGAGAGTCGGTTCTGCTATGACGGCCAGCTGGACGTGAACGGCTTGCTGCGTGGCCAGGTGGCGCAATGGCAGTTCCGGCACCCCGACGGGGCGCGGCGCTACATGCAGCTGGCGGACTCGTGGCAGGGAACCCCCTTCGCCTGCACGATCAACCTGTTCAACCAGTTCTGCGGCGTGCCGGTGGGGGGTCTTACCCCGGCGGAGCTAAAGACACTGGGCGGCTTCACCACGGAGATCCTGTCCGAGGGCTCGGTGAAGCTACCCTCAGGCCACTGGTTCGATGTGTTGGTGGCGCGGCAGGTGGCCGATTTCCTGGTCTTCTTCGCAACCGGCGGCTGCGGCTTTTTCCCTCCGCAGACCGTCCTTCAACCCGTGGTTCTGTTCGTCGTTCCCAACCTGGGCACCGTGGTCCAGATCAACGGGCCGGTGGAGGCCCTCGATGACACCAGCTGGTCCACCATCAACGAGACCCGGGTGCGCTTCGGCCTGTTCCCGCCCCTCAGCACGCAGGTGGACTCCGTGGGCCCCGACAGCGTGACCATCTCGTGGAATCCGGGCAACCAGTTCGGCTTCATCGACCGGGCCAAGATCTACTGGGACACCGACTCGGGCAACGTGTCCACCTACGCCGGCAACTCGGATACGCATCCCGGGCAGGTCTCCTTCGGCGCGGGCTCGCCGCCCACCAGCGCGACCATCAGCGGCCTCCTCCCGGGCCAGACCTACTTCTTCACCGTCACCCTGCTGGACACCTTCACCGAGCACGATGGGTTCCCCACGGTGGAGTACGAGTCGCTGCTGTTCCCGTTGACCGCGTCCGGGACGGACGACCTGGGCACCCTGTTCACCTATCCCCAGGAGGTCTCGGGGACCACTGTGAATCCAGGTTGCACTCCCACCACGGAAGTGGTTAATCTGGCGGTGGCACACGCGGGCGGCGGAACGCAGGACTTCACCTGGGATGCCGTCGTGGCCGACCCTTGCTTCGATCACTATGTGCTGCTGGGGGCCAACGACCCCTCGGCCGCCGGCAACTTCTCCTTGATCGCAAATACCGGAACCTCCACGCTGTTCAACGGCAACCCCGCCTTCGAGTACTTCCTGGTGGTGGCCGAGGGGGCAGGTGGACAACGAGGCCCCCTGGGGCACTACGGTCTTTAGAAACCGAGTGATAGCGACTTCTCGCAAGTTCCGGCCCAGACCCTGGGCTGCGCTGACGGTTCTGCTCGCCTGCGTGGCGCCGGCTGCGGGCCAGACGGTCTCGTCCACCATCCGCGGCAAGGTGACCGATCTCTCCGACCAGGGCATTCCCGGGGTGCGCATCGTGGCGATGGAGACGGCGACCAGCTTCGCGCGCGAGGCACTCACCGGCCCCGACGGCACCTACCAGCTCGCCCTGTTGCGCCCGGGCTCCTACCAGGTGTCCGCGGAACTGCCCGGCTACGGCCGCGGCATCCGGCGTGATGCTGAGCTGAGCCTGCAAACCACCCTGGTGGTGAATTTCACGCTGCCCCCGGCCCTGGAGGAGCACATCGAGGTCTCCGGCGATGCGCCGCTTCTGGACCTGAACACCGCGGGGCTGGTCACCC
>CBDVAL010000271.1:0-3783 GCA_965371955.1 uncultured bacterium | reverse complement strand
CATGAACACGTAGGACAGCACGGGGACCATCAACGTGCCCATGGGCTCGCGCTGCATGTGCGGCAACGGGTTCAGCGTGACCTGTCCGCCCTCGTAGGCGGTGTCATCGCCGCCCCAGTGCGCTGCGAGGGCGTGCGATCCCTCATGGACGGTGAGTGAGAACAGGAAGACCACGTACCACAGCCCGAACAGGCCCCAGTCGATCTCGGCAACGGACATCAGGGGAAGATGCCCAGCTCCAGATAGGTCTTGGCGATCTTGTCGATGGCGACGATGTAGGCGGCGGTGCGCAGGTCCTGCACCTTGCGCCGCCGCCGCTGGACGTCGAGGATCTCGCCGAAGGCGGTGATCATGGTCTCCTCGAGGCCCGAGTTCACCAGGTCTCGCTCGCTGGCGCCGCGCACCAGGGCGTCGCGAACGGCGGCGGGGAAGCGCCGGCCCGCCAGGTCCTCGGTGGATTTCAGCAGCAGATCCGTCCGGTGGCTGTCAAGGCGTTTCTCCAGCCGGCCGAAGCGCATGTGATGCAGGTTCTTGCCCCATTCGAAGTACGACACGGTGACGCCGCCGGCATTGAGGAACAGGTCCGGAAGCACCAGCACCCCTTGGGACAGCAGGTGTGCCTCGGCGTCCGGCGTGGTGGGGCCATTGGCGGCCTCGGCCAGGACCCGGGTGCGGATCTTCTTCATGTTGCCGCGGTGGATCTGGTTCTCCAGCGCGGCGGGCACCAGCAAGTCGCACGCCACCTCCAGACAGTCGCTGCCCTTGGGAAGGGTGCGCGCCCCGCGGAAGTTGCGCAGCGAGCCCGTACGATCCCAGTGGCGCTTCAGCGCAGCCACATCGAGGCCGTCCGGTTGATACACGGTACCGTCCCATTCGCCAACGGCCACGACGCGGGCACCGTCCTCCTCCCAGAGGAAGCGCGCCACGTGGTAGCCGACGTTGCCGAAACCCTGAATGGCGACGCGCTTGCCCTCCAGCGACCCGGACAGGCCGGCCTTCTTCAGCAGCCCGGGATGGCGGAACAGCTCGCGCAGGCCATAGACCACGCCGCGTCCGGTGGCCTCGTGCCGCCCGGCGATGCCGCCCTGACTCAGCGGCTTGCCGGTGACGCATGCCATGTTGTCCAGGCCGCCGGGGTGGAAGGCGTCGTAGGTGTCGGCCATCCAGGCCATCTCCCGCGCGCCGGTGCCGTAGTCCGGCGCGGGAACGTTGATCCCGGGGCCGATGAAGTTCTTCTTGATCAACTCCGCAGTGTAACGGCGCGTGATGGCCTCCATCTGCTCGGGCCCGTAGTCCCGCGGACGCAGGTGGACGCCGCCCTTGGAGCCGCCGAACGGCACGTTGGTCAGGGCGCACTTGTAGGTCATGAGCGCAGCCAGGGCCATGATCTCCTCCTGGGTGACCATCTGGCTGTAGCGGACGCCGCCCTTCAGCGGCTTGCGATGCTGGCTGTGCTCGGCACGCCAGCCGTGGAAGATGCGGTACTTCTTGCCGAACTTCACCGGAAACTGCACGAAGTAGACGGCGTTGCATGCGCGGATCTGTTCCAGGAGACCGCCGGGGTACTTCAGGTGCTGCGCGGCGCACTGGAACTGGTGATTGACGATGTTGTGGAGGTTCAGATCCTCGACGCGTTTCGTGGCCATGTGCTCTCCGATGATCTCGGGGAATTGTCTCACAATTCGGTGCTGCTCACGCGGGGTCCTTGCAGTTTGGCCTGGCGACCAGGAGAATAACCCCCTCCGACCGCCGGGACCCCTGGAGTTTGCCATGCAGGAAGCCACCAGTCAGAGCCTTCGTGATGTTGCACCCCGGTGGGTCGTGAAGGCGGTGATGGTGCTGGTGTCGCTGATCCCGTCCATCGTCGCCGGCGGGCAACCGCGGCAGGAGCCGGATGGTTCGGCGGTGCTCATCCTCGACGAGATCCAGGCTCTGGAGTCTGCCTCCGATGCCAAGTGCAAGGCAACTGCCGATCGGCTGGAGGACTTCATCGCCGGCACCCCCCTGGGGGAGGATGCACGCCTGGAGAATATCCGCCTGCAGAAGCTGTGGGTGCACCAGCGCTGGCAGGAGGCTTCGGCGGAGGCGCGCCACGCAGGCGAGACCACCGTATCGGAGCGGCGGATCGAGTCTCTTCTGCCCGCGGCCGGCCGGCCGGCTGCGGACGGCCTGGACGTGGAACTCGCCGGCGGCCAGACGGTTCATCTGGAACAGCGCGATCTCGACCACTACGCCTCGGTGGCCTATTCGTTGCGCGCCATTCTGGCGGTGCGGCAGGAATCGCTGCTGCTGGACGGGCCCGGGCTGTTGCCCGCCGACGAGGCGGCCTTCGACCTGTTGCGTTCGCGGCTGGATGTGCTCACCCTGTCGGCGTTGCACCTGGCGGACCGTCTGGCCCGCGAGGCCGGGGAGCGCGAGATCTCCGGCGCGATCCTGGCCCGGGCCTGGCGGCAGGTGCCGGGTGTCGCCACCACACCGGCCGCCACCCTGGAACTGGCCGGCCCGGCCGCCACCGGGATCTTCCGCGGCATCGTCGATGGGAAGATCGCCTCCTATGAGGTCTACAACGCGGTTCCGGGCGACGCCGAGGGGTTGTTTCTGGCCAACGTGCGCCACTACTTTGCGCGCTATCCCATCCCGGAAGACGGCGAACCGCGCGTCCGGCTGCAGGCGGAGATCGATGGACAGCTCGGGCGCTTCGTCGCGCAGCTGCTGGGTGCGTCGGAGGATGCCGCGCGCCGCGCTGGTCATCCGCTCATCCGGCTGGAGGATGTCGCGCAGGAGCTGCAGCGCCTGACGCCGCATGAGGTCAACGTCTTCGAGGATGCGCTGTTCTTCCCGCGTCTGCCGCCGGAGTCGCGGCAGACCATCGAGTCATACGACATGGACTCGTTCCGTGACTTCGGCCTGCACTGGCGCGTCATCCGGCGTGCCCTCGAGGACGGCTTGCACCCGGAGCCGGAGCCGGATCCGTTCGCCGCCGAGGCCCTCGCCGAGGGCATCGCGCAGTACGGTGTGCTGTTGCTGCGCCTCAGCGGGGAACTGGCGCGGCAGCAGGAGGTCACCAGCCTGGAGCCCGCCCAGCTGCGCCAGGCGGCGGAGAGGATCCGCAGGCAGGCGCACCTGAACGAGAAGGCCGCTCCAGTGGCCCGTGCCGATCCGGGCCTGGTGTCCTCGTCCGGCTCCCGGGATCCGGACGAAGGCAGCTTCTTCACCGACGTCACGGCGCAGGTGGGTCTGTCGTTCCACCACCGCAGCGCCGACTGGCTCAACCGCCTGCGGCGCAGCCGCGAGGTGAGCCCACCGAGCTTCTCCGGCGGCGGCATTGCCGCCGAGGATGTGGATGGCGACGGGTTCGCGGATCTGCTGCTGCTTGGAGGCTCAGGCGTTGCGCTGCTGCGCAACGACGGTGAAGGTCATTTCGAGGATGTCACCGAGGCGGCGGGGATCCGGGTCATCGGCCGCGACGGCCTGCCGGCGGAGGCGCGTCAACCCCTGATCGTCGATCTGGACAACGACGGCAAACAGGACATCGTCATCACTCTGGTGAACGAGAACCACCGCGTCTATCGCAACCTCGGGGGGATGCGCTTCCAGGATGTCAGCGAGGTTGCCCGGCTGGGCGGGCAGGGACTCGTCGCGGGGCCGGCCACTGCGCTGGACTTCGATGTGGATGGTCTGCTGGATCTGTACATCGGCAACTTCGGCGACTACCTGGCAGGAGAGCTGCCGCGGTTGGCGCGTGACAATCGCAACGGATTGCCCAACCAGTTGTTCCGCAAC
>CBDVAL010000270.1:0-3883 GCA_965371955.1 uncultured bacterium | reverse complement strand
CCACGCCTCGCCGTGCAGGCGGGCCAGGCGTGCACCCTCCACGCGGACCTTCCGCGGGATGTAGTAGAAGGAGAAGACGCCCATGCCGACCACCAGCACCACCAGGTTCAGGTAGAGGTCCAGTCGGGCCATGATGCAGAAACCGGAGTAGATGAAGATGCGCCCGAGGTAGAGCGGATTCTGTGTGTACGCGTAGGGGCCGGAAGTCACCAGCTCGCGTGACTTGAGCAGGTGACCGGCGGCCCAGAAGCGCACCGCCTCGCCGAGGACCGCCAGCACCAGGCCGATGAGGAACGTGGTCTTGGTCGGCTGGGATCTCCAGGCCAGAAAACCGATGAGCAGGTAGAGCAGGATGAGGCGCACGTAACCCAGCGCCTTGTTGCGTTCTCCTGACATGGTTGGCTTCCCTCGCCGCGCCGGCGCCTGAGAACAAGCCGGCCGGTCACCCAGCACCCAAGAAAGCGCCGAATCGTAGCGCAGCGCTCGGGGGCGAGTCAAACCCGCCGGCACTTGTGTGAGAACCGCACCGGGCATAGACTGAAGGACCGGTCTCCCGCGTCAATCACCCGGAACAGGCCCCAGATGCCCATCGTCCAGCCACCGCAGTCCCGACCGGAACCGCCTTCCTCGCAGGCAGCCGTGGTCCCCTACATCTCGGTGATCGTGCCGGTGTTCAACGAGGTGGAGAACATACGGTTGCTGTACGACGAGCTGCGGGAGGTCCTGGAGCAACAGGACCGGAGCTGGGAGGTGATCTTCATCGACGACGGCTCCACCGACGGGACCCATGACGTCCTGCGGCAACTTTCACAGTCGGACGCGCGTGCGCGCAGCGTGATCTTCCGGCGCAACTTCGGCCAGACGGCGGCGCTGTCCGCCGGCTTTGACCACGCGCGGGGCCAGATCATGGTCCCCATGGACGGCGACCTGCAGAACGATCCGCACGACATCCCGAGATTGCTGGAGCTGGTGGAGCAGGGATATGACGTGGTCAGCGGCTGGCGGCGCAGGCGCAGCGAGGCCTTCCTCACCCGCCGCCTGCCGTCGCTGGTGGCCAACTGGTTCATCGGCCGGCTCACCAAGGTGCGCATCCATGATTACGGCTGCACCCTCAAGGCCTATCGCCGCGACGTGATCCGCAACGTCAAGCTCTATGGGGAGATGCACCGTTTCATCCCGGTGTACGCCTCGTGGGTGGGGGCGCGCGTCCTGGAGGTCGAGGTCAACCACCGCCCACGGCGGCACGGCCACTCCAAGTACGGCATATTCCGCGTCTTCAAGGTCAGCCTGGATCTGCTGACGGTGAAGTTCCTGGGCTCGTACGGCACCAGCCCCATCTACGCCTTCGGCGGCGCCGGCATGGTGCTGTGCACTCTGGGCATTCTCAGCGGCCTGTGGACCCTGTGGGAGAAGATCGTCAAGGGCACCTGGGTGCACGACAACCCGGTGATCCTCCTGGCGGTGTTCCTGTTCCTGCTGGGCACGCAGAGCATCCTCATCGGCCTGCTGGCCGAGATCTCCATCCGGACCTACTACGAGTCGCAGAAGAAGACCACCTACTTCGTGCGCGAGATCCTCTCCCAGGACACGGACGACCGCTAATATGTGCGGCATCGCCGGCTACGTCCATCGGGATCGATCTCGACCGGCGGATGCCGGCCTGCTGGCCCGGATGGCGGAGACCTTGCGCCATCGCGGCCCGGACGACGACGGCTACCTGTGTGAAGGTCCGGTGGGCCTGGCCGTGCGCCGCCTGCAGGTGCTGGACCCGGAGGGCGGCGCGCAGCCCCTGTACAACGAGGACCGCACGGTGGCCGTGGTGTTCAACGGCGAGATCTACAACTTCCGCGAGCTGCGACGGGAGCTGGAGGCCCGGGGCCACACCTTCCGCACGCGCTGCGACACCGAGGTCATCGTCCATCAGTACGAGGAGGACGGCGCCGACTGCCTGCTTCGCTTCAACGGCATGTTTGCCCTGGCGCTGTGGGATGCCACGCGCCACCGCCTGCTGCTGGCCCGGGATCGGTTGGGCATCAAGCCGCTGCACTGGATGGACGGTCCCACCTCGCTGGTGTTCGCCTCCGAGCTCAAGGCCCTGCTCCCCCACCCGGATGCCGTCGCGGAGCTGGACCCGGTGGGCCTGTCGCGCTACCTCACCCACGAGTATCTGCCGGCACCGCATACCATCCTGCGCGGCATGCGCAAGCTGCCGCCGGGACACCGCTTGCTGCTCGACGACGGGGGAGTCCGTGTGGAGCGCTGGTGGCGCATTCGCTTCACCGGTACGGGCGTGCCCACCAGCCGGGAGGAGGCACTGCAAGAGCTGGAGTCGCGCGTGGAGGGCGCCGTCCGCCGCCGCCTGGTGAGCGACGTCCCGCTGGGAGCGTTTCTCTCCGGCGGCGTGGACTCGTCCACCGTGGTGGCATTGATGCAGCGCCACTCACCGCGCCCGGTGCAGACGTTCAGCATCGGCTTTCACGAGAGTTCCTATGATGAGTCGCCGCACGCCCGGCAGGCGGCGCGCCACCTGGGCACCGAGCACCACGAGAAGATCTTCCGCGGCCGGGAGATGCTGGACCTGATCCCGCAGGTGGCCGACTTCCTCGACGAACCGCTGGGCGACGCTTCCATCCTGCCCACGTTCCTGCTGTCGCGCTTCACACGCGAGCGCGTCACCGTGGCACTCTCCGGCGACGGCGGCGACGAGCTGTTTGCCGGCTACCCCACCTACCGCGCGCACCGCACCGCGGACTGGTACAGGCGGCTGCCGGGCACGTTGCGCCGGGCGGTCCTGGAACCGCTGGTACGCGCCTTGCCGGTCTCGGATCGCTATCTGTCGCTGGACTTCGCGGCGAACCGCTTCGTCGCAGCGGCGGCCTTGCCGCCGCTCGAGCGGCACGTCACCTGGATGGGCTCGCTGCTGGCCGACGACAAGCGCCGGCTGCTGTCGTCCGAGCTGCGCCGGGAGCTGGAGGACGACGACGAGCTCTCCAGCGCGCGGCAGATCTGGGACGAGTGCGATACCGACGATTCCCTCGGCCGGTTCCTGCACCTGGACATGCGCACCTATCTCCAGGACGACATTCTCGCCAAGGTGGATCGCGCCAGCATGGCGCACTCGCTGGAGGTGCGCGTGCCGCTGCTGGATCACACCGTGGTGGAGTTCGCCACCGCGTTACCGTCGGAGTGGAAGCTGCGCGGCAGGCGGGGCAAGGTGCTGTTCAAGAAGCTGGCCGGGCGCCTGCTGCCGGCGAGCATCGTGCAGCGGCCCAAGCGCGGCTTCGCCATCCCGGTGGCATCGTGGCTGCGCGGCCCGCTGCGCGAGATGGCCGCGGACCTGCTGGCCCCCGAACGGATTCGCCGCCAGGGGCTGTTCGAGCCGGCGGCGGTGCAGGCCCTGCTGCACCAGCATCTGGAGCGCAAGGCGAACCACAGGAAACCGCTGTTCACCCTGCTCATGTTCCAGCTGTGGCACGACCGCTGGGCCGCCGCCCCGTGAGCGGCAGCAGCCACACCGGGTCCGCGGGCCACCGCTGGATTGTCCTGGTGCTTGCCCTGTGCGCCCTGCTCTACGGCCTGCGCCTGGCCGACATCGCCTTCCTGGGCAAGGACGAACCCAAGAATGCCCAGGCGGCCCGCGAGATGCTGCGCAGCGGCGACTGGGTCATCACCACGCTGGACGACGAGCGCTGGTTCGACAAGCCCATCCTCTATTACTGGACTGCCCTGGTGGGCTACAGCATCTTCGGCGTGGGCGAGCTGGGCGCCCGTGCCGGGCCGGCGCTGGCGGGGCTGCTGGCGGTCTGGATCACCTATCTGCTGGGGCGCCATGTCCTGGCGTCCAGGCGCAACGGCGACCACGCGGAGATCGGCCGCAACCCCC
>CBDVAL010000269.1:0-3902 GCA_965371955.1 uncultured bacterium | reverse complement strand
GAGGCAGCAGTTCGTTCTGGATCTGCCGGCACAGCTCCAGTTCGCGGGCCAAGCGCTCCTGCACCACCAGCCGGCGCTGGTGCTCGCCCAGTTGCCGCGCCATGCGGTTGAACGTCCCCGCGAGCTTGCCGAACTCGTCGCGCCCGCGCAGCGGCACCTGCGCCTCCAGATCGCCGGCTCCAAGCCGCTCCGCCCCCAGGGTCAGCTGGTCCAGCTTGCGTGTCATCCGCGAGGACAGCGGCACGATCCCTCCCAGTGCCAGTCCCACCAGCGCCAGCCCGACGGCCAGGTTGGTGGCGGCAGTAGTGCGCATCTTGTCCATCGAGTCACCTACCGGGCTGGCGATGCCGAAGGTCAAGCGACTGGACTCGTCGGTCTGCAACACCGTCACCCAGTCGGGGTCCGCCTCGTCGTCAGCGGCCAGGCGTCCGGCGGATACCCTCTCGGGCAAGCCCAGCGGCTCCAGCTTGGAGAGATCCGCCGGATCCGGCGTATAGAGATTCCCCTCGGCATCCAGGGCAAAAGGGATCTCGCCCGAGCCCCCCTTGGTGCGTGAAAGCACGCGGCGCAGGAGCTCGTGCCTGCTCACCTGTGCGCGCACCGTGCCCACGTTGCGCCCGTCCTGCAGGACGGCGCTGCCGATCTCGGTGGCCAGCAGGAACTCGAACTCCCCGGGTCCGGCCACCGGAACATCGATCCCCGCCCGACGCCGCTGGTCGCGGCTTTCGAGCTCGCGGGACAGCGCCAGGAGGCCTCCCTTGAACTCTTCCACCTTGCTGCCCAGGTCGATGCCCGGTTTTTCCTCCGGCGCGGCCTCGGCAACCTCCGCGCCCTCTTCGCGGGAGAACACCTCGACGTTCTGATGCTGCACCACCAACTTGTCGCCGACGCGCTTTACCACGATCTCCTGCTCGAGCTCCGTGACGTCGGAAAGCTGCAGATAGACGACCGTGGGGGCACTTGCTTCGCCTTCCGGCAGAGGGATCTCCACCTGACCGGCCCGGGGGCCCGCGGCCACGGGAACCAGGGGCTCGGCCGAGTGGAACTCGATGCGGTCCACCAGACCTACAGCGCTGCCGAGGTCGGTCTGGAGGCGCGCCATGAGCACGTCCCACTCCTCGGTCCGTTCGGTTCCCGGCGCCAGGGAACTCCAGTAAGGCAGGTGGCTCACGCGCTCGATGCGATGCTGCAGATCGTCGGTGATCTCGCCCATGCGGCGCTCCATGTCGCGCGCCCGCACGGTGGTTTGCGCCTCCACCGCATGCCGGAAGGCCGTGCGGGAGCTGTAGTACGAGTACAATGTGACGCCGGTGAGCGGCAGCACCGAGAACAGAAAGAACGCCAGGATGATCTGATTGCGCAGCTTCATGACAGAACTCGTCCGTGCGGGGGGAATGCCTCCGCTTCTTCACCTAGATACGGCCCGCAGGGCAGGTAGGGTTCGATTTCCGGTAGATGGAGCCGAGGCTGACGGCGGCGGTCCCGCTTCGCTATCATAGCCCAATACGAGCCGAGCCGCGGCCGCCATCAGGAAGAGGTCCCGCAACCCGTGAAATACTGTTCGCACCCGTATCTTCCGCGCCGCCGTACGACGCGCACCGTCCATGTGGGCGATGTGGCCCTGGGCGGTGATGAGCCCATCCGAGTGCAGTCCATGACCACGCCGGCCACCGCCGACCTGCACGCCACGGTGGAACAGATGGAGCGCCTGGCCGATGCGGGTTGTGAGATCGTGCGGGTCACGGTCCCCACCGTGGCCGATGCTGGCTACCTGCCCGGGATCAAGGCCGAGATGCTGCGCCGCGGGGTGCGCATGCCCGTGGTCGCCGATATCCACTTCAGCCCCGCCGCCGCCATGGCCGCGGTGGAGCATGTGGAGAAGGTGCGGATCAACCCGGGCAACTACGTCGACTCCAAGCGCTTCGAGCAGCGTGAGTACTCCGATGACGAGTACGCCGCCGAGGTCGAGCGCATCGCGGCGCGCTTCCTGCCCCTGGTGGATCGGGCCCGGGAACTGGGTGTCGCCATCCGTGTGGGGACCAACCACGGCTCTCTCTCCGATCGCATCATGAACCGCTTCGGCGACTCACCTGCCGGGATGGTGGAGTCCGCAATGGAGTTCCTGCGCATCACACGCGACCGCGGATTCCACGATCTCGTGCTGTCCATGAAGTCCTCCAATCCCATGGTGATGATCCAGGCCTATCGACTGCTGGCCGAGCGCATGGACGATGAGGGCATGGACTATCCGTTCCATCTGGGGGTTACCGAGGCGGGCGAGGGCGAGGACGGCCGGGTCAAGTCGGCGGTGGGTATCGGCTCGTTGCTGGAGGACGGCATCGGTGACACCATCCGCGTCTCCCTCACGGAGGATCCCGTGGCGGAGATCCCGGTGGCCAGGGATCTGGCGGCCCAGCACGAGCGCGCCCGTCAGGGAGCCTGGTCAACGGCGGTGGATCTCTCGCTACCGGAAGTGCGCGATCCGTATCGCTATGTCCGCCGGGCCTCGTCCGAGGTCGAGCTACAGGGTACGGCGTGGGGAGGGGATCGGCCGCCGCAGGTGGAGGTGCTCGTAGGACAGGTCCCCACGCCGGCGGAGGCGATCGCTCAGGTACGCGCGCTGGCCGGCGCCGGGGTGCCCGAGGAGACGCGTCCGGATCTGCTCGAGTGGGACCTGGCCGGGTCCGCGGACGCCTGGCCGGAGGTGTTCGATACCGTGCAATCCGAGGGGCTTCCGGTCCGGCTGTCCCTGCGGCTGGACCCGTCGGCATGGAGCGCATCCCGGGGTGGCGCGTTGGCCCGCAAGGCGCACCGCCTGACGCTGCGCTGCTCGCCGCAGCATGATCCCCGGGTTCTCGAGGCCTGGATGCAGACGGCGGCTGCCGCTTGCACGCCCATCCTGTGGGAGATGGAGGTCGCCTCGGTGGAGCGGATGCTCGCGGCCGCTGATGCCGCCGTCCGTCTGGTGCAGGGGAGTGACACCGGGGCATTGCTCGCCCTGCGGGTGGCACCGGGCGTACCCCTGGTGGGGGCCTATCGGCTGCTGGCCGCGCGTCTACACGCGGCACGGCAAGAGACGCCCTTGGTGTTGCTGTACGCATCCCGGGGCGACATGGAAGCCAGGTTGGCAAGCGCAGCGCTTCTCGGGAGTCTGCTGTGCGATGGGCTAGGGGATGCGGTGCGTATCGAGGGACCCGCGCCGGCAGGTGCGGCGCAGCTCTGCTTCACACTCTTGCAAGGCACTCGTCTGCGCCTGTCGCGCACCGAGTTCATCAGCTGCCCCTCCTGCGGACGCACACTGTTCGACCTCGAGTCCACCACACAGCGCATCAAGGAGAAGACGGGACACCTGAAGGGGGTGAAGATCGCCATCATGGGATGCATCGTCAATGGACCGGGCGAGATGGCCGACGCCGACTTCGGCTACGTGGGCGGCGCGCCCGACAAGGTGAACCTGTTCGTCGGGCAGGAGATGGTGGCGCGGCACGTGCCGGCGGCCCAGGCCGACGATCGCCTCATCGATCTCATCAAGGAGCACGGCAAGTGGGTGGATCCACCGGCCGTCACCCTGAACGTGCTGGCCCCGTAGCGGTGGCGAGACTTGCCGTCCCCAACGGGCTTCCCTATAATCCGCCTTGGGCCGCCCACTGACGGACGGTCGCACGCCATCCGTTTCGGGACTCTCCATGCGCCTAGCTCGGAGCCTATGCCTTGCCATTCTGCTGGCCCTGTTCCTGCCCGTCCTTTCCCTGCAGGCTCGTTCGAGGCTGGCAGACGTGGACACCCGTTGCCCGCTGTTCGGCCATCCGTTCACCGCACAGGCCCTGGCCAGCGGCGACGATTTCGCGGCATTCGACTCCGATCTGTGCAGGCGCCCGCTGGATCACAGCCTGTACATCCTG